>JAVEET010000168.1 GCA_030840295.1 Pseudonocardiales bacterium
ACCCGTCGGCTCGAGCGGCGGCCAAGCGGATCCTGGACCGCTCGAACGACGAGGACGCGGTCGCGCACCTGATCGGGGAACTGCTGGCGGAGCTCGAGCGCCACGCAACCGGCAACGATTAGCAGCCAGATCGGTCGCGAACCGCTCAGCCCAACTGCACCAGTTCGGTGATGTCGTCCTCGGGTAGCGGACCTTCGACGGTTGCACTGACCCACTGCTCCAGCATCTGGATATCTCCGCCGTAGCTCGACAGGAACGCGGTGTCACTGGCATCCAGGCCGGTGGCGATCCGGACCAGGGCCGACCTGGGCGCGAGCAGGGTGGCGTCGACCACCTGCCACTGCCCGTCGATCCGTGCCTCGGCCACCGCGTGGAAGTCCATCGGATCCAGCCCCGGCGCGTACACCGCGACCATTCGGGCCGGCACGTCCAGGGCCCGCAGCAACGCCACCACCAGGTGCGCAAAGTCCCGGCAAACGCCCTGACCGGCCAGCAGGGTATCGACGGCACCGTCGGTGGGCCGGCTGCTGCCAGACAGGTAGATCAACCGGGTACCGACCCAGGACGACACCGCGGCCAGCAGGTCCGGGCCGACCGGGATGCCGGCGAACTGCGACCGCGAGAACGCGAACAACCGGTCGGACTCGGCGTAGCGGCTCGGATGGAGGTACCGGACGTCATCGGCGACACCCTCATCCGGGACCCCGCCGCGACCGGTCAAGGTGGCGGAATAATCGACGATCAGCCTGCCCGCCGGGGCCTTGAGGACATGCCATCGGCCGCCGTGGGGAGCCCGCACCTCCAGGGCCGTAACCGGTCGTCCGTCGATGGTCGTTATCAGGCTCTCGTCGACCGTGAGCGGCTCCGGATCGGCCACCGCAACCTGCAGAACGATCCTGGCCGGGGTCTGGATGTCGACGGTGAGATGGCTGCTGACCCGGCGTCGGCACGGTTGCGGCATCTCGGTAGCGGGTGTGGTCGCGGCCGTCAGAGGTACTGGCCGGTGCCGTGTTCCGGCGAAACGCCGGGTGTCATTCCCGGCCCAAGCCCGGTGCCCGGGCCGATCTGTCCCGGCAAGGCCCGGCCGCGCATCTGCTCCAGCTGGGCCCGGGCGGCCATCTGCTGTGCGAACAGGGCGGTCTGGATACCGTGGAACAACCCTTCCAGCCAACCCACCAACTGTGCCTGGGCGATCCGCAGTTCGGCCTCGCTGGGCACATGATCCTCGTCGAACGGCAGGCTCAGCCGATCGAGCTCGTCCTTGAGGTCGGTGGAAAGGCCGTCCTCGAGTTCCTTGATCGAGGACTGGTGGATCTCCTTGAGTCGTTGCCGGCCGGCCTCATCCAGCGGCGCCGCGCGCACTTCCTCCAGCAACTGCTTGATCATGGTGCCGATCCGCATCACCTTGGCCGGCTGCTCGATCTGCGCGGTCACATCGGGATCGTCGCCGGAGCGATCACCCTGCCCGCCGCCCGAGTGAACACCGTCGGCATCATCGCCGGGGAGGATCTCGTACTGACTCTCGTCCTGGGTGGTATGACCGGCAGCCGAAGGGTCTGCGCCATCACCGGGCTGTCCACTCGAGTTCGTCATGGCTCCAGTTTGGACCAACCCACTCCACGGGTGACAACCGGTGTGCCGTACTGCTGTGCCCACGCCGGTCAGCCCACGCCGGTCAGCCCACGACGTGACAACGTCGTGGGCTCGTAACGCGACGGCGTCCCGGGTCGTGCGGCTAGCTGACGGCCAGCACGACCTTGCCTACGTGCATGCTCGACTCCACGAGGCGATGGGCTTGCGCTGCCTCGGCCAACGGCAATACCGCATGGACCACCGGTCTGACCAGACCTCGCTCTATCAGGGGCCAGACGTGGGCCTCGGTGCCAGCCACGATCGCAGCTTTCTGCTCGGCCGGCCGCGCTCGCAGACCGGCCGCATAGATCGTGCCGCGTTTGGTCATCAGCGCACCAAGGTTGAGTTCGCCGACCACGCCACCCTGCATCCCGATGACCGCGATCCGTCCGGCCTGAGCCAACGAGTTCACGTTGCGCTCGAGGTATTTGGCCCCGATGGTGTCCAGAATGACGTCGATGCCGCTGCGCCCGTCCGCCGCCTGCTCGGCTTTGATGACCTCGGCAAAATCCTGTTCGCGGTAGTTGATGGCAACATCGGCACCCAGGGACTGGCACGCCAGAACCTTCTCGGCGGTGCCGGCCGTGGTGAACACCTTGGCGCCCTGAGCCTTGGCCAACTGGATGGCCATGGTCCCGATGCCCGACGATCCACCGTGGACCAGGAAGGACTCCCCCGGCGCCAGCTGACCGTTGTCGAAGACCATCGACCAGACCGTGCATGCCGTCTCGGGCAGTGCCCCGGCCGTGACCAGGTCGATGCCCTCCGGTAGACGCATCAGCTGGGTAGCCGGCACCGCCACCTGCTCGGCGTAGCCGCCGCCGGCGAGCAGGGCACAGACCTGGTCGCCGATCTCCCAGCCGGTGACTCCCTCGCCCAGTTCGGCGATGGTGCCGCTGCACTCCAGTCCCAGGATCTCCGAGGCGCCGGGTGGTGGTGGGTAGCTACCCGCACGCTGCAGCAGGTCGGCGCGGTTGACCGCGGTCGCGGCCACGTCCACGATGACATCGCCGGCCCCCGCTTTCGGCGCGTCGAACTCGGCGATGGACAGTACTTCCGGGCCACCGGGGCCGGAGGCGACAACAGCTCTCATGGCCCTGAACCTACCCAACGCCCCCGGAGCTCACATGGCGGTGGAGAACGCCTGCTCGCGCAAGGCATCGAGCTCGGCGACCAGGGCGTCGACCTGCTCCCACTTGATCGTGGCGCCACAGCGCTCGAGCCAGTTCGCCAGCATCCGGTGGCCGCCCTGGGTCAGCACCGACTCGGGGTGAAATTGCACACCTTCGATGGGCAGCGTCCGATGCCGCAGCGCCATGACGACGCCGGATGGCGTCCGTCCGGTCACCTCGATCTCGTCGGACAGGGTCTCCTCGCGAACCGCGAGCGAGTGGTACCTGGTGGCGACGAACGGTGACGGCAACCCGGCCAGGACACCCGATCCGTCATGCAGTACGTCCGAAGTCTTACCGTGCAGCAACTCCGGAGCCCGTTCGACCACACCGCCGTACACGGCCCCGATGGCCTGATGCCCGAGGCAGACCCCGAACAGCGGCACCCCCGTGTCGGCTGCGGCGGTGACCATCGCCATGCTGACGCCGGCCTCGTATGGCGTACCGGGTCCGGGCGAGATCAGCACGCCGTCGACATCGAGGGCGGCCAAGTCCGCCGGGTCGATCGCGTCGTTTCGGCGGACCTCGACCTCAGCCCCGAGCTGCCCGAGGTATTGGACGAGGTTGTAGACGAAGCTGTCGTAGTTGTCCACGACCAGGATGCGGGTCACACGGCCATCCTAGGACCGTCCCCGCGTACCGGCGTCCGGTCGCTACTGGCCGACGGTGTTCGCCCCGGTGATGGGATTGGCGGGAAGATGCGGTTCGATCCAAGGGAACACCACGAACAGCAACACGGCCGATACCGCCGCGATCAGCAGGAGGGCCTGCAGCAGGCGCAGGGCGGTCGGTCCGGGGAGCCGGCGCCAAATCCAGGCGTACATCTAGAGAGTCCCTCCGGGTAATTCCTTCGGTATCGCATTGCCCTTGGCCGGTACTGCACGTGCCAATGCCGCGTGCAGGATCATCCGCTGGTCCGCGCTGTATTTCGGGTGACAGGTCGTCATCGTCAGCAGCGCCCGCGTCGGCGTCAATCCCGAGTTGTCGGGTACCGGCGCAATAACCGCCACATCGTCGGGCGTGACAATTTCGCGACCCGGGACACCTTGGCTGTCCCGGCTGTTCAGCGCGTCGACGATAGCCGCGGCTCGCTGGGGCTTGCTGGTCAACTTCGAGGCTGCCGCGTATTTCTTGGCGTCTCCGAGGACCTTGTACACGTACCAGTTGCCGGCGGTCTGGACGACGACGGAGTCCCCAGGAACGAGCTGATCGAGGTTCAGAAACGGCTCGCCCTTGCCGACCCGGTGTCCGGCCAGGGCGAAGTTTCCAAGCTGACCCGGTACGGCGGTGTCGGTGTAGTGCCCGGGTCCCCGCTCGAGGTCGCCAGCCGCGGTGCCCTGCACGACCGTCCAGGCGAAGTCCTTACCGAAGCGCGGGATGTAAAGGTTGGCAAAGCCCTCGCCGGCCGGGATGACGATCTGTTTGCCGGACGGGAGGTTGAGCCGGTCCTGTCCCTTTAGCGGATCCTGCCCCTTCTGCACGGCCTGGCTGAATTGCTGGCGGACCTTGTTCTGACGCTGATGGGCGAAGATGTTCGACACCCAGACCTCGTAGACGACGAAGAGCAGCAGCACCAGACCGAGCGTGATCAGGGTCTGACCCACGCCCCGGACGAAGGTACGCACGAGGTTTCCCACGCGGTTGCCGACGCCGGGCCGGCCGGGATCGCCCGGCCCGGATCCCGGCGTGCCCACGTTCGTCGGCGGCGGGACGGGGGGAATGGTCCCGAGGCCACCAGCCGGGGTGGCGGCGGCGGCGGAGAAATCCCACCCTCCGGCGTCCTCACTGCTCATCTGTCTTCCCTTGCTGGTCTTCGGGCGGGTCGTCGGCGCGGTCGCAGTTGCGGCCGATGTCCGCCCACACCCTGCCGATGTCCGCCACACCCTGCCGGCGCACGATCTGACCATAGTCGCTGGTGTGGTCGGTGTTATCCACCGATCTTTGCGTACTTCAGCCCGATGGGTGCGTCGTACGCGGGAATCCGCAGACTCTTCTGAGTGTCCACGCTGTAGCGCAGGCCGTAGGAATTGGCATCCTTTCGGTACTGACCCAAATTGTGCGACGCGTCAAGGGCCTGGCGCAGCTGATCCGCGGGACCGATGGCCGCGATGTTGAAGGGCGGCGAATACACCTGCCCGTTGAGCAGCAGGGTGTTTCCCACGCACCGGATAGCGCTGGTCTGGATGAGCCGCTGGTCCTGCACCATGATCGCCTCGGCGCCCCCGGCCCACAGGGCATTCACCGCCGCCTGCATGTCGGACTGATGGACAACGAGCCAATTCGGATCGATATTCGGGTCGGTGATGTTGTCGTGCGAGTCGTCCAGAACCACGCTCAGACCGGGACCCGTGACCGCAGTCAGACCGACAGGCTGCTGTAAGGGCTTCGCGGCGGCGTTGATAGCCGCGAGAGTGGCATCGGATTTGGCGAGCTGCCCGGTGGCCGCGCCAACTTCGCGCTGCAGCTGCCCGACCTGAGTGTCGAGGACCGCGCCCTTGCTCTCCGCGGCGCGGATCAGGTCGGCCACGTTCTTGCTACCGGCCGAGCGCAGATCGGTACCGCGCGCCGTGTGAGCGGTCGTCACCACGAGCAGGCCGACCAGCAGCGCGACCGCGGGAACGAGGCTTCGCCACAGGTCCGGCTTACGCCTGAGACTCGGGATCGCCTTCATGTCGTTTACGCTAGCTGCACCGAACCGTATCCGGTGCCTCGCCTCGACTGTGTGCACGCCGGACTCGGATCTCGAAAGATCATCTCAGGAGAGCCACCGTGCCCAAGTCCAAGGTCCGCAAGAAGCCGAGCTACGCCGCCCCGGCCACAACGACCGGCAGCCTGTCCGGCTCGAGCAAGCAGTTGAGGCCGAGCCCGACGTGGTATCCGATCACGATGGTGGCGCTGTTGATCATCGGCTTGGCGTACATCGTCGTCTATTACATGGCAGGCGAGCACGTGCCGCTCATGCGCGACCTGGGCAGCTGGAACTTCGGGGTTGGGTTCGCGTTCCTCATCGGCGGCCTGATCATGGCCGTCCGCTGGCGCTGATCAGTTGTCCACAGGCTCTTCCACCGCTGTGATTACACGGGTGTAATTCTCCCCAGGCTCATCCACATTGTGGATAACTCCACGAGCGGATTGGCCCGGACGTGCCGTTAGTGCACCGTTCACCGAGGTGGGCTGGGAGCCGATGTCGGCCGTACGCCATGCCGTCGCGGCGAGGAGCAGGACGAGCAGTCCGACCAGGCCGGCCACCTGAACCCGTGGATTGCGATTCTTCAAGGTCCCGGATCCCAGATGCCAGCCCAGGAGCGCGAGCGTGGCCAGGCCACCCATGACGAAGCCGCCGACGTGGCCCAGTTTCGAGATTCCGGGCACCGAGAACGTGATCACGAAATTCAGGCCGATCGTGATGATCAACGACCGGGCATCCAGGCCGATGACCCTGGTCAACAGCAACGCGCACGCGAACAGCCCGAAGATAGCGCCGGAGGCACCCGCGACTCCGGCGAGAACCTGCCCGAAGACCAGCGTGGCGACCGAACCGCCCAGCGCGCCGAGCAGGTACACCGCAAGGAAACGCCACCAACCGAGCGCCCGCTCCAGGCCCGGCCCGATCATGTACAGCGCGAACATGTTGAAGGCGAGATGGATCGGACCGATGTGCAGGAACGCCGAGGTGATCAGCCGGGCGTACTCGTGCTGATGCCCGACGAGGTAGGGAACCATCACCCAATCGTTGAACAGCTGGGAGTTCCGGTTGTCCGCCAGCGTGCCACCGGTGGAGAGTCCGGTGGCGATGTAGGCGAGGACGTTCACGGCGATCAGACCGTAGGCAACCAGCGGTGGCAGGTTGCTGACCGGCGCGCCTACCACCGTCCGGCCGCGCCTGATCGACGCTGCTCCGGCCGCGACATCGTCGGGACATTGAAAGCCGACCGACGCCGGACGTTGGCACTCCGGGCAGATCGGTCGATTACAGCGCACGCAGCGCACGCCAGTGGGTCGATCCGGATGCCGGTAGCAGCCCGGGAACTGCGCGTACGGTTCGTACCCGCCGGCGGGCGGCTGCGTCGGTTGCATGACGGTCTAACGCTCAGACGTCGCTGATTGTCACCGAGTTGATGGTGATGTCAGTGACCGGGCGGTCGGCGGCACCGGTCCGGGTGCTGTTGATGGCATCTACCACGGCGCGGCTGTCAGCATCAGCGACCTCACCGAAGATGGAGTGCTTGAAGTTCAGCCAGGTAGTGGGTGCCGTGGTGATGAAGAACTGGCTGCCGTTGGTGTTCGGTCCGGCGTTGGCCATGGCAAGCAGGTAGGGACGGTCGAAGGAGAGTTCCGGGTGGAACTCGTCAGCAAAGTTGTAGCCGGGTCCGCCGGTGCCACGACCGAGCGGGTCGCCACCCTGGATCATGAAGTTCGAGATCACCCGATGGAAAATCGTGCCGTCATAGAGGTTTGCGGTGGTCTTGGCGCGAGTCTTCGGGTCGGTCCACTCCTTGGCGCCGGTGGCCAGGTCGACGAAGTTCCTGACGGTCTTCGGGGCGTGATTGCCGAAAAGGTTGACCTTGATGTCGCCGGCCGAGGTGTGCAAGGTTGCGGTCTGGGTAGCTGTCACTGAACGGACTCCTGTCGAGTAGGGACTGCCTTGCCATCCTTCCACGCCAGCTGAAGCCGTCGGTGCGCACTGTGGATCGCTGAGCCGACCCGGGTCTACTTGACCTTCGGCGCGATCAACTTGGCCACATTCCGCGCGTCCTGGCCGACCACGGTCTGCCGGGTGTGGGCGGTGATCGCGAGCTTGCCCTTGGAGAAGATGCATGCCCAGGTGCTGACACCCTGCAGCGGGAGTTTGATGGTGATCGAGCCGAAGTCACCGATGCTCTTGTCATCGACGAACTCCGGATGACCCTTGGCGGCGGTGACCACCGCGTTGAAGGCCTCGGTGGCCGTTGCGAATCTCTCGATGGTGATCTCGGTGATGATCACGCTGTGGTCGTACTGGAAGTAGTAGCGGCATCCCACCGGGTTGGTCGCCAACTGCACCGAGCGGTCGGTACGGTCACCCTCCTGGTCGCGCATCGAGTCCAGGTCGGCGTACGGACAGGGCTTGTCGAGCTCCTTGGCCCCGGTGGAGCTGCTGAGCTTCGGCGTCGGGGTCGTGATGATCGTGCTCCGCGAGCCTTCACCGTCACCGCCGGCCAGTCCGGTTGCGGTGGCCGATACCGATGTCGACCCGGTGTTGCTCGGGTCAGCCGACTTCTTCGTCCCGGAGCAACCGGTAAGGAGCAATCCGGCCGACAGCAACATGCCGGCCGCGGCCACGGTCCGCCTCATCGCAGGCCCCCATTGGCGGCCTCATCGCTCGGCCCCATTGGCGACGTCACCGCAGCCTGAATTCGCGGCGTCATCGCAGCCTGAATTGGCGGCGTCATCGCGGGCGGCCTACTGCCACGGCGGCTGCGGCCATGGCCAGTCGATCGTCCAGTGGTTCAAGATCGCCGGACATCCCCCGGCGAGCTAGTGCCCGCCGCAGCAGTTCGTCGGCGAACTCCGGACTCTTGGCCAACACGGGGCCGTGCAGATAGGTACCGAAGACATTGTCGCGGACGGCTCCCTCCGTCTGGTCCGTTCCATTGTTTCCCCGACCTGCTGCAGCGGTGCCGAGCGGACGGACACCGGTTCCGAGTTCAGTGAGCCCGCTGTGATTCTCGAACCCAACCATTCGTCCCCACTCGGTATCGACGTGGTTGTTACCGATCAGGCGATGATCCGAGCCTCTGGTGACGAGATCCAGCACGCCCGTCCCGACGATCCGGTGGCCGTCCTTGGTCAGGAACTCGTGGCCGAGCATCTGGTAGGTGCCACAGATCGTCAGCATCACGACACCGTCATCAGCCATTGCCCGCAGCGTGCCGGCTCGGCGGACGAAGTCCGCACCGATATCGCCCTGCGCGGCATCCTGCCCACCACCGCCGAGCACGATGTCGACGTCGGCGGGCAGCTCATCGCCCACATTGATCGGGACCACCACCGCCTCGATACCTCGCCATTGCAGGCGCTTGCGCAGTACGAGGACATTGCCGGTATCGCCGTAGATGTTCATCTCGCGCGGGTACAGATGAACCAGGGTGAGCGTCGTCATGGTGGGGCCAAGGGTAGTTGGCCGGTCAGTAGCGCGAGCGGCGTACCGCCGTACCGGTTCAGACGGCAGTGATTCTCTCCAGTACCCGATGCAGTTCCCACATGGCGGTATAGGTGGAGAACACCACCACAGTGTCGGAGGGTTTCACGTGGAACGTCGCCTCGCGGACCGCAACGGCGAGATCGGGCTGGACGAGGCCCACCGCGATCTCGTCGTATTGGAGCCGAACGGCCATGTCGGCGGCCCGGGTCCCTGAGGTCACCAACCAGCCTGCCTTGGCTGGTGGAGCAGGAGCGTTGACGAGCCGAGGTGGCCCCGGGGTATTTATCGTGGATCCCAAGGCCGACGTGAACTCGACGTCCCACAGCCATGACATGTCGCGTCCGTCGGCATAATCGTCGTTGATCGCGATCACAGTCGCCGCCGGGCGCAGGCCGTCGACCGTGCGCAGCGACTGGCGGAAGCCCGCTGGATTCTTGACCAGCTGCAGCACGACGCGGCGTCCCTCGATCTCGAAGGACTGGCCGCGTCCGAAGGCGGGCTCGACGTTGCGCAGGCCCTCGGCGATCACAGCAGGACCGAGGCCGAAGGTGAGAGCCAGCGCGGCGGCCGCGGCCGCGTTCTGGGCGTTGTGAGCGCCCTCGGCGCGCAGCGTGATCTCTTCGGTGCCGGCGCCGATGCGCAGGGTCAGGTCGGTGGCGACACCGAGCTCGAGATCCAGAAGTTCCGCGACGGCCGGCAGTTCGGAAAGGGTGATCGTCCCGCCGTACATCTCCTCGTCCGTCGGAAAGAACTCTCGGAGTTGGGGAGCTACCCCGAAGTAATCGACTTTGGCAGAGAGGTCCGTCGCAAGTGCCGTAAGCCGGGGATCATCGCGGTTCACCACGACGTGCTGGGTGGTCTTGGCCGCCACCTTGGCCAGTAGTTGCGCAGTCATGTCGATCTCACCGAACCGATCGAGTTGATCGCGCAGCACGTTGAGCAACAACAAGCGTTCCGGCTGATACACCTGGCAGAACCGCACCGCGTGCGCCTCATCCAGCTCGAACACCGCGACGTCAGCCGCGGTGCGACCGCGCCAGTCCGAATGCTGGACGACTGCGGTGATGGTGCCGCGAACGAAATTGCCGCCGGTGTCATTGGTCAGGACGCGGTACTGCTGCGCCAGAATCGCGGAGACCATCTTGGTCGTGGTCGTCTTGCCGTTGGTGCCGGTGATCACGACGACGCCCTGGGCGAGGGCGGACAGTTTCCGGGCCAGAAACCGCGGGAAGACCTTTTCTACGACGAGTCCGGGGAGCGCCGTTCCGCGCCGACCAAGGATGCGCAGGGCCACCAGCGTCAGTTTGCCCAGCCAGATCGCGAGAAGGTCCATTGTCGTGTCAGGCTACCGGGCTCGGTGATCCAGTCACGTTTCCCGGGGCTATCACGGTGCTCCACTCAGGTTCGCGGGAGCCCTGGGCCCAGTAAGCGCGTCCTGATCACGTCGCCGGGTTCCGCACCGTAACGATGCCCCAGACACCTGTGACCGAGGTCGCATTACCCCTAACGGTGTCCCGAGACAAAACGATCAGAGCCCGGGAGCTACCGGACCCTGATCACTTGTGGAGACGAAGAGATCCGTCGGTTCGCCGGCGCGAACCTCCTCCCGATTCTCTGCCGCGTCCCTACCAAACAAAGCCGAAGACCCCGGGGAACAACCCGGGGTCTTCGGCTTTGTGGAGACGAAGAGAATCGAACTCTCAACCCCTGCCTTGCAAAGGCAGTGCTCTGCCAATTGAGCTACGTCCCCTGGTGACCGCGTACTGCGGTCCCTCGGTCGAACAGGTCAGCCCAGGTCAGGACGGGTGGCGTCGCGCCACACGTCTGAGCTGCCCGAGCTCTTTCTGCGCCTCACCAAGACCAACGCACCGACCGCGGCAGCGAGTGCTAGCAGCTTCTTCATGGCGACTCCCTTTTGTGTACCGCCGTCCAGCTCCTGGTCACCCAGAGGCCGGACGAACGTGGTGAGGTGTGGGCCTAGGAGGACTTGAACCTCCGGCCTCATCCTTATCAGGGATGCGCTCTAACCATCTGAGCTATAGGCCCGCAGCATCCCCGGCAACCAGCCGGACACGCGATGTGTGAGCTTACCGGCAACGGGCGCCGGCCCCCAAACTGGCCCCGAAGGCCCGGCGCGAAGACCGTCCGAGATACGCAAAAGTGGCCGAGTTACGCGATGGATGACGTACCTCAAGCACCTTTCGCGTACCTCAGACGAGGATCTACTCGCGTTCGGAGAGGGTGACTTCCACCCCGCCGACCAGATCGGCGCAGAGGTTGTAGATCATCGAACCGATGGTGGACATGGCGATGAAAAGCACGATGTACACGGCGCCGATGATGATCGCCGCGCCGAACACGATCGACCCCGTCACGACGTCCTTGGGATTTTGGGTGCCCGAGATCCGGTTGATGGCGCTATTGACCTGCTTCAGCACGCCGGCGACGTCGAGGATTCCGTACAGGACACCGATCATGATCAGCCAGGTGAAGAAGAGAGCGATCGCAAGTACACAGGAGAACTTGAAGATCGAGTAAACGTTCAGGTGGCTGAGGGTCAACCGGGCCTTACGGGGCTGCCGATTGGTCGAGCGTGCGGCCCGCGACGAACGGCCTTCCCGACCGGACGCCGCGGCCCTGGGCGTCGCAGCAACCCCCGGACCACCAACACCAGAACCACCAACACCAGAACCCGCGATGCCTGGGCCTCCGCCACCCATACCGCTGGCGGCTGCCCGAGCTGAGGCTCCGGCCGCGACTCCGAGGCCCTCGGCAGTGGCGCCCTGCGGCAGCGACATCCCGGCTGTCGTTGCGTCCGGGGACGCAGAGCCACCCCGAACGGCCTCTCGGGCCGAAGACGCCGCGCTGGTCGCAGCGGCAACCGCACTTGCTCCGGCCGCGGTCAGCTTCGACCCGAATCCAGCCAGCGCGCCACCCGAGGCCGAGGCATCACCAGAGCCGCCCGACCGCGGGCTGGCCGGCTCGGGTGCGGCCCACGGCGAGGACTCCTCGGGCACCCGTGGCAGGGCCGTGGTCTCGTGGTCCGGATGGGCGTCAGGGCGGACACTTCCCGCAGCGTTGCGGTTCGGCGGATAGCTATCCGTCATCGGCTGCTACTCCTGCTCGTCGATTACGTCGGGCTCGTCGGCGTTGCGGGCGATCGAGATCAACGACACACCCTCCGGCAGATTCATCAGCCGCACGCCCATGGTCTGGCGTTGCGCGCGACGGACCTCGGCGACCGACGTTCTGATGACCACCCCGTCGGACGTGATCGCATAGATCTCGTCCTCGGGACGGACGGTCATGGCGCCGACCAATCCACCTCGGGTGGAAACAATACGCGCTGTAAGTACGCCCTTCCCGCCTCGACCTTGCAGCGGGTACTCGTCGACCTTGGTCCGCTTGGCGAACCCACCGTCCGTGGCGATCAGGATTTCCATGTCGTCCTGGACGACTTCCATGGCCAGTAACTCGTCAATCCCCGAGAACCTCATACCGATCACACCAGAAGTCGCGCGTCCCATCGGCCGCAGCGTCTCGTCATCGGCCTTGAAGCGGATCGATTGCGCGTGCTTGCTGACGAGGAGCAGATCGTCGTCCGGGGAGATCAAGGCCGCGTCGATCAGTTCGTCATCGGGACGAAGGTTGATCGCCACGATGCCGCCCGAACGGTTCGAGTCGAAGTCGGTGAGCTTCGTCTTCTTGACCAAGCCGGACTTGGTGGCCAACACCAGGTACGGCGCGACCTCGTAGTCCTTGATCGTCATGACTTCGGCGATCTGCTCGTCCGGTTGGAAGGCCAGCAGGTTGGCTACGTGCTGACCGCGCGCGTTGCGATTCGCCTCAGGAAGGTCATAGGTCTTCGTGCGATAGACGCGGCCCTTGTTCGTGAAGAACAGGATCCAGTCATGGGTGGACGCGACGAAGAAGTGCGCGACGATGTCGTCGGTCTTCAGGCCCGCGCCCTGGACGCCCTTGCCACCGCGCTTCTGTGACCGGTACAGGTCGGTCTTGGTCCGCTTGGCATAGCCGGTCCGGGTGATCGTGACGACGACATTCTCATCGGCGATCAAGTCCTCCATCGACATGTCGCCGTCGAACGGGATGATTCTGGTACGCCGCTCATCGCCGTACTTGGCGACGATCTCGTTCAGCTCGTCCCGGATGATCTCGCGCTGACGTCCGGGCTTGGCCAGAATGTCGTTGAAGTCGGCGATCTTGGCTTCCAGCTCGGCGTATTCGTCCTGCAGGCGCTGGCGTTCCAGGGCGGCGAGCCGGCGCAGCTGCAGGTCGAGGATGGCTACGGCCTGGATGTCGTCGATATCCAGCAAGTCCATCAGGCCGCTGCGGGCTGCGTCGGCTGAGGCCGAGTTGCGGATCAACTGGATCACCGCGTCGAGCTGGTCGATGGCTTTGAGCAATGCCCGCAAGATGTGCGCGCGCTCCTCGGCCTTCTTCAGCCGGAACCGGGTACGGCGGACGATGACATCAACCTGATGGCTGATGTAGTAGCTGACGACCTGGTCAAGGCGCAGGGTGCGGGGCACGCCGTCGACGATGGCCAGCATGGTCACACCGAAAGTGGTCTGCAGCTGGGTGTGCTTGTAGAGGTTGTTGAGAACGACCTTGGCCACCGCGTCCCGCTTGAGGGTGACGACGATCCGCATCCCGATCCGGTCCGAGGACTCGTCGTTGATGGCGGCTATCCCCCCGACCTTCTGGTCGCGGGCCAGGTTGGCGATGTTCTCGATCAGGTTGTCGGGGTTGACCTGGTAAGGCAGCTCGGTGACCACCAGGATCGTCCGACCGCGGGCATCTTCTTCCACCGTGACTACGGCGCGCATCCGGATCGAACCCCGGCCGGTCCGCTGGGCGTCCTCGATGCCTTGCTTGCCGACGATCAGGGCCTTGGTCGGAAAGTCCGGACCGGGGATCCTGGCCATCAGCTCACCGAGCAACTCTTCTTGAGTGGCATCGGGATGGTTGAGCGCCCAGGTCACCCCACTGGCCACCTCTCGCAGGTTGTGCGGAGGCAGGTTGGTGGCCATGCCGACGGCGATACCGCCACCGCCGTTGACCAGCAGGTTCGGGATGCGGGACGGGAGCACGGTCGGCTCCTGGGAGCGACCGTCGTAGTTCGGCCTGAAGTCGACAGTGTCTTCTTCGATGTCGCGCAGCATCTCCATGGCCAGCGGCGACAACCGAGCCTCGGTGTATCGCATGGCCGCGGCCATGTCGTTGCCCGGCGAGCCGAAGTTGCCCTGGCCGTCGACCAGCGGCGCCCGCATCGACCAGGGCTGGGCGAGCCGGACGAGGGTGTCATAGATCGAGGTGTCGCCGTGCGGGTGGTAGTTACCCATCACGTCGCCGACGACCCGCGAGCACTTGACGTACCCACGATCGGGCCGGTATCCACCGTCGAACATGGCATACAGCACGCGGCGGTGCACGGGCTTGAGACCATCGCGCGCGTCAGGCAGCGCCCGGGAGACGATGACGCTCATCGAGTAGTCGAGGAAGCTGCGCTGCATCTCCAGCTGGATATCGACCGGTTCGATGCGGTCGTGCTGGGGCGGTGGTGGTACTTCAGTCATGATGACCTTTCGTTCTGGTGCTCACTGTTGCGGACCGGAACTCCGACGATGTTGGTAGGAATCAGCCGCCAGGGCGGTCACTGTCCGCCAAGATCGCCGGCGAGTTCTAGATGTCGAGGAACCGGACGTCCTTGGCGTTGCGGACGATGAACGAGCGGCGGGCTTCGACGTCCTCGCCCATCAGGACGCTGAACAGCTCATCGGCTGTCGCGGCGTCGTCCAGGGTGACCCGAAGGAGCACCCGGGTGGCCGGGTCCATGGTGGTCTCCCACAGTTCCTTGGCGTTCATCTCGCCGAGGCCCTTGTAACGCTGGATGGCGTCGCCCGCCGAGAGCCGCCGACCCGCGGCCTGTCCGGCCTCGATGAACGCGTCGCGCTCACGGTCGGAGAACACGTAATCAGGGTCTCCCTTGGACCATTTGACCTTGTACAGCGGCGGCTGGGACAGGAAAACATGACCGTGCTCGATCAGTGGACGCATGAACCGGAACAGCAGCGTCAGCAGCAGGGTCGTGATGTGCTGGCCGTCCACATCCGCGTCGGCCATCAGGATGATCTTGTGATAGCGCAGCTTTGCCACATCGAAGTCGTCGTGGATACCGGTACCCAACGCGGTGATCAGGGATTGGACCTCGGAGTTCTTCAGCACCCGGTCCAGGCGCGCCTTCTCGACGTTGATGATCTTTCCGCGCAGCGGCAGGATCGCCTGATAGAGCGAATCCCGGCCGGACTTGGCGGAGCCGCCCGCGGAGTTTCCCTCGACGATGTAAAGCTCGCTCTTCTCGGGGTCAGTCGATCGGCAGTCGGCCAGCTTGCCCGGCAGACCCATGGTGTCGAGCGCACTCTTGCGGGCCAGTTTGCGCGCCTGCTGCGCGGCTTTGCGGGCTCGAGCGGCTGAGGTGGCCTTGGTGACGATGAGCCGGCCCTCGGCGGGGTTACGGTCGAACCAGTCCGTCAACCACTCGTTGCACATCTTCTGCACGAAGGACTTGGCCTCTGAGTTACCGAGTTTGGTCTTGGTCTGGCCCTCGAACTGCGGTTCGGCCAGCTTGATCGAGACGATTGCGGCCAGGCCTTCCCGGATGTCGTCACCGGTGAGCTTGTCGTCCTTTTCCTTGAGGATCTTCTGGGCCAACGCGAACTTGTTGACGATCGTCGTCAACGCGGCCCGGAAGCCCTCTTCGTGGGTACCGCCCTCGTGGGTGTTGATGGTGTTGGCGAAGGTGTAGACAGACTCGGAGTAGGACTCGTTCCACTGCATCGCCACCTCCAGGGAAAGCTTGAGCTCCTTGTCCTCCGGGTCGAAGTAGATGACCGACTTGTGGATCGGGGACTTCGTCGCGTTGAGGTGCTTGACGAAGTCGGCGATGCCGTCGGCGTAGTGATACGTGACCTCCTTGACCTTCGGCTTCGCATCGGCGGCGGTGCTGATGTCCTCGGCCTTGTCGTCGACCTCCAGCACCACGCCTGGACGCTCGTCGCGCAGGACGATGGTCAGCCCCTTGTTCAGGAACGCCATCTCCTGCAACCGTCGGCTGATCGTCTCGTAGGAGTAAGTCAGAGTTTCGAAGATCGAGTCGTCCGCCCAGAACGTCACCGTGGTGCCGGTCTCGTCGGTCTTCTCACCCTTCGTCAAGGGCCCGGCCGGGCGCTGGTCGACGTAGGGCTGGGTCCAGCGGTAGCCGTCCCGCTTGATGTCGACCTCCAGCCGGGTCGACAGCGCGTTGACGACGGAAATACCGACACCGTGCAGGCCGCCCGAGACTGCGTAGGAATCGCTGTCGAACTTTCCACCGGCGTGCAGCACGGTCAGGATGACCTCTACCGCCGGCTTCTTCTGCTGGGTGTTCATCCCCACCGGCATGCCACGGCCGTTGTCGGTGACCCGCACCCCGCCATCGGCCAGCAGCGTCACCTCGATGCGGTCGCAGTACCCGGCGAGCGCCTCGTCGACGGAGTTGTCGACGACCTCCCAGACAAGGTGGTGCAGACCTCTCTCGCTGGTGGAGCCGATGTACATACCCGGACGTTTACGGACAGCTTCGAGGCCCTCCAGGACCTGGATCGAATCCGCTCCGTAAGTTGACGCAGCCTTAGCCGCCACTGATTACTCCTTCAATCGATGGTTGGTCACTCCGGAACGAGACCGCACCGGCGAATCCGGGCCGGCACCGCTCCGGCTGGCAATCCGACCGGCGGCCACTGGGCGCGGCTGAGGCGTCGAAAGGCGCTCAGCGTGGCGTTCAGCGGCTGATACCGGGAGTGAACCTCTTCAGTCTACTTGGTCGGTAGGCCAAATACCGCCCGCAACGCGGCTGTACGCGTCACAGAGCGATTTTCCAGCCGGTGTTGTCTCCAGACACGAGGGAGGGCTTGACGAAACGGCATTGGGCCTACTCAGCGGCGCCGGGTCCGGCTCTCAACGGGCTCTGCAGGGGGCGAACGTGGGGTTCGCTCATCCGTAGGTATCTCGCGGCCCACGCCCGCGAGATGACCACGGACCCCGCTTCCAACTGGGAGCGGCCGGACCGGTGATCAGGATGCGCTTCACGAGTCCCCGCGGCAGGTCGGCGGTGATCTTGGCCAAGATCTGGGGCGCCATCAGTCTCAACTGGGTGGCCCAGGCCGTTGATTCCGCCGACACCTTCAGCTGGCCGTCTACCAGGCTGACCGGGTGGCAGCGCGCA
>JAVEET010000174.1 GCA_030840295.1 Pseudonocardiales bacterium
ATGGCCAGTGTGTTCGGCCCGTACTGCCCGGTGCCGACCGGGAAGAAGCCGCGGGCGTGCATCTGGTCCTGGAATCGCTTGATCGTGGAATTCCAGTCCCCGTAGTGGAACCACCGCGCTCCGGGGAAGGCCGGGATCGATGAAGAGCCTCCCGGCCCGGCGACCGAGCCGGGAACGCTTATGTCACTGATGCGTCCAGAGCGCGCGTCACCGTCTTCGCGAAGTCCCAGGATGGTCGCGCACTGCCACGGCTGCCAGCCCCGCTCGCGGTAGAGGATGAGGGCGCGAGCGTCCTGTTCACCTACGGAGGCGCTACTGGGGTAGCCGGTGCCCCCGACGCTCCGCCAGGTAGCAAGGTCGAATTGATAGGCGCCGTAATGCCCGTTGCCCGTGTTGATCGAATAGTTGTTGCTCGACTCGCACTGGCGCAGCCGCAACCAGGCGTTGGCCGAGGGGTCTGCCGATGCCGCACCGATAGGCAGCATCGCGATCGTGGCAACACCGCCCGTCGCAAGCGCGATCGCCCCGGCCCCCCAGCGCTTCGCCCGCCGGCTTCGCGGGCGAACCTCAGCTGGCCGAAGGTGCTCCGGTTCGATCTCCGTCGGTTCTGCCCAGCTTCCGAAAAATGACAATCCGAGACCCGTACCCGGTCCAATAGTCATCGGCCATGTCCCTTCACAGCAGTTCGCGCCTTTGTCACTCTGATCGCCGTTGCCGGGGACAGGGTCACGTAACCGACGGCCTCACTGCCGTCCCATTGGCAACTACCGTCACACGAGACACATCACCAGCGCAAGTCCGCCGTCGGACGTTGGGCAACGGTGCCCGACCGGTCAGACGAGCAGATCGGGGCTTTCACCACACGGTCTTCACGCTCGAGGGTGGACAGCTATTCGGCCTGCACACCCACCCGCAAGTCGCTACCGACGACTTCCACGAGCATCGCACTGGCCTGGACCACGTCGCGTTCTTCGCTCCATCCGCCTGGCGCAGCCACCTCCCGCTGCCGAGGCTCGGGTCCAGAGGGTGGCTCTAATGACCTCGGCGTGCACGGCGGCGTTGGGCCATCGTCGCGACCGTTGCGTCGGCGCGATTCAGCAGGCCTGTGAGGCGCGAGTTCGGGTTCTGCCTGGTAGCGCGAGCGGCCGCCCGGCGCAACACCAATCGAGCCACCGGCAGCGCGACGGCGAGTGCCAGCCAGGTCCGAAGGCGGGTCGACAGCAACATCCACATGTGATATCTCCTCTTCGAGCCTGCGCGACTTCCTTCTCGGCGAGCTTACTGTTCTCGTCAGTGGCGGTAGGGCCGGTATTCCGCTCTTCAATGAAGCAGGGTAGACACTGAACGATGGTCCTTGGCACCGAGCCGGGCGGGGACCCGAGCGCAGAAACTCGGCAGCGCGGCCGGCTCGTCGTCCTCGGCTCAGCGAATGTCGACCTGGTGCTCGGCGTCCGCGCGCTGCCGTCGCCGGGAGAGACGGTGATGGGTGGTGTGCCGAGTCGCGGCTTCGGCGGCAAGGGTGCGAATCAGGCCGTCGCCGCTGCCCGCGACGGGGGTCTCGTATCCTTCATCGGGGCAGTCGGCGGTGACGCCGACGGTCACGCAATCGCGCGCCAGCTGACTCGCGAGCGCATCGACGTGTCGCGGCTTCGTCGTCTCGGCCATGCCACCACCGGCTTGGCCGTCGTGATCGTGGCGGGCGACGGTGAAAACTCGATCGTCGTCGTGCCCGGGGCCAATGCTGAGCTGACCCGGCTCTCCCAAGACGACCTGGACTGCGTAGCGGGAGCAGCGGTCCTCTTGTTGCAGTTGGAAACGCCGCTAGCCGCGGCGAGTGCAGCGGCGCGCGCGGCTCGCGGGTTGGTCATCCTCAACGCCGCGCCGGCCATGCAGCTGCCCGACGAGCTGCTGTCAGCGGTCGACGTGCTGGTCGTCAATGAATCCGAGGCGGCGGCGCAGCCGGCTGCGGTGGCTCAGGTCCCGGTAGTCGTGACTACCCTCGGCGCCGATGGAGTCCTGCTCCACCGGGACGGCTTGCCAGACCTGCATGTGCCGGGCCGCGCCGTGGCAGCTGTGGACACCACCGGAGCCGGCGACACCTTCTGCGGCGTGCTGGCGGCCACACTCGCGTCAGGCCGGCCATGGCCGACCGCGCTGCACCGAGCCAATGCGGCGGCGTCGCTGTCCGTTCAGCGCCGAGGCGCGCAGAACTCGCTGCCGACAGCTGCCGAGATCGACATTGCCCTTAGCCACGCTGCAGATCAGTGACGCGGTTGTAGAACCTGAGGTGCGCCGCTGCCGAGTCTTGCCAGCTGTAGCGGGCGGCCAGCGTACGGGCGTCCGCGAGCTGCCCGGTAGGCGGTGCGTTGATGGCGGCGAGCAGGGCGTCCGCGATGCCCGACCGGGTGTTGGCGAAGGCCGCGGCGCCGGTATAGATCTCTCTGAGCACGGGCAGGTCTCGCATCACCACCGGGGTGCCGGCGGCCATGGCCTCCATAGCCGCTAAGCCGAATCCTTCCTTGATGGAGGGGAATGCGAAGACGGCGGCCTGTGCAACCAGCGCCGGCAACCTGTCATTGGCGACAGTGCCCAGGACGGTCATCCGCACGCCCAGTTCGTCGGCTCGGTGAAAGACCTGCTGCCGGTAGTCGCGGTAGTCGAAGAGGGTTTCTCCACCGGCGATGACCAGATCGACGTCCGGTCGATCGCGCTGCAGGCCGGCCATCGCCTCGATCAGGTCGGTGGTGCCCTTGCGGGGTTCTATGCCACCGACGGCCAGGACGTAGGTACCGAGCTGATCGGCCCAGTCACGGCGGCCCTGATGGTCGGTCGCCGCTTGCGCGAAGCGGTCGGAGTCGACGCCGTTGGGTATCACCTCTGCCCGGAGGCCCCAACCGTCCGCGACCTCAGTGGCGACGGCGGCTGATACGCAGATGTGCGCGTACGGGCGCACGATGGCGCGCTCGTGGCAGGCAGCCAGTTCGGGCGTGGTGAAGTTGTCGAGGTGGTGGATGGTGCGGATGCACCGCGGGACGGCGTTGGCGCTGATGCAGTCCTGCGCGTGCACGATGTCGTATCCGGATGGGTCGAACGCTTCCGCGAGCCGCTGGATGGATCGCACGATGCGGGTACCGACCTCTTCGCCCTCGATCTCCGGCAGCGGCACCAGCCGCAGTCCGACGCGCGGATCGACCGGCCGGAAGAAGGTGCTGTCCCCGCCTCGGGCCAGGCTCCACACGTCGACCTGGTGGCCGGCGGCCGCCAGCGCTTCGGCGACGGCGAGGGTGTGCACGACCCCGCCGCGTGGCCGCGTCGAGTAAGTGAGCTGCGCGATACGCATATCAGGCTTGGGCTTTGTCGAGGTAGAGCTCGGGTCGTCGTTCGGTGAGATGGTGCAGCACCAACCGGGCGCGGTCGACCTCGGCCTCGACGTCGACCTCGGCGACGGCCAGTCCCGCTTTGGCCCAGGTGCGGGCAAGTACCTCGCCGCCGGGACCGACGACCTTGGACTGGCCGAGGAAGCGGAGGCCGCCGGTCGTGCCGGTCTGGTTGGCCGAGACCCACACCACCTGGTTTTCCGCGGCGCGGGCGCAGTCATAGAGGTCGAACAGCCGCGATTGACGGTCCTTGGGTAGCCGATCTGCTCGGCCCGTAATGCTCGCCGGCCAGGCGGACAGGCAGGCAATGATCCTGGCGCCGCCGAGGGCCAGCGTGCGTGCAGCTTCGGGAAAGGTCTTGTCGTAGTCGATCAGCATGCCCATCCGACCGATCGGTGTGTCGAAGGCGTCGAGCCGGTCGCCTGCGGAGTAGACCAGCGCCTCACCTGGCGGCTGGTGCACCTTTCGGTACCGGCCCAGCACGCCGTCTCCATGCACGCACACTGCCGAGTTCCAGCGGCGAGCGCCCTGGCGTTCGCTGTAACCGAAGCAGACGATCATGTCGCCGGCCAACCCGATGATGCGCCGGATCTCGAGCGAGTCGGGCGCAATTGCGGGCGGTAGCGCGCCGGGATCAGGTGAGCGCAGATCCGCGAGGTATCCGCCCAATGCGGCGTCCGGCAACACCAGTAGCCGGGCGTCCACCTTCCGCGCAGCCTCGATGATCATGCCGATGCGGTCTACCGAGCGGGGGAGGTCCCGCCCGAAGTGTGCCGATGCGGCCGCGATACGCAGTGGCCCGCTGATCACCGGGCGGCACTCGCGGCAAGCTTGCCACTGTGCTCACGGGCCCGAAGCTGGGCAGCGAGGTAGCCGGCGTCGACTTCGATACCGGCGAACCTGCCGGAGCCCCAAGTGTGCAACCACGGCAACCCGATGAAATAGAGACCCGGGACGGCGGTGACGCCGCGCAGCTGCTGCGGATGCCCGGCACCGTCGAAGACTCCGGCGTGCAGCCAGCGGTAGTCGCGGCTGAAGCCGGTCGCCCACACCACGGCCGCCAACTCACCGACCGGTAGGCGCGAGCCACGGTAGGCCGCCGGGCGCCACACCGGCCGGTACCGGGACGGCTCAATGGCCGACCGGATGGCGTTCCTGGCGATGTGATCATCGATCATCTGATTGATGCCGTTGTACACCGCGTCGGCGGCGTCGAGGCTCTGCTCGAGATCGTTGGCGAAGACCAGTTCGCTGCCAGCGATGTCTCGTAGGTGGCCGTGCAATGTCATGCCGGCGATCGCGAATGCGCGCAGGTCGATGTCGCGGCCGCCACCGCGTCCGGTGACGTAGTGGTTCGTCTTGTCCTGGCTGCGTTCCTCGACAGGTTTGTCGGTGACCGGTTTGGCGTAGTGGCCGGTGTCGTGCAGCCAGGCGATGACGTCTCGGCCGCGATACCGGCGGGCGAAGCGTGGGGCGTTACCGACGGCCAGGTGCACGTCGCGACCGGCGAGCAGCAGGTCCTCGGCGATCTGCGCGCCGGACTGCCCGGTGCCGACCACGAGCACCGGACCGCCAGGTAGCTGCTGCGGGTTCTTGTATTGGGAGGAGTGCAACTGCAGTACCTGCTGGGGAAGCCGTTCGGCCATCCGCGGGATGGAGGGATCGTGGTATCCGCCGGTGGCGACGACGACCTGCTCGGCGCGGATGGAACCTTCCGCGGTGGTCACATCGAAACCGTCGCCGTCCGCTGCGGGCCTCAGCGAAGTGACTGTGGTGTGTTCACGGACGGGCGGGTCGAAACTGGCGACGTAGCCGGCGAGCCAGTCGGTGAGCTCCGTAGCGACCATGAACCCGTCCGGGTCCGGCCCGTCGTAGCTGTAGCCGGGCAACCGGCACTGCCAGTTCGGGGTCACCAGGCAGAAGCTGTCCCAGCGGGCATCACGCCAGGAATGCAGGAGGGTGTCGCGTTCGAGTACGACGTGCTCGATGCCATCGCGCGTGAGGTGCCAGCTCACCGCGAGGCCGGCGTGTCCGCCGCCGATGATGACGACCGGGATCCGTTCCATCAGCTGTGCGCCTGGCTCAGATAAGCGGCTGGGCGTCGGTCGCGGAGGTGGAACATTCCGCCTCGCGCCGCGTGCAGCATCCGCTCGAGGTCGACGCTGGCGACTGCCATGCCCGGCGAAGTACCAGTACTGGCGAGCACATCCCCACCGCAATCGACGATCTTTGCGCTGGCCACGAACCGCATCGTTCCGAAGGTGCCGGACTGGTTGGCCGATACCCAGAGCACCTGATTCTCCAGCGCGCGTGCCCGGTCGTAGAGATCGAACCGACGGGTCCACCGATCGTCGGCCAGGTCTGGGCTCGGGTTCGTTCGCGCGGCCGGCCAGGCCGACATGCAACAGATGATGTCGGCACCGTCCAGCGCCAGCGCCCGGGCGGATTCGGGAAACGCCTTGTCGTAACAGATCATCATCCCCAGCCGCCCGACCGGCGAGTCGAAGGCGTCGAAGCTGTCGCCGGCCGCGTAGGAGACACCCTCGCCGAGTGGTTGGTGCACCTTGCGGTGCACGCCGAGTAGTCCGTCGCCGGTCAGCGCGATCGCTGTGTTGTACCGGATAGCGTTGTCGGCTTCGCAGATCCCAGCCGTGACGACGAGGTCACCGGCCAGTGCGGTCAGCCGCTTGACCTCGGGGCCGTCGATGTCGAGTGCCGGTGGCAGTGAGGCCGGGCCGCCATTCAGGGTTGACAGGTACCCGCCGAGCGTCGCCTCAGGCAGGACGACCAGCTCGGCGCCCCGGCTGCGGGCCTGGTCGAGCAGTTCTTCGATTCGGGCGAAGGCCGCGTCCAGGTCACGGCCGAAGTTGGCCGCGACCGCCGCCACGGTGATGGGCATGCCAGTTCTCCTTCGAACATCAACGGAATTCATGCGGTGCCGAGACCGGTGACGGCACCATTGATCGCGGGCGTGAGTTCACCGTCGGGCCAGCGCAACGCGACACCAGCGCCGGCAACAAGTTCACCGCATACCGCGCTGGTTGCCGGACCCGGAGGTGGCAGCGACGCGCCGGGGTGGTCGGTAGTGAGCATGGCAAAGCCCGGGAAACAGGCAAGCCAGTCAGCGGTGCTGGCCGCAGCCGGTGTCGGCACCGCGGCGATGTCGAGCACCGCACCGCAGCCACTGGCCTCCGCGAGCATGCCGAGCGTTCCGACGGTGCCGGCCATGCTCACGTCCTTCGCGGCGGCGGGAGCGGTCGCGGCGACGAGGCCGAGCATGGACCGCAGGTGCTCACCGGACCGGGTCGTGGTGGAGTCCCACTGGCGTCCGGTGTGTCCATGCCGCCACCCGCCGCCGAGATCGGCCGTGAGCGTGACAGCGTGGCCGGGGCGGCCGCCGCCGGCGGGGACCGGACGCTCGGTTCGTCCCAAAGCCGTCACGCTCAGCGCGGCGGGGACCCCGAACTGGGTATGCCCACCTACTACCGGCACTTGGTACGCCTCGCTTGCCGCGCGTAGCCCAGCGAGGATGCGGGCAGCGAAGGATGCGTCACGCGCCGCCACCGAGTCCAGGAGCGCCACCGGGTGGGCGCCCATGGCGCAGAGATCGTTGAGGTTCACCAATACCCCGCACCAACCTGCCCATTCCGGGTCGCGTTCCACCAGAGACGGGACGATCGCGTCACAAGCAGCGACCAGATCGCTTCCCGGCACCGGGACGCCGTCGTCACCGACGAAGCCCGGGCCACCGAGGTGCAGGCCCGCCAGCAGCGCGCCGAGTGGCGCCTTCGTCGCCTGGGCCTGGCCTGCAAAGCGCTCAATCGGCCACCGCATCTGGAGGTGCGCCGTCCCGGCGACCGCGACCGGGCTCAGCCGCTGCCAACCGAGCCGCCGAAACAGCGGTTCGTTGGCGGCCTGGACGGAGGCTTCGAGCCTGAGCACACCGCGCTGCTCGGCGTGGGCACAGGCAGCGCGCACCAACGCCGGCCCGATCCCCCCGTGGCGGCGGGCATCCCGCGAAACAGCGAGGCGGCTGCCGGTCCACCAGCCGATATCCTGGCCCAGCGTTGCGACTGGCGCCAGCCGGACTCCGCCGAGGATCGTGCCGTCGTCCGCGCGGGCGACCAGCACCACGGTGCGTGGATCGTCGTCGGTGTCATCCAGGTCGCTGCCAGAAAATAGTGCCTGCTCATCGACAAAGACGTCGCGCCGCAGCCGCCGGTACGCCTCGACCGTGGCCGGGTCGTCGGCGACCTCGATCGTCCAGGCCGGCGCGGCGAGGGTCGCGGCGCCCAGCAGACATGCTCCGAGGGCGTGCATCAGGCGCCCACCGCGCTGAGCACCCCGCACGCGCCGCAGGCGGCGCACCCGGCTTGTTGGTCGGCACCGACCATGCCGGCCGCGCGCAGCAATTCCGCGACCCGTCCACTGACATCGGCGAGCAGCGCCGCGTCCGGGCCGATGGCGCCGTCCTGGGCAGCGAGGGTGGCGGTCATCGGCCGGAAGGGCACCACGAAGGGATAGACGCCGCGGGCGATCAACCCGGCCGCTCCCGCCACGAGTTCGTCGGGGTCCTCGCCGAGACCGAGCAGCAGGTAGGTGGAGACCCGGTTGCGGCCGAAGACTCGTACCGCCTCGTCCCAGGCCGCCTCGTACTGGCTCAGCGGCACACTGGCCTTGCCGGGCATCCAGCGTCGTCGGACCTCGTCGTCAAGGGACTCGACGTGGATGCCGATCGCCACCGCTCCCGCTTCGCGCAACAACCTGATCGCGTCGAGGTCGGCGGGCGCCGGTGGCTCGCACTGCACTTGAATGGGCAGGCCGGGGACCGCTTGCAACACGGCACGCGCACTGCGGGCGAGCACTCGTGCTCCGCGGTCGGGCCCGGCGGTGGTGCCCGTGGTCATCACCATCTGCCGGATTCCGTCGAGGCGGACCGCGGCTTCAGCGACCTCGGCGAGCTGGGCGGGTGTCTTGGCTGCGACCGTCGAGCCCGCGCGTAACGACTCCTCGATGGTGCAGAAACGGCACCGGTCGGCCTCGTCGTAGCGGATACAGGTTTGTACCACGGTGGTGGCGAGCACGTCCGCGCCGTGCAAGCGGGCGATGTGCTCGTAGGGCACCCCGTCGGCGGTGCTCAGGTCGTAGAAACGGGGCCGCGCCACCGTACGCACAGGCAGTCCGACCGGTTCGTCACCGAGCCACATCTGTCCGTCGCGCAGGCTGTACGGGCTCGCTGGGTTGATCGGCAGTGTCGCATTGCCGCCACCGATCACCAGATGCCCGTCGTCGCTCGGCCCGGCGCCACCGCGCCGGTACACCGGCGCGGCGACCCGGACGCCCGTGACGGCCAACTTGCTCCGCAGTCCGATGGTGTCACCCAGCGGTACGTGGCGGTTCGTGACCGACATGAGGCCTCCTCGCTCAGACCATGTAGGTGGAGTTGATGATCGCGCCCTTGCGGGCATAGTGGATCACCGCATCCTGTACGTCGAGCGGGTGCGCGGGGATGACGCCGGCAATGAGGTCTTCCTCTCGTGCACCGTGCAGCGCGAGGCCGAAGCGACAGCAGTAGACGGTCCCGCCCTCGCCGATGAACGCTTCGAGAGCGGCGTTGATGTTCGTCTCTCCGGGGAACGCGGCGTCACCGGTAGTGGGGAAACCCCGGTTGGCGATGCAGTTGATCGAGCCGGGTCCGTAGAAGTAGATGGCCGACTCGAAGCCCTTACGCAACGCTCTGGTCGCCTGCAACACCGCTACGAATGACACCGACGATTCGTGAGCGATGCCGTGCACGAGGGTGAAGTAGGACTCGCCGTTCACCGCCTGGTAGTCGGGGAAAATCTTCGTGCTGCCGTAGATGTTGCTCCCCTTTGGCAACGAGGGGTGCGGGATCTCGGCCAGGCTCTTGGCGATATTGGCCGCGAGCAGGTCCTCGGGTACTGCTTCGACTGCGGTCATTGTGGATTCTCCTTAGGCGTTGGTGGACGAACGGTCAGTTGTAGAGATGCGTGAAGTTTTCCTCGAACACGTGGCGAGCGAGTTCGCCGTCACCGGCAGCGGCCTGCAGTCGGGCGAACTCACCGGCATGGTCACCCCAGGGCTCGTCGCTGGCGAACAGCACCCGGTCGTGGCCGATGCCGCGCCGCTCGATCTCGGCCGCGAGCCAGCGTGGGGCGAAGCCGATTGCCCAACTGGTGTCGGTGTAAACGCGCTTACCCGCCGCGATCCAGTCGAAGAAACGGCCGCCGATGAGTTTGATGTGGCCACTCATGCCACCGCCGAGATGGACGAGGTGGATCTTGGTGTCGTCCCCGTAACGCTCGACGAGCTGGCCGATTTGGTCGATGTCGCTCGCGGCGCCGGGCGAGGTGTGCACGTGCACGATCAGGTCGTGCTCCCTGGCCGTGGCAAAGATGGCGTCCAGTTGCGGGGCGCAGGTCTCGTCGTCGACGGACCCGCCGAGCAGGAAGCTGATTTTTAGCGCCCGGACGCCCGGTTCGCCGGCCAGTGTGAGCGCGGCGGCGGTGAGCGCGGCGTCCTGAGCCCGGGGTGATACGAAGATACCGGCCCGGATCCGCTCGTGCTTGGTCGCCGCTTCGAGTACCAGTTCGTTGAGCGCGAAGCTGGCCGAGACCTGAGGGACGCCGTAGTTGGGGATTACCAGCGCCCGCTCGGTGCCCGCCCGATCGAGGTCAGCGATGAGCTCGGCGACGCTCTCCCGGGCACCGATGTCGGGGTGCACCGGTGCGCCGCCGTAGAACGGGTACGCCGGCAGCACACCGAGGTGCCGGTGTGCATCACATGTCGCGCCCTTCACCGGGTCGCCCGCTCGCATCCAGCGTTTGTCATGACATCGAGTAAGCCGGGCGCAAGTGTCGTCGCGGTTACGACCGGAACAAGCCGGCGTTTCTGCCTGCCCCGTCGTACGGACGGATAATTGCGGCCTTTGACTGTTTCAATCGCCGAGAAAGGCCTGTAGTTACCGGGGGTTCCAGCTCAGGCGCCCTGCGGCATGGGCGGTTTCGCCGAAGGAAACGCCCACCGCCGTTAACGGCTACGAAACGATCGCCGGACGGAGCGTGAGTGCTGCGGAGGCAGCTTCCGCTCCGCAACTCGCGCCGCCGGCGCTGGGGCCCCCGTCCGGTCCAGCGGCGGGTTTGGCCGCCGAAGGATTTTACGTCGCGGAAATCGGGAACTCTTGACGACCACCCTCGGATGCTGTTTTCATTGAGAGGTAATCATTTTCGCTGAATGAAAATTGGGTGAAGGCCGCCGAGCAACTTGGGTGCCTCGAGGAGATGGGAGTTGCTTTGATCAGGACGAAGGTAACTGCCGCGATCGCAGCGGCAGCAACGGTGTGTGGTTTAGCCGCGTGCGGGGGCTCGACGCCACAGCCGACGGCCAAGGCGACGGGGACGGGCACGGCCAAGGTCGGTGGGGTAATGACCATCGGCAGCGCGACCGGTATCGACCTGCTGAACCCGGTGCTGCAGACCACCGCGTGGGACCAGGTGCTGTTCAGCCTCCTGTGGAACGGTTTGGTGACGACCGGCAAGGACGGCAAACTGCAGCCCGACCTCGCATCGTCGTGGTCGGCATCCGCCGATCAGAAAAGCTGGACATTTCAGCTTCGGCCAGGCGTGAAGTTCTCAAACGGCAAGGCGCTCACCCCGGCCGACGTGGCCTCGACCCTGGCCTACTACCAGAACCCGAACACCGCCACCGAGCAAAAGAACAACGTGGCCCAGATCGCCGCCGTCAAGCCCAGCGGCAGCAACGCGGTCGTCTTCACGCTCAAGGCTCCCAACGCGGTGTTCCCGAATTCGATCAGTCGGCTGAAGATCGTCGACATGGCGGCGCTCTCGGGCATGGAGAAGAATCCCGCTGTTACCGGGCCGTTCAAAGTCAAGGAGTTCGTCGCCGACGATCACCTGACGCTGGTACGCAACCCGAGCTACTTCGGTTCGCCGGCGAAGCTGGACAGCATCAAGATCGTGAAGGCACCTGACTCGTCCGCTGCCTTGACCGCCCTGCAATCCGGTGACCTTGACGCCCTGTGGTCGGTTCCGCTTTCCCAGGTCGCCGCAATCCAGGCCAACCCCAAACTCGCTGCGGTGAAGCCGTCGGTCATCGGGCAGTACGTAAGCTGGGAGGTTGACACCACCCAGGCGCCGTTCAACAACGTCAAGGCCCGCCAGGCGTTGGCTTACGCGATCGATCAGAAGTCGATCCTGTCCGCGGCTTACTCCGGGCAGGGAAGCGTCTCGACCACCAACGATCCGTTGGCCAACAACAATCCGAACTACGGCGGCAACCTCACTGACTACACCTACAACTTGGACAAGGCCAAAGCGCTTTTCGCGCAGGCCGGTGTCAACGCGGGTAGCACACTTACCTGGTGGGGCGTCGCCAACCAGTACCCTGAGTGGAACATCAGCGCCCAGATCCTTCAGGCCAGCCTGAAGAAGATCGGCATCAACCTCAAGATCCAGAACACCGACATCTCATCGTGGCCGTCCAGGTTCTACCCCGCTGGAAAGTCCTTTCCAGGGCTGATCATCCCGAACTTCCAGTCCTACACCTCCGATGCTTCCGATGAATTCCAATTCATGCTGCACGGGCGCTGCGAGTGCAACTGGAACAACGACCAGTTCGACGCGTTGTACAAGAACGCCCTGGCCACAGCCGATCCCACAGCGCAGAAGGCCTTGTGGCAGAAGGCTCAGGAACTGATCAACCAGCAGGCACCGATCTTCGTGCCGGTGCAGTTCGCCACGGTCACAGCGACCAAGAGTTCGGTGGTGGGCCTGTGGGTGGACAGCGCTGGCAACCCTCACCTGGAGGATGCCGGCTTCACCGGATAAGACCAGCCATGATGCCGTTTCGAGTCAAGCGAGGTGGGAAATGCAGTTCGTCATCAAGCGAGTCGTGATCAGCGCGATTCTCCTCGTCGCCACCTCGGTGCTGATCTTCGCCATCCTGCGTGCTCTGCCGGGCGACCCGGTGGCCGCCCGGCTGGGTACGGCCCAGGGGGTGAATCAGGCGATGATCGATCGTTTGCGCAGCAGCGCTGGGCTCGATCGTCCCTTGGTGAGCCAGTATTTCTCCTGGGTGACAGGCATGGCGCACGGCAACCTGGGACGGTCCTACTTCACCGACCGGCCGGTCAGCTCCATGATCCTGTCGGCCCTGGGCCCGACGTTGGAGCTGACCGTCCTGGGCGTGGCACTGTCGATTCTGGTGGCTGTGCCCGCCGCTATGGCCGCCGCCCGCCGGCCTCGCGGCTGGTTGGACCGCTCCATCACCGCGATCGCCTCGGCGGGCATGGCGTTTCCGCCGTTCGTGGCAGGGATCCTGCTCATCATCGTCTTCAGCATCACCGTGCACTGGTTCCCGGCCCGCGGCTTCATCCCGCTCACTCAGGATCCGGTGCAGAACCTCCGCTCGATGATCCTGCCGTCAATATCCCTGGCCGCTGGAGCAGCGCCGCTCATCCTGCGATACCTGAGGAGCGAGCTCGTCACCGCCCTCGATTCCGATTATGTCCGCACCGCGGCGGGCAAGGGCGCGCCGGAGCGTCGCGTGATGCTTCGGCACGCCCTGCCCAACGCCGCGCTGCCCAGCCTTACCATGATCGGGCTGATCACCGGTTACACCCTGGGCGGCAGCGTGGTCGTCGAGTACGTCTTCGGGTTCTCCGGACTGGGCGCGTTGTCGGTGCAAGCGGCCTTCCGCCGAGACTATGCGGTACTGCAGTCGGTGGTGCTGCTGATAAGCGCACTGTTCATCCTCGTCTCGCTCACCGTCGATCTGCTCGGCTGGTGGCTGGACCCACGAACAAGGGGGCATCGTGGCTGAGTCAGGAACGATCTCCGTGGCGACCGCGGCTCGGCGGCGCCGGGTGACCTTACGGATACCGCCGATCAGCGTGCTGTTGCTGCTGATCATCGTGTTGATGTGTGTCTTCGCGCCGCTGGTCACCCCCTTCGGGCCGAACGATGTCGACCCGGCGCATCCGTTCGCGGCAGCGGGCGGACAGCACTGGCTGGGTACCGATGAACTGGGACGCGACCTGCTGACCAGGCTCCTATACGGAGGGCGGCTCTCGCTCACGGTCTGCGCTGGCAGCGTCGTGATCGCGTTCTTCATCGGGACGATCTGGGGAGTGTGCGCGGCGGAGCGGCGCGGCTTCGTCGAGGAAATCCTGATGCGGACCGCGGATGTGACGATGGCTATCCCACAGATCCTGTTCGCCCTGGTGTGCGTGGCAGCCTTCGGTGCCTCGCTGCTTTCTCTGACGGTCATCACCGGGCTGCTGCTTGCACCCACCTCGGCACGGATGGCCCGAAGCGTCACGATCCAGGAGACGTCGTTGGACTACTACTCCGCCGGTATCGCCTACGGTGCAGGCAAGATCCGGCTGCTGACCCGTGAGGTCTTCCCCAATATCCTGCCGGCATTGGCCGGCCAGGCGGTGATCAACGCCGCCAGCGCGATGATCCTGGAAGCCAGCCTGAGTTTTGTCGGCCTCGGCGTGCAGCCTCCGCAGATGTCCTGGGGCGTACTGCTGCAACAGGGTTACGGCTTCCTCTACAACGATCCGACCTATGCTGTCGCTCCGGCCGTGCTGATCCTCGTCACCGTCTTCTGTCTGAATCTCGCGGCGAACCGGCTAGGCAGCACCCGACACCGGAAGGTCGTGCGCCCATGACCGCCCCAGTCCTCGACGTCCGTGACCTCCAGGTGGCCATCGGTACGACGCCGGTTGTTCGCGGGGTCAGTTTCCAGCTCGCGCCGGGTGAGCGGCTCGGGCTCGTCGGCGAGTCAGGTTCGGGAAAATCGCTGACTGCATTGTCGATCATGGGCCTGAACCGCGATCCGATCCGGGTATCCGGCGGTCAGGTGATGCTCGGCGGCACGGACCTGCTCAGGCTCAGCCGCGCCGAGCTCGACCGGGTTCGCGGTGCCCGCATATCGATGATCTATCAGGATCCCGCCTCATCGCTGAATCCGCTGATGACAGTGGGCGCCCAGATCGTCGAGGCTATCAACCTGCACGACAAGGTTGAGCGCGGGCAGGCCCGTGCGCGAGCTGCGGACCTGCTGGGCGACGTCGGTGTCCCGAATCCGCGGCAGCGGCTGGACGCCTACCCGCACGAGTTCTCCGGTGGCATGCGGCAGCGGGTGATGATCGCGATCGCATTGGCCTGTCAGCCCGAGGTGCTGCTGTGCGACGAGCCGACCACTGCCCTCGACGTGACGACCCAGTCGTTGGTCATCAACCTGATCGACCGGCTGTGCAGCGAGCGCGGTGTCGCCACCGTGCTGATCACCCATGATCTGGGTGTGGCCGCCGGATTCTGCGACAACATCGCGGTGATGTATGCCGGCCAGCTCGTCGAGCAAAGCTCTACTAGCACCTTGTTCGCCAGCGCCAGACATCCGTACAGTCACGCACTGATGTCGGCGACGGTGGACCTCGGCGTCGATGTGACCAGTGCGTTGCCCGCGATTGCCGGGCAGCCGCCGTTGCCGGGTGCAATCCCGCAGGGCTGCAGTTTCCGCCCGCGGTGCCCTCGGGCGGTCGAGGCCTGCGCCGACCAGCCGATCGAGCTGCTACCACTCGACGGGGCACTCGTGCGCTGTATCCGGCCGATAACCCACCACCCAGGCTCCGGCACGCATCCCGGCACAGCGCGTGACGCCACTGTCGGCCCGCCGACCGAGCAGGAGAGGGTTCCCAATGCCTGAGGCAGCATTGCTATCGGTCAAGGATCTGGTCAAGGTCTTCCCGAGCCGCGAGGGCAAGGAACTTCGCGCCGTGGACGGTGTGTCCATCGACGTGCGCCGGGGAAGCACCTTCGGGCTGGTCGGCGAGTCCGGGTCCGGAAAGTCCACGCTCAGCCGGTGCATCTTGCGGCTGCTTCGCCCAGATGCGGGCACCGTGTCATTCGACGGCCAGGACATGGCATCGATGTCGGCCGCTCGGGTGCGACGGCTCCGCTCGAGAATCCAGGTGGTGTTCCAGGACCCGCACGGCTCGCTCAACCGGAGCAAGACCGTTTCCGACATCGTCGGCGCACCACTGGCTGCTCACCGGTCCGGAAACCGGGCGGCGCGTTCGGCTCGGGTTGCCGAACTGCTGGATCTCGTTCAGCTGCCGGCGGCCATGACGGCCCGCAAGCCGCGTGAACTGTCCGGCGGACAGGCCCAGCGGGTGGCGATCGCCAGGGCCCTGGCATTGAACCCGGACTTCGTGGTCCTGGACGAGGCCGTCTCGGCGCTGGATGTCTCGGTGCGCGCTCAGATCCTCAACCTGCTCCGCGAGTTGCAGGGTGAACTCGGCCTGACGTACCTGTTCATCTCCCACGATCTTGGGGTCGTCCGTTACATTTCCCAGGACATCGCGGTGATGTACCGCGGTCGGATCATCGAGGTCGGTCCGCGGGAGCAGTTGTTCGCCGCGCCGCAGCACCCGTACACCCGGTTGCTGCTCGATGCCGTGCCGATCGCCGACCCGAGCCGTCAACGGACCCGGATGCGATTGCTGGGCGAGCAGACTGGCGCCGACGACAGGCCTGACCTCCCCGACGATGCCGGCTGCCGGTTCCGCAGCAGATGCCCGGTCGGGGCCGATCGGGAGCGGTGCGCTACGGAGGACCCGCGATTGGAGCCGCACGCCGAAGGCGGCACACTTGCCGCGTGCCACTACGCCGGGGAGATCTCATGAGCAGTCCTGCGCCGATACGACTGAGCGACCGGCTGATCGCGGTGATCGAATCGTTCCTGACCAGCCCGCGGCAGACGCTGTCGCAGGTGTCGGCCGCGTGCGGCATGGAGCCGTCCACGGCGACGCGCTACCTGCGGCAGCTGGTCGAACACGGCTGGCTGGAGCGGGATCCCCAGTTGCGCACGTACAGCCTTGGCGTGCGCATGGTGGAGATCGGCCAGGCGGCCCGCACCGCGCGCCCGTTGCGACGGACCATCCTTCCATACATGCAGGACCTCGTCGCGAAGTTCGACGAGACCATCAATCTGGCTGTCCACCAGTCCGGCGCGGTGGTCATCATCGAGGCGCTGGAGAGCGGCCGCTCGATCCGGCGGGGTGCCACTATCGGTGACCGTGATGACTGGTTCGTCTCCAGCCTCGGCAAATCTATTCTGGCGCACCTGCCGCAGTCGCGGGTGCTGGAATTGTTCAGTAACCATCCGCCGGCGAGGCGAACCCCGAACACCCTGACCGACGAGAAGTCGGTCCTGGCCGACCTGGACGCGGTGCGGGTTCGCGGCTACGCACTCGACGACGAGGAATCCGAGATCGGCCTGAAGTGCGTAGGGGTTCCGTTGCGTGACCACCATGGCAAGTTCAGCCACGCGCTGAGCATCAGCGGCCCGACGGTTCGGATGAACGAGCGGCTGGACGAGATCACAGCCGCGCTGACGTCGGTGGCTGACGCGGCTGGGCGTGGCCATGATGAGGTTGTCTCGTGACTCTGGCCAGGGTGGACGTGCACACTCATCTCGGTCAGCACGGAACGCACGTATGCGCGCCCCTGGCCGAGGATGAGATCAGGGCTTGGGGAAAGGTCAGCTGGGACGTCACGCCTGACCAGCACGCTGAAGCGGCGCGGTCGGCGGACACGTCCATTGTGCTTGCGTTCGACGCCGAGCCGGTGGGCGTAGTGGTACCGAATTCCTACGTCGCCGAGCAGGTGGCCGGCCGGCCGGAACTGATCGGTTTTGCCAGCGTGAACCCGATGCGGCCGAATGCCGTCCAGTTGTTGGAGGAGGCCATTGAGCAACTTGGCCTGCGGGGTCTCAAACTCGGCCCGACGTACCAGCACTTCCACCCGCACGACAAGAAGTGTCTGGACCTGCTCGCGGTGGCCGATGAGCACCGCATCCCCGTCATCTGGCACCAGGGCACCACGTTCACCCCGTCGGCCATCGCCGAATACGCGCGCCCGTTGCAGCTCGACCTCGTTGCGCGGACCTTTCCGCAGCTACGGATGTGGATCGCTCACTTCGGGCACCCTTGGGCCGACGAGGCGCTGAGCGTGATTCGCAGGCACGAACATTTCTTCATCGACGCGTCTGCTCTGGATACCCGGCCGTGGCAGCTTGCCCAGGCCCTGGCGAGTGCGAAGGAGTACCGCGTACTCGATCGAGTTCTGTTCGGCAGCGACTATCCTTTCTCGACGGTCGAACGCACCGCCGCCGGGCTCCACGAGGCCGCCGGGATGTGCCGCAAGATCGGTATCGCCGACGTCACGGAGGCCGACGTCGATCAGATCTGTCAGCGCGACTCGCTGAGCCTGCTTGGCCTGTAGCCAGACCCATATCACCCATCAAGGGACCGTTTCGGCGGTTCAGTCCGCGATTTCAGGAGGATCAGTGCTGTCCCACCTCAGCAGCGTCGTCGCATCAGTTGACGCCGCGCAAGGTCTGCCCGCTCGAGGATCGGAGGCGGGGCAGTGAGCGATCAGCCGGTAGCCGGCGTGCTCGCGGTGTTCCAGACCCCGTTCGACCAGCAGGGCAGGATCGATCGGGCGGTGATGGAAACCCAGTTCGACTGGTTGTTCGCCAACGGCGCCGATGGTGTCGTTTTCGCGATGGTGTCCGAGGTGCTGCGGCTGTCGTCGGAGGAGCGCGACGAGATGACCGCTCTGACCTGCAAGCTGGCCGCCAACCGGGGCGCGGCTGTGGTCAGCGTCGGGGCGGAGTCCACCGCGGTGGCGATCAGGTACGCCAGGCACGCTCAGGATTGCGGCGCCAGCGCGGTGATGGCCACGCCACCCGGGCTGCACCGCGTCGACGACGACGAACTGGTCCGCTATTTCATGGACATTGCCGGCTGCGTCGACGTTCCACTGATCGTGCAGGACGCCAGCGGTTACGTCGGCACCCCGTTGTCCATAGCGCTGCAGGCCAAGTTGCATTCCGAACTCGGTGACCGGATCATGTTCAAGCCCGAGGCACCACCGATCGGTCCACGCCTCACCCAGCTGCTGGAACGCACCGGCGGCCGGGCTCGGGTATTCGAAGGCACCGGCGGCCTGTACCTGATCGACAGCTTCCGCCGCGGAGTAGTCGGAACCATGCCCGCGGGAGACCTCGTGTGGGCGTTGGCCCCACTGTGGCAGGCGCTGAGCCGTGGTGATTACGCGCGCGCGTACCGGATCGCCGGACCACTGGCGCTGATGGTCTCGCTGCAGACCAGCCTCGACAGCTTCGTCGCGATCGAGAAGCATCTGCTGGTGAAGCAGGGCGTGTTCCCTAGCAGCGCCATGCGCGGGCCGGTCGGCGACGGACTGGACCAGCAGACCCGGGAGGAGATCGAGCGGCTGATGGAGCTCCTCCGATCGGCGGTCGAGCATGCCTGAGCAGACCGCGATCGTGGTCGGCGCCGGCGGCACTATCGGCGGCGCATCCGCCCGCGCGCTTGCCGCCGACCGGGACGCGGTGTTGTGCGTGGATCTTGACCTGCAGCGGGCAGAGCGCACGGCCACAGCGATCCGCGCGACCGGCACCTCGGCGTCTGCATTTCAGGCCGACGCCGAGTCCGCCGACTTTGCCACGTTGGTCAGCGGCGCGGTTGCCGCCGACAGCGAGGTGACAGCGGTTGTCCACGCGGTCGCCTATGAGGAGCACGTGCCGTCGGAGCAGGCGAGCCTGTCGAGCCTGCAACGCAGTTTTGCCGTTGGTCCACTGGCCGCCTTCGCCCTGTTCCGAGAACTGCTGACTGCCGGCCACCTCGTCCGAGGCTCCGCCCTGACCGCCATCGGCTCCCTGCACGCGAGCCAACCGTTCGCCAACTGCCTGGCCTACAACGCCGCGCACGGCGCCCTGGCGCAGGTGGTTCGCACACTCGCGCACGAGTGGGCGGACCGGGGGATCCGGGTGAACGCTGTCGTGCCGGGTTGGATCCGAACCGACGCGGAGGTCACCTTCTACGGCGAAGAGTTCCTTGACCGAGCCGCGGGCGATCTTCCACTGGGACGCTTCGGGACGGCAGAGGACATCGCGGCGTCAGTGCAATTCCTGTCCTCAGAACATGCCAGCTACATCTCCGGCAGTTTCCTCACCGTCGATGGTGCATTGTCGGTATCGCTGGCCCGCCTCACCCAGGAGAGTGACACGTGAACGTCGTCTGCATCTTCGCCCACCAGGACGACGAGATGCGGTGCCTGGGAACCCTGCAGCGATTGGCCGAGGCGGGTCACAGCATCAGCTTCGTGTGCGTCACCAACGGCAACAAAGGCCTTCCTTTCGAACAGGCCGGCAGTTCCGAGCAACGGGACAACAGCGAGCGCGCGGCTCAGGTCAGAGAGGCCGAAATGCGGACCGTGGCCGGTCATTTCGATGGCAGCTATGAATGCCTCGGCTACGACGACGGTGTTCTGTTCGACGGTCCCGAGCTCAGGAACAAGCTGATTGCGGTGCTCCGTCGGCTCGACGCGGAGTTGGTGTTCACGCACTGGACCTCGGAGTACAACGATGATCACGTGGTGACCGCCAAGGCGGTAACCGACGCCGCCCTCTTCACGAACCTCGCCTCCTTCGTCCCGCAGACGCCGCCGCTGGAGAGTGTGCCGCGGATCTTCTACGTCAACCCCGGTGACGGTTACGGCTTCGAGGCCACTCACTTCGTCGCGTTGTCGGACCTGCACGTCCAGCGCAAGGCGGAGCTGATCCGGTGTCACGCCAGCCAGATGGAGGTCATGCGGCAGCTACGCGGGCATGACTACGCCGACGAAATGGCCGACGAGGACCGGCGTCAAGGCGCGCGGCTGATGGTGGCTGCGGCAGAGTCCTTCCGCCCGTGCCTGGCCGAGCGCAGGATCGGTTGGCCATCGGACCTTCCGGGGGAACTGCCGGCGGCCACGGTGAACCCGGCATGAGGATCGTCGATGTTTCTCCCTTCTTGCTCAAGGGAGACGAGACCTACGGTTCGCACACGGGTGCCGCTGAGGCGACCGACCAGGGCGATTGGCTGCTCCTCGTCCGGGTGCTGACAGACGATGGCGTCGAGGGCTGGTCGGACGTGGAGACGCTCGGTCCGGTGGCGGCCCGCGTAATCAGCGGCGCCGGGATGGGCGCCATGGGTTTTCGCACCCTTCGCGACGAACTGATCGGCAAGGACCCGCTCGATGTCGAGCGGCTGTGGGACGAGCTCTACCTGGCAACCGCCTACTACGGCCGGCGGGGCGTGGCCATGCATTGCATTTCCGCGGTGGACAACTGTTTATGGTCGATTCGGGCCCAGGTGGCCGGAGTCGACCTCGCCACTGCGCTCGGCGGGCGTCATCGGGACCGGATACCCGCTTACGCCTCTACCCTGTTCCGTCAGACGCCTGAGGAGAATGCAGCAGCCGCCGGCCGCTATGTCGAGCTGGGATTCGGTGGGGTCAAGTTCGGCTGGGGCGGTTTCGGGATCGACTCCGTGTTGGACCGGGAGAATCTTGCGGCGATCCGAGACGTGCTCGGACCGCAGCGAGCCATGATGACCGACCCCGGGTGGTACATCGTCGACGGCGACCGTCCCCGGGCCCGAACGCGGCAGGAGACCCGGCAAATGCTCGATGTGCTTGCCGGCTTCGATCCCTACTGGGTCGAGGATTTCATCCACCCCGAAACCCCAGCCGAATACGCCCGGTTCAAGGACGAGTTCCCCCAGTTGCGATTCGCGGCGGGCGAGCAGTTGGCCACGACCTGGGACTTCGAGCGGTTGATCGCCGAGGGACGAATCGATGTCATCCAACCCGATCTGTCCCGCTGCGGAGGCCTGACGATCGCGCGGCAGATCACGGCGAGTTCGATCGCCGGCGGCCAGGAGATCGTCACCCATTCCTGGCTATCCGATCTCCTGCATGCCTACAGCCTGCACTACCTGGCTACCTTGATTGAGGCACCCTGGGTCGAATTCAACGTCGCCCAGAGTGCCTTGAGCAGGGGGGTGGTGAAGTCGCGGATGAGCCTGGACGCCGATGGCATGGTGGCCGTGCCGACCGGTCCAGGCCTCGGAGTCGAGGTGGACGGGGTGTTCGTCCGGCGGGCGGCAGCCCGGGCCACCGAGGCGGGTTCGTGAACGCTGACCAGCGTGAACCGATGAGCGTCGAGGTCTTCACGGCGGGCGAGGCGATGGCGCTCCTGCTCGCCGAGGATCGGCAGCCGTTACGCCGGGCTGACCGGTTTCTCCGCAGTATCGCCGGTTCTGAAAGTAATGTGGCCATCGGGCTGGCCAGACTGGGCCATCGGGTGGCCTACTGCGGCCGGGTCGGCGTCGACGCGCCCGGTGGTTGGGTACGCGACGCACTGCAGGCCGAATCTATCGACACCAGCGGCCTGCTGAGCGACCCCGTCCGGTCCACCGGACTGATCCTGCGAGACTCCCCGGCCAGCCGACCGATCTCGGTCAGCTACTACCGGCGTGATAGCGCCGGCGCCGCACTCGGGCTGTCCGATGTCCGGCCGGAGGTGATTGCCGGGGCGAGCGTCGTGTTCCTGTCCGGGATCACCGTGATGTTGTCAGACAGCTCCGAGCAATTCGTGGCCCGAGTGCTGGACATCGCCGCTGAGGCGGGTGTGCCGGTCGTCTTCGATCCGAACGTACGTCTGCGGCTGGCGAACCGACAGGAATGGCGCACCAGACTGGGTCGATACCTCGACCGAGTAGACACGCTGCTGATCGGGAACGACGAGCTGACGCTGCTTGATCTGCCTGACGACCCGGCCCGGCTGTTGACGGCACGCCGGACGACGGTCGTGGTCAAGCGGGGTGCGAGCGGTGCCACCGCGTGCACATCGGCAGGCACGGTGCACGTGCCGGGACGCAAGGTCGAGGCGCTGGACCCGATCGGCGCCGGCGATGCATTCTGCGCCGGATGGATATCGGCCTTTCTGCGTAAGTGCACGGTGCAGGAGTCGCTACGCGAGGCAGCGGCGGTCGCCTCGCTCGTCGTGGCCACCCTGACCGACACCGCGGGTGCGCCGTCAGCTGTGGAGAGAGACTGGGCACTACAAGAGAATGGATCCGACGTTGACCGATGACCGATTCCGTACCGAGTTTCTCCAGACGTTGCAGGCCGAACGGGTGATCGGCATCCTGCGCACCCGCGACGCGCAGGAAGCGGTGTCGACCGGTAAACGGCTCATCGGTGCTGGTATCCGGGTGCTGGAAGTGTCGCTGAACACGCCCGGCGCCCTGGACGCCATCGCCGAGCTCGCGGCAACCTCGGACGAATCTCAGGTCCTCGTCGGGGCCGGCACGGTGCTCGATGCCGCATCGGTTGCGCTGGCCGGTGCCGCCGGAGCCAAGTTTTACGTGTCCCCGGTGCTCGATGAGCAGGCGATCGCAGCCGCCGCCGAGCTGGGGATGGCGGCGCTGCCGGGCTGCGCGACACCGACGGAGATGCTGCGGGCGCACGCTTGCGGAGCCGCGGGGATCAAGGTTTTCCCGGCCACCGTGTGGAGTCCCGACGGGCTTGCGAACGTCTTGCGAGCCATGCCGTTCCTGCACCTGATACCGACCGGCGGGGTCGATGCCGATAGCGCCGCAGCGTGGCTGGATGCAGGTGCAACGGCGCTCGGCATCGGTTCCAGCCTCAGCGCCTCCGTGGACAGCGTCACCGAGCTACATCGGGCGATATCTGCGTTCCGGACGGTAGGGGAGTCGTGATCGCCACCGAGCAGATCACCGAGACGATCGCTCATCACGGTGAAGGCCCGGTGTGGAATCACGATGAGAAAACCCTTTACTGGGTGGACATGCTGGCCGGGGACGTCCTGGAACTCGGCCGCGACGGGTCGATATCCCGCCACCATGTCGGCACGGTCGCAGCGGCCCTGCGGCCACGTCGAGACGGCGGCATGGTGATCGCGACCGAGCGCGGCTTCGCACTCGTCGAGCCGGGCTGGTCCGGTCTACGGAGCTTGCCGGACGTGTTCGGCGACCCGGCGGTCCGGATGAACGACGGGGGTTGTGACCTGCAGGGCCGCTTCTACTGCGGAACGATGGCCTATGAGGGGACCGACGGCGCGGGCACGTTGTTCCGGCTCGACCCCGATGGGTCGACGCACACGGTCCTCACTGATCTCACCGTTTCGAACGGGTTGGCCTGGAGCTCCGACGGATTGCTGGCGTACTACGTAGACAGCGCCACCCAGCGGATCGACGTCTTCGATTTTGATCCGGTGACTGCGGCGTTCAGCGACCGCCGCCCGGTGGTCACCATCGACCCCGAGTTGGGCAGTCCGGACGGCCTTACCCTCGATGTCGATGGCGGTATCTGGGTAGCGCTGTGGGACGGGTCCGCTGTGCACCGCTATTCCCCGGCGGGCGCGCTGGACGAGGTGATCGAGCTGCCGACCTCGCGCGTCACGGCCTGTACCTTCGGCGGTCCGCAGTTGGACGAGCTGTACATCACGACCTCGGCGCTCGGGCTGGCAGGTCGTGAGGCGGTGGCCGGTGCGCTGTTCCGTGCGGTTCCTGGCGTACGCGGCACCGCACCTGCGTGCTTCGCAGGCTGAGGACCAGCGCGCGGTCTACTGCTCAGGGGCGCTGATCACGCCGATCTGGACAAGGAATGGGAACATGCCCTGCTCTGCCCAATGCTCGACAGCCTGCCCGTCCCGTAGCCGTCCTATGTTTGCGCTCACTGTCTCAAATGACTTGCCGGTGGCGGGAAAGCCGAGGCCGTCGCCGGTATGTGTGCCGGTTGTTCGAACGAGCCAGGCGACCTGATCCCCATCGACGATGATGTTCGTTACCTCGCAGTGGACGTCCGGAACGGCCGACCGCCATCTGGACACGATGCTCTTGAACGCCTCCCTGCCACGGAGATCGCCCATCGGACCGTGATCCAGGTAGTCCTCGGCGAACAGTTCGTCGACGACGTCGAGTTTGCCGTTGTTGATGACCTCGTCGAACATGCGCTGCAGGATGGCCGTTGGATCAGTCATGATCTTGTCTCGGGCCTCTTTCCGGCGAACGAATTCACAGGGACGGCCTAGACGATAGTCCTCGGCGAACTGGGCAACAAGGCCCCGAAACGGTCCAACCGATGGACAAAGGTGCGCACCTGACCGTCCTCCGCATGGTGTCGCCCACAGTTTCTGGCTGATCGAGGGCGTGGTTCTTACCGTTGTCCGATGACGGTCTATCGCACGATGTTGAAATCCAAGATCCACCGGGCAACGGTCACGCACGCCGACGTGGACTACGTCGGCTCGGTGACCATCGACCGCGATCTGATGGACGCGGCAGACCTGCTGCCGGGCGAGCTCGTGCACGTTGTCGACGTCACCAACGGCGCACGGCTCGAGACATACGTGATCGAAGGTGAACGGGGCAGCGGGGTCGTCGGGATAAACGGCGCGGCCGCGCATCTGGTCTTTCCGGACGACCTCGTGATCATCATCAGTTATGTTTCGCTGGCCGACACCGAGGCGCGTTCCTACCGCCCCCGCGTGGTGTTCGTCGACAGCGCGAACCGTGCACATGAGCTGCACGATGACCTCGCCGCTCCCGGCCGGTTGCCAGCGATCTGACCGAGGCACATCCGTAGGGCGGCCTTCGGCATTGCTGTAGTTGTGGCGAACGCTAAACCACCGTTGACATATGTCTATATGAGTATACGATTCGCCCATGGCCAGGGCAGCGACGACGACAGATGCGTTCAATGCAGTCGCCGAGCCTCGGCGGCGGCAGATCTTGGATGTGCTGGCTGCCGGGGAACGACCAGTGAACGACCTGGTCGCGCAGCTCGGTCTGGCCCAGCCGCTGGTGTCCAAGCACCTCAGGGTGCTGAGGCAAGTAGGGCTGGTCGAGGTGCGTGAGGAAGGTCGGCAGCGGTTATACCGGCTCAACGGCCATCCGCTCAAGCCCATCCACGACTGGGTGAAGAACTACGAGCGGTCGTGGTCGCAGCGCTTCGACAGGCTGGATGCCGTCTTGGCGGAACTCAAGGAGAAGGAGCAGGCAGATGAAAGTAGGAACGAGTAGCGGCTCGGCAGTGGTGACACTCCCGACGGACACCCAGATCTTGATCACGCGGGAGTTCGCCGCGCCCAAACACCTGGTTTATCAGGCGTGGACCACTCCCGAACTGATCAAGCGCTGGTGGAGCGGAGACCGCGGCGAGGTGACGATCGCCGAGGTCGACCTGCGCGTCGGTGGCACCTGGCGTTACGCCATGGCGGCGAACGGTGGGTTCGAGGTGGCCTTCCACGGCGAGTACCTGGAGATCGTGGAGAACGAGCGCATCGTCTCGACCGAGATCTACGAAGGCATGCCCGGCGAGGAAGGCGCGGTGACCACCGCGATCTTCTCCGAGGGCGACGGGCGAACAACCCTCACACTTCTCATGGAGCTTCCCAGCCGGGAGGTGCGTGACGTGGTCATCGACTCCGGCATGGAAGGCGGGATGCAGGAAGCGCTGGACCACCTCGAGCAGATCGCGGCTTCCCGCGCTTGATGATGCTCAGCTGTCGCGGGATGCCGGCATCACGCCGAGCGCGCGAGGGAATGCAGCTGGTATCACGAGATCATCAGGGCTGAGTTCGGCGATGGCGGAGCGGCCGAGGCCGAGGAGGGCGGAGTCGATACCGCCGCGGAGAATGTCGAGCACGTTCGTTACGCCGGCCTGGCCATTGGCGGCCAAGCCCCAGAGGTAGGCGCGGCCGATCATGACCGCCCTGGCGCCGAGAGCAACGGCCTTCACAACGTCGCTGCCGCGCCGGACGCCCCCATCAAGCAGGATCTCGAGCTGATCACCGACGGCCCCGGCGATAGCGGGGAGCGCCCGGATCGGCGCAGGTGTGCCGTCGAGGTTGTTTCCGCCATGGTTGGAGACCGAGATGGCGGTGACGCCGGCGTCCACGGCGCGCTTGGCGTCATCGACCCGCATGATGCCCTTGAGCATGAACTCCCCGCCCCACTGTTCGGCCAGCCAGGCGACATCCTCCCATGTGGGTAAGGCCGATTGCATCCACTGCCCGTACGCGCCGAAGAAGGTGAGCGGGTCCTCTCCGGGCGCCACCATGTTCGGCACCGTCAGATCCGGGATCCGCCCGGTCTTGGCGAAGGCGAGCAGCCACCGAGGATGCCGCAGGCCCTCGGGAGCGAACCGGATCAGCTCCCGGAGGTCGATCTTGTCGGGGATGTGCGGGCTCCCCCAGTCCCGGCCGTGGGAGAAGGACCAGTCCAGGGTGATGATCAGACCGACCGCGCCGCCGGCCTTGGCCCTTTCGGTCCGGGCCAGCATGTCGTCGCGGTTGCCGATCCAGTAGCTCTGGAAGAAGGTCTGCGGGTTCGCTGCGACCACCTCCGTAAGCGGCTTGCTGGCAAACGAGCTCAATCCCATGGCGGTGCCGCGAGCGGCGGCGGCGCGGGCGACTGCGACTTCGCCGTCAGGGTGAACGGCCTGGACACCGGTGGGCGAGATGATGACGGGCATCGAGATCGGCTGACCCATGACGGTGGTGGCCAGATCGCGCTTGGACGACAGGCCGACGGCGTGCGGGGCGAAGCCCAGTTCGTCGAAGGCGGTGAGGTTTTCGCTCAGTGTCAGGCCCTTCTCGCTGCCGGCGATCAGGGCACCGTAGACGGACTTGGGTAGCCGTTTCTTCGCGCGTCGCTGCGCCTCTGCGACGGTTTCGAACCAGGCGGTTGCCATGATGATGCCTTTCTAAAGGTAAAAGCGGATCCGGGCGAGCAGTGGTGCCAGAGGTTGCCGTCGGGATTTAACCCGGTCGCGAAGGGTGTCGACACGTAGCGGGCGCCAGACCAGGCGGGGGCGCAACGGCAGCATGGTGCCTTCGCGCAGCGCTCCGGCCCACACCCCGGCGCCGTAGCTGATGTCATCGGCACACTGGGCCAGCAGGAACCGCGCCGGGTCCAGCTGCGGCCGCCGTTTTGCCCAGGTGGCCAAGGGCGGGCCGAACAGCAGGGACGCGGCGGCGCCCCGGCGACCCCAGCGGCGGGTGCGGGTACGGCCCCCTGGTTTCACCAGAGCGGTAAGGAGGAACGGGGAGCCGAACTGAGTCAGGTAGCGTCCCAGGCCGAGCCAGGTCTGGTTGCTGGCCGTGGCCATGGCGGGCACCACCCCGCGCGCCGGGATGTTCGCGCGCTGCAAGCTTGCGCGCATGCTGAGCACGGACCCGGCGAAGCCCACGGCAGCCACGGCCGGGCGGCGCCCGAGCAGTGCGGTCACGGTGAGGGTCGGCCAGGGGTGCAGGGCCAACGGAGCCATGGCCTCGGGGTGGCGCGCGGCCAGCGGCGCGGCCGACGTCCCGTAGCGGAACCGCCTGGCCAGTAACGCCCGCCAGGTCTCCGGCTCCTGGTGGCCGACCTCGACCGACGGATCATAGCGGATTCGCCAATCAGCGTCGTGCAATCGCCAGATCAGGTCGACGTCCTCACCGACTCGCAGGGACTCATCGAACGGTGCGGTTCCGAGGGAGACCAGGGCTGCCCGCCGGACCAGCAATGCGGCGGTGGGAACGTAGGACACCCGCCCGGACGCAAGGACCCGGGCCTCGCGAGGACCGAGGTCGAGGCTTCCGTTGGCTTCGGTGAACCGGCTGGCCAGACTCTTAGGGGCCGAACCGGGATGCGCCTGGGCGGGATGAGTCGGCGCAGATTGAGTCGGCCCAGATCGAGCCGGCCCAGATTGAGCCGGCCCAGATCGAGCTGGCCCAGATTGAGCCGGCGCGGATTGAGCTGGCGCAGCGGCGACGATCCTGGGTGCGACGGCAGCTACCAGCGGGTCGGCGAAATGTGCCGCGAGTCCGGAGATCCAGTCCGGGCCCGGGATGCAGTCACTGTCGAGCAGAGCCACGAATTCGCTGGTGCTGAAGGCCAAACCGGTGTTACGGGCCGCCCCCGGACCTCCGTTGTCAGGCCGCGACAGCAGGATGGCTCCGTGAGCTCGGACGACCTCGGCCACCGCTTGTGGATCGCGAGACGCGTCGTCGACGATGACAACCGGGTACCGCCGCCCGAGTGCCGTAAGGCATCGATCGAGCAGGCGTGCCCGATCGCGGACCGGGATGAGCACAGTGACGTCGAGCGGCGCGGTCCGCGCGGGTGGCCTGGGATGGGCGACATTGGCGTCGGTGAGTTTGCGGGCCAGAGCGCCGGCCGCCGGCGTGGAAATGCTGCCGGCGCGGAGTTCGGCCAGAGCCGGGCGTCCGGCCGCGGAGATGCGCATGATCCGCGCCGGCGAGCCACCGAACAGCACCGAGTCGTCCAGGTCCTTGGTGTCGGGATCGAATTCGATGGAGAACCCGATCGGAAGCGGCGCCACGGAATTCATAACGCGAGGCCGCCGTCGACCGGCACGATCGCTCCCGTCATACCGCTGCTTAGCCTAGAGGCGAGGAACGTCAGCACAGCGGCGATCTCGGACGCTTCTAGCAGTCGCTGAAAGGGTTGCTGGACGGCGAAGGCGGCCGCTGCGGGGAGATCGTAGAGCCGGGCGCTCTCCGCCAGGATGGCCGTGTCGGTGGAACCGGGGCTGACCGCATTGGCCGTGATTCCGGAATCGCCGAGTTCGACGGCCAGCGCGCGGATGAGCCCCGCCACCCCGGCCTTGGCGGCGCAATACGCGGCCAGCATCGGCAGGCCCTGGGTTGCGGCAGCGGACGCCACCGCCAGAAATCGTCCGCTACGCGGCGCCGGACGCCGCAGCAGCGCCGGAACCGCAACCCGGGCGAGGTTCAGCACGCCACCGAGGTCGACCTCGAGCACCGTCCGTTCCCGCTCCACCGGCACCTCCCACAGTGGGGCGCCGCCGGCGATTACTCCGGCGACGGCCAGGGCGGCGTCGAGCCCACCCCATTGCTGTTCGGCTTCGGTTACCGCGGCTTGTAGGGCGGCCAGGTCCCGGACATCGGCCTGGTAGGACCGCACCCGGCCCGTGCTGCCGGAGCGACGGTTACCCTCACGGACCACCTCGGAGAGCTCGTTCCCGGTGCCCATCGAGTATTCGAGGGCGGGGTCGTCGGTGGCGGCGTCCACCGCGAGCACGCACCAACCCTCTGACGCGAGCGCCAGAACTGTGGCGGCGCCGATGCCGCGAGCGGCGCCGGTCACCAGGGCTACCCGTCCGTTCTCGGCATCCGCCGCGGAGCTCACCGCAACACCGGCAGGCACCAGGTGGCCACCTCGTCGATCAATCGTGCGGCGAGCACGTCGAGCAGCCTGCGTCCGGCCGCTGCGGTCGCATGGGTAGGGTCGCCGAGCACGCCGGTCTCGGTGACCGCGCGGACGCCGCCCGAGCGCAGCAACGGCCAGGTTTCGGCCAGCGACCGGACATCACCGCGCACGGCGCGATCCAGCTGCACCAGTTCGGGCGCCAGGTCGAGCATCATGGACGTTTCCGGGTGGCCGGCGTGCGGATCGCCCTCCCACCGTGGCAGATACAGCAGCACGTCGCGGGACTCAGCGCGCAGGGTGCGAACCGCTGCGGTCACCGCCTCGGTATTGCCGCCATGGGCCGAGACGAACACCAGATGTTCGAAGGTATCGGTTGCCGACCGGCCCAGTTCCAGAACGATCAGCTCCACCGCGACCCGCCCAATCGACAATGTCCCGGCAAAGCCGGCATGTTCTCCACTGGAACCATAGGCCAGCGGCGGTGCGATGATCACATCCGCTCGGGACTCGCCCAGTCGGCGACACAGCGCCAACGCGACATCGGTGTCGGTGGACAACGGCAGATGCGCGCCGTGTTGTTCGGTCGACCCGAGGGGGACGGCGAGGATGGCGCCGCCCGCCGCCCGCCGGCCGACCTCCGGAGAGGTCAGTTCGGCGAGCAGCACGGCGGGGGACTGAGCGGGCACGCCGCTAGCTGCTTTGTTCGGCCGGTACGAAGTCGGCCAGTGGGTTCTCGTTGCAGGCGCTGACCGGTGCGCGGGTTTCGGTACGCGGCCGACCCAGGGTGATCGGTACCGAGCGCGATCCCGATGTACTGCGTCGGGAGTGATCCAGCGAGGGTCTCGGCGCGCTGCCAACCGCAACACCGGCCAGAGCCAGTTCCCCGTGGCCTTTGACGCATTCGGGATCGGGGCCATCGAGGGGGAGGCCGGTGAAAAACTTGGCCGCCATGCAGCCTCCGCGGCAGGCGTCGAACGCCGAGCAGGAGTTGCAGGCACCGCCGGTCTGTGGCCGGCGCAGATCGGTGAACAGCTCCGAGTGTTGCCAGACTTCCTGAAATCCGCCGGGCGAGCGGACGTTGCCGGCCAGGAAGGTGTCGTGGATGGCGAACGGGCAGGCATAGACATCTCCCACCGGGTCGATCAGGCAGACCACCCGCCCCGCCCCGCACAGGTTCAGCCCGGGCAAGGCGTCGCCGAACGCCGCCAGGTGGAAGAAGGAATCACCGGTGAGCACCCCTTCGCCGTTGGCGACCAACCAGTCATAGAGCACCCGTTGTTGCTGCGCGGTCGGGTGTAGCTCGTCCCAGACATCCGCGCCTCGGCCGGACGGCCGTAGCCGCGTTATCCGCAGTTGGGCGTTGAACCGGTCGGCGATCGCCTTGAAGGCATCGAGCTGGTCGACGTTCTGTCTGGTCATCACGACTGAGATCTTGAATCCGGCAAAGCCGGCGTCGGCCAGGTTCTGCATGGCGCGTAAGGCGGTTTCATAGGATCCGCTGCCCCGGACAGCGTCATTGATCTCCGCGGTCGCGCCGTCGAGCGAGATCTGGACATCGACGTAGTCGCTGGCCGCGAGCCTTCGGGCGACCTCGGGGCTCAACTTGATGCCGTTGGTGGAGAACTTCACCCCCACGTTGTGGGCAGTGGCGTAGTCGACCAAATCCCAGAAGTCCGAGCGGACGGTCGGTTCACCACCGCCGATGTTGACGTAGAAAACCTGCATCTTTTCGAGTTCGTCGATGATGGCCTTGCATTCGGCCGTCGTCAACTCGGCGGGATCGCGTCGGCCCGAGCTGGACAGGCAATGTACGCAAGACAGGTTGCAGGCGTAGGTCAATTCCCAGGTCAGGCAGATAGGCGCATCCAGTCCGAGCTGAAATTGTTCGACCAAGGGCAGGGTCGTCGCCGTCATGCTGCTCCTCGCTCAGTGATCATGTTCGATGTCGCCAGCGTCGCCAACGCGCTGCGGTAACTGGACAACTCGGCGGCTTGGACCCCGGCGTGCAGACACGCCGCACGGGCGCTGGGCTGGGCATCCAGCGACTTGACGACCGCGAGCAGGGCGGGGTTCTTGAGGAAGGAAAGCCGCCTCGTCCCGAAGTGGTACAGCAGGGCGCCGAATCGTTCCGGACGGATGGACACCTGGGAGTGCAGACTCCATGCGGCGTCGAGATCGAATGGTGGCGCCGGAGGGCTAGTAGACACCGCACATGCCGTCGATCGAGACCTCCTCGACGAGCGACTCCTCGACCAGCGATTCCTCGACCAGCAACTCCTCGGCCGGAACTGCGGTCGGGTGGTCGGTCACCTCGATGGCTGCGTCGGGCATGGTGGAAACCTCCGGGTCGGAAGGAAACGCCGGGCATATTTGGCACAGCGTGTCGAATAGCCAGTACGTTAACGTCACCGGGTGACAAAAACAAGACCCTGGCAGAGCTGAGTCTGAGAATCGAGGCAGAGTCCGCTCGCCGGCGGGAGCAGCGCACGACGCGGTCGCCGGCGACGAACCTTCTTCCGTTACTTCGACTCGAAATCCGAGTGCTGTGGAGTGCCTTCGAGCACGAGGACGTCGCCGAGCTGCGCACCCGGATGAACCTGATCAGCTCGGTCGCTGCCCTGACAGCCAGCGCCACCATCCACTATGACGCCTGGGAGCGAGCAGTCGCGGAATTCGTGGCCCGAGGCACCGGCTTGGCGGCCGATTCCCCTTACCCGCTAGCTGAAGAATGCGTCGTCGCCGGGCAAATCGCCATGCAATTCCAGCAGGTCCATGGCCTTGTCACCGACAACGCTGAACAGGATCGACCCGCGACTGACCCGGGTGGTGCCATTGCGCGTCGCGCTGATCTGGTGCACCGCCGTGACGTGACCGAGCGCATCACCGTGAACGTCGATGAGATCGGCGCGGAATGTCCCGTCGGTCAGCTCGGCCAGTTTGCCGTAGTAGCCGAGCACGGAATCTGCACCCTTGTAGGTACCGGCCAGCGGCCCGTTGCCGGGTACGTGTTGGACCACGTCCGCGGCGAGGATCGTCCGAAGGGTGTCCATGTCGTGGGCGTTGAAGGCCTGGTAGCCCCTGCGCACCAGCATCATTGCCGGATCGTTGGGCTCGGAGATGCCACTGGCGCGGGCGTAACGGGTTGCGTCCGGGGAGTAGTCAACCATTTCGCACGCCACGTCGCCCAGCACCCAGGCGTCATGCCCGGGCGGCAGGTCGAACAGGTCACCGGCGCTGATATCGGTCTCGGACCCGTCTTCGAGTCTGACCCGCATCGTGCCGGCCAGGACGTAACCGAGGTGCCGGGTCTGACAAGACTCGGTGCCGGCAATGGGTGCTACGTCGGTGGACCACCGCCAACCCGGTTCGAATACCCCCCTCATCAGGGTCAAACCGCCTGCGCTGGCCAGCTTGGCGTGGCCGTGTGCGGCGAACGGCCGCATCTCGCCGTCCCGCTCGAGGTTGCTAATCATGACGTCCATTTGACTGCCCCTTACCGGCTCCAGCCGGGTGCCGAGATGCATCCGGCTGCTCGTCAGCTTGGCACCCGCTGACCTGGCTGGCCAGGGGAGGAATGGGGTACTCGACGCACGTTTCCCCTTCGGTTGCGATGCCGCTGAAACCAGTTGTACGAGTAACCCCCGTTTGCGAGGTGTCAGAGCGCCGGCATCATGAGTCGAAGTCGACGGTGACGGTATCGGTCACCGGCAACGACCGGCAGGTAAGGACGTAGCCGGCTGCCACCTCGTCCGGTTCCAGGGCATAGTTGCGCCGCATGTGGACCTGGCCCTGGGTGACCAGCGCGCGACAGGTGCCGCAGACTCCGCCCTTGCAGGCGAAGGGCAAATCCGGCCGGATCCGGGGCCGACAGAACCGGATCAGCCGAGGCCCGCAGCCCGTCGAAAAGTGCGAGCCGGAACGTCGAGAAGATCAGCAG
>JAVEET010000297.1 GCA_030840295.1 Pseudonocardiales bacterium
GCACGCCGTTGGACGAGTTGCTCCGGCAGAACCTCGCGTCATTCGGCTAGCGCGTGTCGGCTAGCCGGGCACGTCGATGACCAGTCGCGGCGGGCCGGACAGCGTGAAGACGCGCTTGCAGGATTGATGCCGAAGTCCGAGTCCCCACGACGTTACGGCCTCGAAGTCACCGATGTTGCGGGCCTCCAACAGTTGCGGGAACGTCGTCCTGATGTCCGTCCGGCCGTGGAAGGTGCCCAGGCCGCTCGCGGGGAACAGCGCGATCTTGATGCCCGCGGCTCCGCGCAGCGTGACTCGCATGTTGCTCGGATCGAGCCAGAACACCGCGCTGGACTTAGGGGTAACCGTGTAATGAGGGACCCGTGACCCGGCGAACTGGATGACAAAGCGGTCGAACCCGATGTGGTGACCGACGCGAACATCGGTGATAGGGGCTGCGACGCCGCTTGTCGAACCTCCCGAGACTGTGCCACACCCGAACGGTGGCAGCGCCTGAGCGCTGGTCTCCGGTAGCGCCACGATCGCTGCACCTGCGAGTACCGCGACGGCGGCGATCCTCAATGCGTGACTGACTCTCATCATGGCACCTCCATGAACGGCGTCTGCGCACCAGGCCGGCACGCAGTAGCGCCGGTACTGACACGATCCACCTTGGCGACAGGGTGAACAAGACCCTTCGCGATGCACGGGGAGCGGCATCGATCGTCAAGGAGCCGTGGGTTCCCGGTTTATCGGCTGGGTGGTGCAGCAGGGCAGCGGGGCGGTGCTGGCCTACGGGCAAAGCAGACGGATCGCCTCGGCGCGGCAGACCCGGGCGTTGATCGCCCGGGAACTGGGGTTATGTGTTTCCCGGCTGTAGCGATCCGCCGGAATGGACCGAACGGCATCACATCGTGGCCTGGCCGAAGGGGGCCGACCGATATCGACAACCTGTGCCTGCTCTGCGATTTCCACCACGACCGGATCGACACCGAAGCCTGGGCCATCACCATGCGCGACGGGTGCCCTGGTTCACCTCGCCGAACTGGATCGACCCCACCCAAACCCCGCAACGCAATCAATACCCCTAAACCGAGCCTGGGTGGATTCGGCCTAGCCGGACGCCCGGGAACCGGCAGATCAGCCCCCCGCCGCGGCCGCGGTGGCCGTCGGCGTCGTCGTGGCCGGAGCGGCCGATGACGACGACGTAACACTTGTTGTAGTTGCGGCGGCACTCGTACTCGTACTGGTATTGGTCGGAGTCGACGACGGAGTCCCAGCGGAACTGCTCGGTGGCGCCGAAGTGGTCGACCTTGCACTGCTGCTGGCCGACGATCGGCTGGGCGTAGCCGAGGGGCTCGACGTCGCGCTGCTCGCGGTGGAGACGGCGTCACCGGCCGCCGTGCTGGCCGAGCTGGTATCGGCCGCCGGAGAGGCAGCCGTACTGCCTGCTCGGGTCGGCGCTACGGTCGGTGTAACGGCCGGCGTACCGGATTTCGATCCGCTGTTGACCATCAGGTAACCGGCGATCCCGAGAGCGACGAGGACCAGGGCGGCCGCAGCGACGCTGGCGAGACCGCGCCCGAATCGCGCCGGGGCGGTGTCCGCATCGGCTCTGGCAGACCGCGGAATACCCGCGCCACCGCCACCGGCACCCGCACCGACCGCGCCGCCACCGGCACCCGCACCGACCGCACCCGCACCGACCGCACCCGCACCGACCGCACCCGCACCGACCGCACCCGCACCGACCGCACCCGCACCGACCGCACCCGCACCGGCTGTTCCCAGGCCGACGATCGGAGCGATGATCGCGGTGTTCGTCGATGCGGCCGGGTCGGACGAGCGCAATGCGGTTGCCACGTCCGCTGCGCCGGGCCGTGCCTGTGGGTCGGTCGCCGTCATGGCCCGCAGGAGCTCCGGCCAGGGCCGCGCCAGGTGCTCCGGAATCTCAGGTGAGCGTTCCAACCGCGCCATCATGGCGGCCACCGGTGGGCCTTCGAAGGAACGGACTCCGGTCAGCACCTCGATCAGCACCAGGCCGAGCGAGTAGACGTCTGCCTTGGGACCGACGTCCACACCGCGGGCCTGCTCCGGTGCCAGGTAGGTCGCAGTGCCCACCATGAAGTCCACGCTCGTCAGCCGCTCGCTGCCGAGCAACCGGACGATGCCGAAATCCGACAGCCGGGCCCGGACGGCCGGATCGCCGCCGGTGCCGTCGATACCGAGCAGGATGTTCGCCGGCTTCACATCGCGATGCACCATGCCCTGATCGTGGACATATGCCAGCGCATCGGCGATCTGCTCACCGACCGCTCTGGCCTCGCTCTCGTGCATCGGTGCACCGGCGATCCGGGCGGCCAGGCTCGGCCCGTTGATCAGCTCCATCACCAGGAATGCGGGGCCGGAGTCGGCCGCGATGGATCCGTCGAACAGGGTGATGAGATTCGGATGACTGAGCCGGGCGAGGGCCTGCAACTCCAATTCCTGTCGGTGGATACCACCTGCGTTGCCATCGTTGTCGCCGTGCGACCGAAAGACCTTGACGGCAACATCGCGACCCAGCAGTTCATCGTGCGCGCGAAACACCTCGGCCATACCGCCCGCACCGATCCGGTCGATCACCCGGTACCGACCGCCGAGCCGCCATCCGTCACCCGTCGCCGCCTTGCCGGCCGGCGCGTCGTCGGACGCAACGTTGCGCGCACCGTCGGACGCCCCGTTGTGCGGGCCGCTAGCCGCCGATGGCATGGCCTGGGTGCGCGGACCGAGGTCCTCGTCGTCGGAAATAACTCCCCCAAGGATGGGCCGGACCTGCGCTGTCGGCTCAGCGGATCATTTCCAGGCTAGACGGATCTCGCCGCCAGCTCGAATCCAGCAGGGTCGAGGCGTAACGGAGACGGATGTCAGAATCGAGCGGTGGAACTGAAGCTCATCCAGATAGATGCCTTCGCCGAGCGGTTGTTCGAGGGCAACCCGGCTGCGGTCATGCCCTTGCCTCAATGGTTGGACAACGAGCTGCTCGCCCGGTTGGCCGCTGAGAACAATCTCTCCGAGACGGCCTTCTTCGTGCCAGAGATCCCCCCGCACGCAGGGGCGTCACCGTTCAAGGGACCGACCTACCACCTGCGTTGGTTTACCCCGGCCATCGAGGTCGACCTGTGTGGCCATGCGACCCTGGCCACCGCGGGATATCTCTTCGACGAGGTTCATCCTGATGTGCCGGGACTCGCATTCTGGACTCGCAGTGGCTGGCTCGGCGTCGAGCGGACGAAGGTTCTCCAGTCCGAGCCGTCCCGGATAACGCTGGACTTCCCCGCGGATCTTCCGGTCCCTGTCGACGTCGACCCTGCCGTCGTCGCGGCCTTGGGCATACCGATCAAGCATGCGCTGAAGGCCACCGACCTGATCTATCTCGCCGATTCGGCCGAGGCCATCCGTTCGATGGCGCCCGATTTCTCGGTCTTGCGAGCCTTGTCGGTACGCGGATTGGCCGTTACGGCCGCCGGTGACGAGGACGGCATCGACTTCGTGTCGCGATGGTTCGGCGGGACGGCGGGCATCGACGAGGATCCGGTCACCGGTTCCGCGCATGCGCAGTTGGCTCCCTACTGGGGGCAGGTCCTATCGCGCAACGACCTGACGGCGCGTCAATTGTCATCCCGCGGCGGCACCGTGCACTGCCTATTGCACGGGGAGCGGGTGCGGCTCACCGGCGGCTACGTCCGGTACTCCACAGGCGCTGTCGTGCTGCCCACTGTTCCCGGTTCGAGCGCCGGCGCTGAGCCCGCCGGCTGACCTGCTCCGGCGGAGAAACCTCAGTCGGAAAGGGCGATCCTCGCGATGTGTCGTAACCGAGGCTGGTCATGAGCACGTCCGGCCTGCTCCAACACGACCGACGCGCGGCGCCCCTCGAAGCGTGCGGTCATGATCTCGTCACCGAAGAAGGGGCCGGCCTCCCGCGTCCAGCTGAGGCTCAGCGGTGGGACTTTGGCCACCACGCCGAGCAGCAGTCGGGTAAGACGTTCGGCCGGCCGGCTCCAGGAGAGCCGGAAGGCCACCTTCATCGCCGCCGGAACGTAGTTGTGCAGCGGGGAACACGTCAGCTGATAGATCGGTGTCGTGACCGGCTTGGAGTATTGGGCCTGCGCCACGTACGCATGGTGGACATCGCCGGAGACCACACAGATAGTGGCCGGTGGCTCTCCCGGCTGTGTGGCGTGCTCACCCCGTCCGACGGCGGCGAGCAGATCGGCGAGCAGATCGAAGGATTTGCGGAACGATGCCCAGTGCTCGAGGTCGGCCGCCCGCCGGAACTTCTCCGACCAGCGGGCGATCCGTGGCCCGCGGACGCCGGAACACAGCAACTCATTCCATGACTCGATGTCGTGCAGGGCCCGGGCCAGCAACCACGGCAACGACGTCCCGATCAGCAGGTGGTCGTAGTCGCCGTCCATCTGGTCGGTGATCCACTCGAACTCCGACCGACTGATCATGCTGCGTCTGTTCTCGGCCAGGATCCGCCCACAGCGCGAGTCGATCATCACCAGCCGTACGTTGCCGAAATCCCGCCGATAGGACCACCGGGTGCCCTTCTCGCCGTCGGCTTCGGCATCCGCAGCCGCTGCGAAGTCCCGCAGCATCGGCTCTACGTCTGTTCCCGCGGCGCGCACCTTCTGATACAGGGCGTTCTCGGCCAGCAAGGCCGGTGAGAGGTTGCCCAGATGCTGATAGACCCAGTAGGACGACAGGCCACCGATGATGCGCTCGGACCACCACGACGCCTGTTTTATGTCCGACCGCCACAGCTCGGAGGTGTTCCAGTCGTCGCGGATGTCGTGGTCGTCGAAGATCATCGAACTCGGCACCGTGGACAGCAGCCAACGCACATCCGGATCGGTCCAGGATTCGGAATACAGCCAGGTGTATTCATCGAAGTCCGCGACCTGGTCCTTGGCGCCGGAGTTGATATCGCGGCGCGCGGCGATCCGTTGCTTGGTCGCATCGGACGTCTCGTCGGCGTAGACCTGATCGCCCAGCAGCAGGAGTGCCTCCGGCCACTCGGTATCCGGCTGGGATGCCAGTTCCCGGGAGTAGCAATCCAAGGCGTCGGCGTCGAAATGGCTGTTGTCGGACACCGCAGCCGAGGTGGCATAGCGGCAGGACCCGAATGCGATGCGAACCGGACGGTCTGCGGCCATCGTCCGGATGCGGCTCGGCGGCCGGGTGTCCTCGGCCAGCGGCCACACCACGTGGCCATCGAGGCGCACGTCGTAGCGGTTGCTGGTGCCGGGCTCCAATCCGTCGACCACGACGAGCGCGTAATGGTGCCCGGACACGGTCCAGGTGTGCTCGGAATGGCCCAGCACCGTGACCTCACAGGGACCGTCGGTCTCCACCCAGATCGTGGCGTCCCGGCTACCGACGTGGCGGAGCAGCGGTCCCAGCACCAAATCGGTCACCCGATCTGTCTACCACCCGGACGCACAAGATGGATTCCTGCCGGGACCCGGATCAATGCGGTCCGACGCTGTGGCGTCCCGTGGTTCCGTTCAGGCTCACGGTCGCCGCGGCGGCCAGCACGGCCCCTACGGCACCACCGAGCGCAATAGTTATCGATGGGCCGAAGTGCTCGCTCAGGACTCCGGCCAGCAGCAGCCCGGCACCCTGCGACACCAGGAAACCGGACGACGCCAGACCGATGACCTGACCGCGGGAACCGGTCGGAACCGACCTGGTGAAAGAGGCCATCGCTTCCACCAGATACGCCGTCAAGATGCCCGAGATGCACAACAGGATGACCGCGAATCCGATGTTCGGACCGAAGGCGAACGCCGCGAGGGGCAGACCGGCAGCGGCCGCCATCGGACCCACCCACCGGCGGCGGAGTTCAGGCCGGACGAGCCGGATCAGCAGGAACGCCCCCAAAGCCGTCCCGGCGGGCGAACTGGCCATGATGATCCCGGTGGCGGCACTGCCTCCCCTGACCTCCGCCGCGAACGGGGCGGCGATGCCCTCCGGAATGACATAGAGGCCGACCAGCCACGCCAGCGCCAGCAATGATCGAAGTTGGCGGTTTCCGCCGATAAGGCGTGCAGCCGACGTCAATCCGGTCAGATAGTTACCGGTCTCATGATCCTCGGGAGGGCTGACCGCCGCATGATGACCGGCAAGACCGGAACGCACGATCAAGGCCGAGAGGGCAAAGGTGACCGCATCGACCACGAGTCCGGTGCGGGGCCCGACCGCGGCGATCAGCAGACCGCCGCCGGCGAAGCCTGCGAGCTGCGCCAATTGGCCGGTGACCGACCTCAGCGCGACTGCTACCGGGTACCGATGTTCATCGAGGATGTCGGGCAGGACGGAGGCCTGGGCGGCGCTGAACGGGGTCCCTACCAGGACGGCCAACACCAAGAGGCCGCAGATGACACCGATCGGCATGCCCGGCAACGCCATCACGGCGAGCAGCCCGGCGCGAAGCAAGTCGCAGGCGACCATCACCGAGCGACGTGAGAACCGGTCGGCGATGCCGGACAGCAACACGCCGCCCAGCAAAGCCGGCAGGAAGGTAAGAGCGTAGGTCGAGGACGTCAGGGCGGCCGATCCGGTGCGTTGGTACACCAGAATGGTCAGGGCTACTCGCGCCAACTGGTCACCGAGGTTCGACTGCGCATCTGCCAGCCAGAGCATCCGGTATTCGCGGACCTTGAGCACGCCGGTAAACGTGATCCGTTCCGCTGGGGCGGGATCGACCCGGTTGCCATGTCTCGGCTCGACCCGCGTCTGATCGACCCGTGTCGGATCGACCTCTGTCTGGTCCACCGAGAGGCCTCCGCTTCGCTACCGTGACCGGCTGTAGCCTTCGTACCACAATGGGCGGTCGGTCCGGCGTGCCCCGAAGGGCGAATTTGTCGCCGCCGGGGGAGCTAAATGCGGTCCAGCATAGGGGACCACGCGCAGCCCCGGATGGTCAGGCGCCGGCTCCGACGAACTGCACGCGATCCCGTCCGGCACGCTTGGCCTCATACAGTGCGGCGTCGGCAGCGTGCAGCAGCAGCTCGGCCTCGGTGCCGTGATGTGGGTACAACGCGACACCTATCGAGGCGGAGAAGCCGCTCAGCAGCTTTGTCGGATCATCCGGTGACTCGACATGCATCGTCCGGATGCGTTCAAGGACGCGCTCGGTGATTCGAGCGGCCACCTCGGGGACGACATCGGGCAGTAACGCGACGAATTCCTCACCGCCGAAGCGTCCGACGGTGTCGTATTCGCGGAGCTCGTCGGTGAGACAGTCGGCCGCAGCCTTCAGGACGGCGTCGCCCACCATGTGGCCATGGGTGTCGTTGACGGCCTTGAAATTGTCCATGTCGATGATCATCAGGGCGGCACCACTGCGGTCGCGCTCGGCTCGCGCGAGTTCCTTGCCGACGATCTGGCGCCACGTAACGGCGTTGAGCAGGCCCGTCTTCTGATCCGTCGTCGCCGCGACTTCCAGCTGTTTGATGAGCGCACCACGTTGCAGGACCACCATCGGGACCACTGCGAGTGCGGTCAGCCAGGGCACGTAGATGGCCACGATCGCCGTCATACCGCCGAGGCAGAGCGTGGCGAGTTCGAGGGCGTTCTCTTCCCAGGTGCCGAACAGGGCGCGGACCGGAATGGGCCGGGAGGCGAGGTAGATGGCACCGGAAACGAGCGAGGTGTTGACCAATGTATAGATCACGATCGCGATGAGGACCGCGAGTGCCTCAGTGGCGCCGCCGGGCAGCTGCCAGATGTGTGGTCGCGCATCATGGAGCAGAGTGGAGCCGACCAGGCAGGCCAGCACGACCGTCGCCGCGTTGAAGGCCTGCCGGTGCGGCGCATGGCCGTTGCGCCAGCGCAGTCGAGCCATGGCCAGTGCGATGAAAATCGCCAGCAGCGCGGCCAAGCCTGCCGGCAGGGCGACAACGCCGCCGAATGTCCACACCGAGTTCATGTCGATCTGGTGGCTGTCCGCGACGCGGATCCGCAGCCGTTCGATGCGTTCGGAGATGCGTTGGAAGAAGGCGAACAGCCCGACGAAGATGCCACAGCGGATGGCATCCGACATCGTGACCGAACCGACCGTCATGATCACGGACGACACGGCCAGCACCACGGCGGTGGCTTCCACGATGAAGATGTAAGTCCGCAGGTTAGCGGGCAGGCTTCGCACGGCCCAACTGCGAGTGCTCATGCTCCGCGACCACGTGCGTCGCGTGAGCTGTGGCATGTGGCTTGCTCCATTTGTTTGTAGCGGCAACTTCACAAAGATAACGCAGACCTGACGCCCTGTCACCGGTTTCAGCTGTCGGATCTGACTGCGTTCGCTGTGACTTTGGCTGCGATGCCACGGGGCTAAATGCCGCTAAAATCGCCCAAAGCTACCTCTTTGGGGCTAACACCAATATCACACTAATAGAACAAACATTGATCTCACACCCCGCGCGGAATGATGGTCCTCGTCACCCGGTCCGGGGTATGGGTCGTGTGCGTGAGTTATGCCCACTGGTCAATCGCGAAGCACGATCCGAGAGGTCCCCAATGAGCAACCACGGTTGGTAAATCTCCACCGCCCAGACCCGCACCACCACCGGAAAGGACCCCGATGAGCAACCACGGCTGGTAAACCCCCACCGCCCAGACCCGCACCACCACCGGAAAGGACCCCGATGAGCAACCACGGCTGGTAAAACCGAAGTTTCGTTATCGAAATTTTCTTTGCCGACGACCTCCCCTATTTGAGGTCGTCTTGCTATGTCTCATGAGCTCTAGGCAGTACTGCGGGCAGCGCTCCTTTTGCTGAAACTCGCAGCGGAGCCCACCTCGCCCCGCGTGACTCCTCCGCAGGGTCGACATTCAAGAACGAGCACCGTTGGCGCTCCGCGGCGTCAAATCGCCATACTCGACCCGCCTGCAGGATCTGCTCGACCCGCCTAGGTGGCGGGTCGGCGCGAACCGGTCAGTCGAGTATCCAAACCGGAACGGGAGCCCCCGCAGCCAACTCGGTGATCTCCTCGTCAAGGTCGATCAGACAATCCGAGGCGGCCAGCCACCGCAAGAAATGTGATCCGGGAGGGCCGATCGGCCGCACTTTGCCGCTTACCCGATCGAGAAAGCCCCTTCGGAACTGGCGTCTGCCGGCCGGGGACTGCAGTGACTCGGTGAGCGGCGCCTGGACCACTGGCCGTGCGGCGTCGCCGAAACCCATGGCCGCGCGCAACGCCGGACGGAGGAACACCTCGAAGGACACCAGCGCGCTCACCGGATTGCCCGGCAGGGTGACGACGGGGACGCCCGAAAACATCCCAGCGCCCTGCGGCATGCCGGGTTGCATCGCCACTTTCACGAACTCGATGCCCTGGCCGGTCAGGGCATCCTTGACCACCTCGTAGGCCCCGGCGCTGACGCCGCCCGAGGTGACCACGAGGTCGACCTGGGCCAGCCTGGAATCCAGGGCCGAATGGAACTCCGCAACGTCGTCGGCGACGAAGTGGAACTGCTCGGCTTCCGCCCCGGCCTGGCGAATGGCCACGGCCAGCATCACACCATTGGATTCGTGGATCTGACCGTGCAACAGCGGCTTACCTGGTTCCACGAGCTCGGAGCCGGTAGACAGCACCAGCACCTTCAGCGGAGGCACGACCGATACCTCCGGTTCACCCAGCGCGGCGAGCAGACCCAACTGCGCCGGACCGAGCCGGGTGCCGGCGGTCAACACGACCTCGCCGGCCTCGACATCCTCGCCTGCTCGCCGCACGTGGGTCCCGGGGGAACGAGATTCCAGCACCGTGACCGTATCCGTGCCACCGTCGGTCGCTTCCAGTTGGACGACCGTGTCTGCTCCTTCGGGCATCGGGGCGCCGGTCATGATCCGGTGGGCTGTGCCCGGCTTTAGAGCGGGACCGTCGACGCGGCCCGCGGGAATGTCCGCGGCGACCGGTAGCGGCACCGGTTGACTGGCTTGGGCGGTCGCGATGTCGGCCGCCAGGACGGCGTAACCGTCCATCGCCGAGTTGTCGAAGGCCGGCAGCGGGCGCGCGGCACGTAGGTCCTCGGCCAGCACGCGGCCGGCTGCGTCAGCCAGCGGGACGCGCCGCGATGCCGGTGCAGAGATGAGGCCGGCGACGATGGCTTGATGTTCAGCTACGGTGCGCATCCCGCCATCCTGCCTCAGCCCCGTTGCGCCAGGTTTGCCGCCGACGCGATCGCGGTGCTCGGGTCGATGAGGAGATTGCGGGTCGGAGAAAGCATTGAGCGGGGTGCCCGCCGTCGGATTCCCAGTATCGCCGACCGGCCGCGACGGCTAGGTTCGCCAGTGTAGGTAAATCGAGGGTCTACGTATCGCTTCCAAGCAGATGAGGCAAAGATGACCGCTCCCGCCAATCCTGTCCTGTTCGTCCATGGCCTGTGGTTGCACGCTAGTTCCTGGGAGCCGTGGATCGACTTCTTCGCCGAGGCCGGGTACACCGCTTCCGCGCCCGGCTGGCCGGGTGACCCGGAAACCGTTGCCGAGGCCCGGGCCAACCCGGACAGCATCGCGGGCCACGGCATCGATGACGTCGTCGAGCACTACGCCGCGATTATCGCCGGGATGGAGTCCAAGCCGATCCTGATCGGACATTCATTCGGCGGCACCATCGTGGAGAAGCTGCTCGGGCAGAGCCTCGGTGCCGCGGCGGTCGCCATCGATGCCGCACCAATCAAGGGTGTTCTTCCGCTCCCGCTCTCGTCCCTGCGTACGGCGTTTCCGGTGTTGCGAAACCCCGCGAACGCCAACCGCGCGATCTCGCTCACCGAGGAGCAGTTCCGCTATGGCTTCGGCAACGCGGTATCGGAGGAAGAATCCGCTGCGCTATATGAGAAGTGGACGATTCCAGCTCCAGGCAAGCCGTTGTTCCAGGCGGCCACCGCCAACCTGAGGCCACACTCCGAGGCGAAGGTGGACACCGAGAACTCTGAGCGTGGACCGCTGCTGCTGATCATGGGCGGCAAGGACCACACCGTTCCGGAGGCGATCACCAAGTCGACGCTGAAGCAGTACCGGCACTCGACCGCAGTCACCGAGCTCGTGGAGTTCGCCGACCGGGGGCATTCGCTGGTGATCGACAGCGGCTGGCCGGAGGTCGCCCAGGCGTCATTGGCTTTCCTCAAGAAGAACGACCTCTAGCCGGCTATGGATCTCGGTCTGCAGGGCAGGATCGCGGTCGTCACCGGTGCGAGTAAGGGCATCGGGCTGGCGATCACCCAGGCGCTGGTAGCCGAGGGAGTCCATGTCGTGGCTGGATCACGTCGGAGCAGTCCCGAACTCGACGAGCTGGTAGCGAGGGGGCGCGTTCAGACGGTGGCCGTCGACCTAGCCGAAGTCACCGGGCCGGCGGACCTGATTGCGGTCGCGCTGGCGCACGGTCGTATTGACATCCTGGTCAACAACGTGGGCGCCGCGGCAACCCGGCTGACCGGCTTTCTCGATATCACCGAGGACGAATGGCTGGCATCACTGAACCTGAACCTGATGGCCGCGATCCGGACGGTTCGGGCCGCGCTGCCGAGCATGCTCGCGGCCGGCCGGGGCAATATCGTCACTACGAGTTCGGTCAATGCCCGGCTTCCCGATCCAGCGGTGCTGGATTACAGCGTGGCCAAGTCCGGTTTGGCGAGTTTCTCCAAGGGGCTGTCCAAGGAGGTCGGCCCACGGGGTATCCGGGTGAATACCGTCAGCCCCGGCCCGGTGGCCACTGCGCTGTGGCTCGGTGACAGCGGCGTGGCCGCCACCGTGGCCAAGGCCAGCGGAGCCGACGCGTCGGAGGTGGCCGCGCAGGCGGCGAGCAACTCGGTGACCAACCGGTTCACCCAGCCATCGGAGGTGGCTGATCTGGTTGTGCTGTTGGCCAGTGATCGAGCGGGAAATGTCACCGGTTCGGATTTCGTTATCGACGGCGGCCTTCTCACAACCCTGTAGTGGGCGCGGTGATCTGCTTGGTGATCGGCATCGGCATCGGCATCGGCATCGTCATCGTCATCGTCATCGTGACCGGGGTCGCGGGGTAGCTGGGGCAACACCCAGGCTGCTGCGAGGCGAAACTTGCGTGAACGGTTTGGCGCAATCGCCGGTGGCGGTTGTGTCGACCCGTTCGGCTACCGCACAGTCAAGACGTGCGAGACGATTCGGCGGTGCGCTACGGCGATGGCGCTGTCCCGCTGGCCATTGCACACCGCGGCGGGGCCGGCCTGGCCGCGGAGAACACGATGGCAGCGTTCGAGAGGTCATACGCGCTCGGACTTCGCTATCTCGAGACCGATATCCGGCTCACGTCCGACGGCGTCGTTGTCGCGTTCCACGACACCTGCTTGGACCGGGTCACCGGCGGCCACGGACCGATCCGCCATCAGACCTACGCCGAGATATCGAGGTTGCGGGTCGGGGGTCAGGCGTCGATCCCTACCTTGGCCGAGGTACTGGAGGCCTTCCCCGATGCCTGCGTGACCGCCGACCTGAAGGACGAGGCGGCGATCCTGCCGCTGGCGCGGGTGCTGCGGCGGACCGGTTCGGCGCGCCGGGTCTGCGTGGCCGGCGCCTGGGATCAGTGGCTGCGTACCCTCGTCGGCGAGGTCGGCCCGGACCTCACCACCGCACTGGGCTGGCTCGACCTGTGCCGTTTCGTGGCATCGGCGCATGCGCGGTTGGGGCTTCGCGGGGGACAGCTCAGTGGCACCTTTGCCCATGTGCCACTGCGGATCGGACGGTTACCGATCTTCGGTGAGCGGCTCATCGCGCGGGCACATCTGCTGGGCATCAAGGTAATCGTCTGGACGGTCGATGATCCGGCGCAGATGCATCGACTGCTCGAGGAGGGCGTAGACGGCATCATCACCGACCGGCCCGACCTGCTGCGCGAGGTCTTGCTGGCCCGTGACCAGTGGACAGTTCCCGACTCAGGATCGATCGCCCGTCCCGTCTGATCGGCTCACTTACTCCTCGGTGACCACGCCTGACGACAGGTTGAGCCGCCTCGTGGTGGTGACCGTTGCCAGCATCTGCCGATCGTGGGTCACCAGCAGCACGGTGCCGCGGAAGGACTCCAACGCCGATTCCAGTTGCTCGATCGCCGCCAGGTCCAGATGATTGGTCGGCTCGTCCAGCACCAGCAGGTTCACCCCGCGGGCCTGGAGCAGGGCCAACGCAGCCCGGGTTCGCTCGCCGGGTGACAGCGTGTTCGACGGCCGCCGGACGTGCTCGGCCCGCAGTCCGAACTTCGCGAGCAGCGTGCGCACCGATGCATCGTCGAGTTCGGGGAGCTGGCGGGCCATGGCTTGTGGCAGTGTGGCCTCGCTATTGAACAAGCCCCGCGCCTGATCTACCTCGCCGACGATCACTCCGGCGCCCAGGGACGCCGTTCCGGAGTCCGGCACGATCCGCCCCAGTAGCAGGTGCAGCAGCGTGGTCTTACCTGAGCCGTTCGAGCCGGTAATCGCGACCCGATCGGCCCAGTCGATCTGCAGGTCCAGCGGGCCGAGGGTGAACGATCCGCGCTCGACGACCGCTCGATCGGCCACCGCGGCGATCGAACCGGACCGCGGCGCGGAGGCGATTTCCATCCGCAGTTGCCACTCCTTGCGCGGCTCGGCCACGTCGTCCAGCCGCTCGATCAGTCGTTGCGTCTGGCGCGCCTTGGCCGCCTGTTTCTCGGTCGACTCGGTCCGGAACTTGCGCCCTACCTTGTCGTTGTCCGGTGCCTTGCGGCGGGCGTTGGCGACACCCTTCTCCATCCAGGCCCGCTGCGTGTGGGCGCGGGCCTGCAAGGCGTCCTTGCGATCGGCGAACTCGTCGTAGGCTTCGCGCTCGTGCCGCTTCTCGACCTCACGCTCGGCCAGATAGGCGGCGTACCCGCCGGCCACCTGCCGGATCTTCTGCTGCCCGAGGTCCAACTCCACCACGCCGGTGACCGTCCGGGCCAGAAACTCCCGGTCGTGGCTCACCACCACGGCGCCGACGCGCAGTCCGGTGACGAATTGTTCCAGCCGATCGAGGCCGGCCAGATCGAGATCATTGGTGGGTTCATCCAGCAGCACCACGTCGAACCGGCTCAGTAATAATGCGGCCAACCCGACCCGGGCGGCTTGCCCACCTGACAGTGTGGACATCGACACGTTCAAGTCGACACCGAGTCCGACATCTGCGGCGACGGCCGGGACGCGCTCGAGTAGATCGGCCCCCCCGAGGCCCAGCCAGCGCTCGAAGGCCACGGCGTACTCGTCCTCGGCACCATTCTGTACCTCCCCGAGCGCGATCGCAGCAGCATCCATGCGCTCGTGTGCGAGGGTCACGCCCGTTCGGCGTCCGACGAAGTCGAGGATGGTTTCCCCGTCGCGTGCCACGCGTTCCTGGGCGAGGTAACCCACGCTCGCGGTGGGCGGCGTGAGCTTCACGGAGCCCTCGTCCGGGGCCCGCTGACCGGCCAAGATCCGGAGCAATGTGGACTTGCCGGCGCCGTTCACCCCTACCAGACCGAGAACATCTCCCGGTGCTACTACCAGATCGAGGTGGCTGAACAAGGTCCGTTCGCCGGACATCGCGCCGACACCGGTGGAAACGAGGGAGGCACTCACGCGCTCAAACGCTACCCGGACGGCCCAGGCGGTTCCGGCTGACTATGCCGGCTGACTATGCCGGCCGACTATGCCGGCCGACTATGCCGGCCGACTCCGCCGCCTGACTAGGCCGGCCCCGTCGCGAGCTTGCGGCAGGGCTGCCACAAGGCCTCGGATCCGGCCACGTCCGTGACGAAAACCTTGAAACCGGCATCTTCGGCGGGTTGGGCGCGATATCGCCCACGCCGAAGATGCCGATCTCCATCCAGCTTTTCTACTCGGCGACGTTCTTGATGGCCGAGATCTCGAACTCGAGGGTGATCTTCTCCGAGACCAGCAAGCCACCGGTCTCGAGCGCCGCATTGAAAGCAACTCCATAGTCGCTGCGGTTCAGGGTTGACTTGCCTTCGAAGCCGACACGCACGTTGCCGTACGGGTCGGTGGCCAGGCCGGAAAATTCCCAGTCCACGGTGACGGACTTGGTGACGCCCTTGATGGTCAGGTCGCCCGTCACGCGGTAGTTCTCCTCGTCGAGCTGCTCGACCGCAGTGCTGACGAATGTGAGCTGCGGGTGGGTCGGGGCATCGAAGAAGTCGTTGGTGCGCAGATGACCGTCGCGCTGCTCGTTGCGGGTGTCCACGCTGGCAACCTCGACTGTCAGCTGGGCGCTGGACTTGGCCGGGTCGTTGCCGTCGAGGTGGATCGTGCCGGCGAAATCGTTGAATCCACCGCGGACTTTGGTCACCATGGCGTGCCGGGCGACGAAACCGATCCGGCTGTGCACGGGGTCAAGGGTGTAGTCACCGGTGATGTCGGTGAGGGTAGCTGCAGTCATGATGTTGTTCTCCCGAGAAGTCTGGTCGTCAGCGGTTTGCTGATGTGTCAACAACCATACCAACTCTTGCTGACGTGTCAACATTCCGCGATAGGATGGGGTCATGACCGAACCGAGATGGCTGAGTGACACCGAGCAACGCATGTGGCGGGCGTTCCAGTCGCTACGCATGTCGCTCGACCGCGTTCTGGAGCAGCAGCTGTCGGCCGAGTCCGGTCTGTCAACGGCGGATTTCGCGGTCCTGGTGCCGCTGTCCGAGGCACCCGACCGTAGGTTGCGGGCCCGCGATTTGGGGCTACAGATGGGTTGGGATCGCAGTCGCCTGTCGCATCAGATCAGGCGGATGGAACAGCGAGGGCTGTTAGAACGGACCGACTGTCCGACCGATGCCCGCGGCACCTTCATCCAGCTGACCGAACTCGGCTGGTCCACTATCGAGGCCGCGGCGCCGTTTCATGTGGCGGCCGTCCGACGGCATTTCGTCGATCTGCTGACCGAAGACGAGGTGGCGAGTCTGACCGTCATCGCCGAGAAGGTACGCGATCATCTAGGTCCCGCCGCGGATGGCTGCGACGGTTCCGACCGGGCCGAGGACGTGGCCCCGGCCTGACCTGCTGTATCCCGTAATCAGTGTGGCTTGCGCAATGACCGGGCCGTAGCAATCGCCGCGGCGGCGACAACTAGGAGTCCGACCTTCTTCTTCTTGCTCCGCTTGATCTTCTTCGAGGCACTCCCGGCCGGCTTCGTTGCACTGTCGGCGAGCGACTTGGCCGACGTGCTGGCGGTGTCGGCCAGCGACTTGGCCGACGTGCTGGCGGTGTCGAGGACGTCATGGATCTTTGACTTGGTGGCGCGTTTGCTCATAGTCGTCCCTCCATCGGGTGAACCTCTGAGTCGAACTTACTCATCCGCCGTCCAGACGTCGCCGTGAACCAGGTCAGCGTTGTCCGAGCGGACGGCTGGTGGTGAGCTCAGCGAGCAGCGACTCGACGCGACGGCGGATCTCGTCCCGCACCCGCCGTACCGCCTCGATGCCTTGGCCGGCCGGGTCGTCGAGTTCCC
>JAVEET010000249.1 GCA_030840295.1 Pseudonocardiales bacterium
GTGGCCACCACGGTGATCCGAGCCCGCAATGAGCGGCGGCGCCACCAGCTCGCCGGGCTGGTTCGTTCAGCCGCCATCGACGGCCAGTCGGTAGCCCGCACCGCGCACCGTCTGGACCGCGTGGCGATTGAACGGCTGGTCGATCTTGCGCCGCAGGTATCCGACGTAGACCTCGATGACGTTGGCGTCACCCTCGTAGTGGGCGTCCCAGACGTGGTGCAGGATATCGGCCTTGCTCACCGCATCACCGGCGCGGCGCATCAGGTACTCCAGCAACGAGAACTCGCGCGGCGTGAGTTCTATCTCGACGTTGCCACGCCGGACCGCCCGCGCGGCCGGGTCGAGGGTGAGGTCCCCGCAGGCCAGGATGGCAGGCCGTGGACGGACCCCGCGGCGCAACACCGCCCGGAGACGGGCGAGCAGGACGACGAACGAGAACGGCTTGACCAGGTAATCATCGGCACCGAGATCCAGGGCATCGGCTTCGTCGTATTCGCCGTCCTTGGCCGACAGGACGAGAACCGGCACCCAGTTCTGCTCCGCGCGCAGGGCCTCGATGATCCGATAGCCGGACAGCCCGGGGAGCATGATGTCGCACACGATGGCGTCGTAGCTGTTCTCACGGGCCAGGTGCAGACCGTCCGGGCCGTTCAGGGCTACCTCGACGGTGAAGCCCTCGGCGATCAGTCCCCGCTGCAGGGCGGTGGCCATCCGCGGCTCGTCCTCGACGATCAGCAGACGCATGGTGGGAGCCTTCCAGGTTCGGGGTTACTGCTTAGCATGCCGTGATCCTGGGCCGTGGACTCAGCTTTGGCTCAGCGCCGCTCAGGCTCCGCACAGCGCCCGACCCGCATGCTGGCGGACATGAGTGACTCCACAACCTCACCGACAACGTCCGGCCCGGAGGGTGGGCCGACCACCTCACGTTTCACCCAGGTCGCCGTGCGGCGCCGCGCCCTCCGGTGGCTGGTGCCGGCCGGAGCTGTCGGAGTGGTCGCGCTACTGGGCAGCGGTGTCTTGTCCGCGGATGCCAATACCAACCTTGCCCCGCAGACCGCGGCCCAATTGCTCGCGTCCGTTGCAGACACCAAGGTCACCGGTTTCTCAGGCACCGTCGTCGAGAAGGCAGCACTCGGCCTGCCGGAACTACCCAACTTGGGGGGCTCCGGCTCCTCTTCCAACCTGTTGGGAATGCTGACCGGGTCGCACACCGTCCGGGTCTGGTACGGCGGCGAAACGAAGCAGCGACTGGCCCTGGTCGATGCGCTCGGAGAGCAGGACGTCTTCCGAAACGGCCGGGACCTGTGGCAATGGGATTCCCAGACACGGACCGCGACCCACTCGGTGCTGCCCAGCGATACGGCCAAGCCGCCACCGGCTCACACTCCGGCGATCACCCCGGCCGAGGCGGCCGCGGAAGCGTTGGCTCTCATCGACCCGACGACCACCATAGCCACCGACCGCACCGACAGCGTCGCCGGACGGTCGACGTACACCCTCGTGCTGACCCCGAAGGACACCCGGTCCCGCGTCGGTTCCGTCCGAATCTCGTTGGACGGCAAGACCAGGATGCCGCTGCGAGTTGTGGTCACGGCGCGAGGTTCTGACCACGCGGCAATAGACGTGTCCTTCACCCAGGTGCGTTTCGCCGTTCCGGACGACGACAATTTCATCTTCAAGCCGCCTGCGGGCGCCAAGGCCCCGCAGGAGACGAAGGCGCCGAGTCACCCCGGTCCCGGCAGCGCTGACGCGAAGGCCGCCGCTGCCGGGTACACCACGATCGGCACCGGTTGGACGACGGTGGTCAAGGTGACTGGAGTTCCGTCGCTGACCGCCCTGGCCAAGGACAGCGGGCAGGCCGGGCAGCTACTGGGGGCGCTGCCCTCGGTATCCGGCAGCTGGGGTTCCGGCCGGTTGTTCACCTCGTCTCTGATGTCGGCGTTGATCACCGATGACGGCCGCGCCTACATAGGAGCCGTGGACCCCGAGCTGCTCTATCAGGCGGCAGCCAAGTGACCACCACTACATCGCAACCGCAGTCGAGCCCGTTGCTCTAACTTCTCACCATGACACTTTCCGTCCCGACCAGCGGTGCTCGGTCGGCTGCGCCCGCGCCGACCGACCCGCTGGTAATCGAAACCGCTGGTCTCACCAAGCGGTTCCACGGTGGCCAGATCGCGGTGAACCGGATCGACCTGGCGGTTCCCAAGGGCGCGGTGTACGGCTTCCTCGGGCCGAACGGGTCGGGAAAAACCACCACCATCCGGATGCTGCTCGGGCTGGTCTTCGCCACCGAGGGCACCATCTCCATGCTGGGCCGCAAGATTCCCGCCGAAGCCGGCCGAGCCCTGCCCTGGGTCGGTTCGCTGGTCGAGGGCCCGGCCTTCCATCCATACCTGTCAGGGCGGGTGAATCTGGCGCGGCTGGATGCCGCGGACCTCACGGCGTCGCGCCGGAACTCGTCCGTCCGGGTCGATCGAGCGCTGGAGCGGGTCGGGCTCAGCGCGGCGGCCGGTAAGAGATATCGCAACTACTCATTGGGGATGCGGCAGCGGCTGGGTATTGCGGCGGCCTTGATACAACCAAGAAAGCTACTGATCCTGGACGAGCCGACCAACGGACTCGACCCCCAAGGGACCCGCGAGGTCCGGCACCTGGTCGGTGAACTTGCCCGTGACGGGATAACCGTGTTCGTCTCTTCACATCTGCTGAGCGAGGTCGAGCAGGTCTGCACCCATGTCGGCGTCATGCGCACCGGGTCTCTGGTCTGGCAGGGGTCGATGGCCGATCTCGGATCCCAGCAGAAGGTGCGGGTGGTTGTGAAGACCGCAGATTCCGTCGTGGCCAAAGGGGTGCTGGCCGACCTGGGGCTGGCCGACATCGCCGAGGAGTCGGGTGTCGCCTCGGCGGTGCTCGGTAGCCGTCCCCCTGAACAGGTGGTCGCGGCGCTGGTCGCAGGGGGCGTCCGGGTTCGCGGTTTCGCAGTGGCCAAGCCGAATCTGGAAGACATCTTCGTCCAGTTGACCGGAGAAGGCTTCGATGTCAGCGGCTGAGTTGGACGATGCCGTCGGGCAATCGGAGCGGCTCCCGGTGCGGCGGGCGCTCGGTGGCCGATTGCTCGGCAATGAGATCAGGCTGCTGATGCGCCGCCGCCGCAACCAGCTGATCCTCGTCGCGCTCGCAGCGATTCCGGTCCTCATCGGGATTGCGGTGAAGGCCACGACGAACAATGGGAGCAGCGCGGACGGCCTGATCGGCAGCATCACCAACAACGGCATCTTCGTCTCCTTCACCGCGCTGGTCGTGGTCATCCCGATCTTCCTGCCCATGGCGGTATCGGTGGTCGTCGGCGAGACCATTGCCGGCGAGGCGGGAGCAGGCACTCTGCGGTATCTGCTGGCAGTGCCCGTGGGGCGGACCCGGCTGCTCGTGATCAAGTTCCTGGCCGTGGCGTTCTGGTGCGTGCTGATCGCCACCGTGGTCGCCGTGGCAGGGTTGGCGATCGGCTTCGCGCTGTTCCCAGCGGGTGACGTCACGTTGCTCTCGGGTACCCAGACGACCTTGCTTGGTGGCCTCGGCCGCTTGCTGCTGGTGGTCGGTTATGCCGCGCTGATGATGTTGGCGCTGGCCGCCGCCGGTCTGTTCATCTCGACCCTGACCGAGGTGCCGCTCGCGGCCATGGCGGCCAGCCTGGGCGTTGCGATCGCGATGCAGGTTCTGGTCGCTGTGCCGCAGTTGCATGCCCTTCGCCCTTGGTTGATCAGCAACTACTTTCTGGATTTCGGCGATGTGCTGCGTGATCCGTTGCTGTTCAGTACTCTGACTCATGGTGCGCTGGCTGCGGTCGCTTATATCGCGATCTTTTTCTCGCTGGCCTGGGCGAGATTTACCAGCAAGGACATCACGAGCTAGGCGTTGTCCGACCGGGGCGGGTCAGCGGTGCAGTTGCGCCTCAGGTGCCGAACTCGTCGTCGGCCCGGCGCTGGCGGAGCAGGCCCCAGCACTGGTCCAGCTGCCGCTCGATGCCGTCGAGACGCAGTCGTTCCGCGTTGTTCAGGCCGACACCGGCGTGCGTCGAACGCAGGTGTTTCTCCTCAGCCACCAAGTCGTGGATCTGCTGCAGGATCGGACCTTCGGTCTGGTGGGACATCGTCATCCTCCTTCGCCCCGTTCGAGCTGTCGGACACCTCCCGCGGGCCGCCCGACACCGTGAACGCTACGACCACGGCGCCCAAAAGCAGAATGACCACGCAGATCCAGACCGCGACCCGGTATCCGGAACTCATGACCGAAGCGATCCGGTACTTGTCTCCGGTGATGCCGGCCAGCGGCGGCAGGACCGCTACGGCCAGCAGCGACGCCGAACGCGCGACGGCGTTGTTGACGCCCGAAGCCAACCCGACCTCGTCCATCGGCACCGACCCCATCACGGTCGAGGTGAGCGGCGCGACCAGCAAGGCCATGCCGAGCCCGAATACGGTGATGCCCGGCAGCACGTCGATCAGGTAGTTGTGGTGGTGCGCGTCCAGTCGGGTCGTCAGCGCGATTCCCCCCGCGGCGATGACTGGCCCGGTGATCATCGGCAACCTGGGTCCGACCCGGGTGGCGAAGGCACCGGTCCGAGGTGACAGGGCCAGCAGCAGGACCGTGGCCGGCAGCAGGCTCAGGCCGGCCGCCAGCGGACCGTACCCGCCGGCCACCTGGAGGTTGAGCACCAGCAGGAAGAACACCGCACCCAGCGATCCGTACGTCGTGAACGTCATCAGGTTGGCGCCGGTGAAGGTCCGGTTGCGGAACAGTCTCGGCGGGAGCAGCGGGAAATCCCGCCGTCCTTCGACCACGACGAACAGCGCCAGGACCACCAGCGAGCCCGCCGTGGCGCCGAGAGCGGTGGCGCCCCAGCCGATGTCACCGGCCAGCGTGGTGCCGTAGGTCAGGCCGCCCAGCCCGAGCGCGATGAGGACGGTTCCGGTCACGTCCAGCGGACCTTCAGCCTCGGCGCTCCTGGACTCCGGGACGAAACGAAGCCCGAGCACCACCGCGACGACGGCCAACGGGACGTTGATCCCGAACGCCCACCGCCAGGACACGTGCTGCACCAGGTAGCCGCCGAGCAGCGGGCCGGCCGCGGTGGTGACACCGCTCATCCCGGACCAGATGCCCACCGCCCGCCCGGTCTCCGACGGGGCGAAGGACGCCTGGATCAGCGCCAGCGAACCCGGGGTCAACAGCGCTCCTCCGATGCCCTGCAGCACCCGGGCGGCGATCAGGATCTCGACGTTCGGGGCGACGGCACACAAGACGGAGGCGCCGGCGAACCAGACCATGCCGATCAGGTAGACCCGACGCCGGCCGAACCGGTCTCCGAGCGAACCACCGAGCAGAATCAGGCTGGCCAGCGCGAGGGCGTATCCGTTCAGCACCCACTGCAGACTCGCGAACGACGCCGAGAAGTCGGTGCCGATCCGATTGGCGGCGACGTTGGCGATGGTGCCGTCCAGAAACACCATTCCGCTGCCCAGGATCGTGGTCGCCAGCACCCACTGTCCGCGCTTGGAGTCGATGCTCAGAAGCGGTTCGGACGGCATGACCTCAGCATCGCAGGTCTGCTGGGCGCGGGCTGGCTGCCTTCGCGAGCCGGCGTTCTGTCAGAATCAGTACGACAGTGGCCATTTGGCCGCGGTCTGGAGGGCTCGCATAGTGGCCGAGTGCGGCGGTCTTGAAAACCGCTGATGGGAAACCATCCGAGAGTTCGAATCTCTCGCCCTCCGCTCCACA
>JAVEET010000279.1 GCA_030840295.1 Pseudonocardiales bacterium
TTCCTCTCGGACGTCGGCCAGCGCAGCCTCTCTGATCAGTTCGGCGATCCGGGCCTCGTCGGTTTCGTCGGTAGCCACCTCCGAGGGATACAGCTGGGGTCCGGTCGGCAGCCTGGCGAAAAGCAGATCGGCCAACAAGTCCACCTGGTCATTGCGGTAGGCCGACACGGGAACGATCTCCACGAAGTCGCCGAGCTGGCTGATGGCCTGCAGTTGCTGGGCGACCTGTGGCTTGGACACTGTGTCGGTCTTCGTGACCACCGCGATGGTAGGGGCCCGCAAAGCCTTCAGCTCAGCCGCGATGAACCGGTCTCCCGGCCCGATCTTCTGATTCGCCGGCACGCAGAACCCGATTACATCCACGTCGGCCAACGTGTTGCGCACGACCTCGTTGAGACGCTCACCCAGCAGATTCCGCGGTCGATGCAGTCCCGGTGTGTCGACCACGACGAGTTGGCCGGACGGTCGGTTGAGGACGCCACGCACTGCGCGCCGGGTGGTCTGCGGTTTGTCGGAGGTGATCACGATCTTGGAGCCGACCAGTGCATTGGTGAGCGTCGACTTGCCCGCGTTCGGCCGCCCGACGAAGGCGCAGAAACCTGACCGGTAGGCGGGCTCGGGTGTCTCGTCGGGGTGCTTCGGGGCGTCGGTCACCCGGCCATTCTCCCAGCCCGTTCATAATCGAATTCACCGAGCCTTTTCTTGACTCATTCCAGATAACGGCTACGGTGAGCACATGACGCCGATGCCTCCAGACCTCCCCGGAGCGTCCCGGAGAGCCGGATCGGCCCAGGCCCCAGACACAGCGTCACAGGAGGACCAGTTCCGCAGGGCCCAATCCCGGATCGCCGACTCGGGCTTGCGCGTCACTCGACAGCGCATTGCCGTGCTGTCGGCCATCGAGCACGGTGAGCATCTCGACGCCGACACGGTCACCAGCAGGGTCCGGCGGGCCATCGGCTCGGTCTCCCAGCAGGCCGTCTATGACGTGCTGGCGGCCCTCACCCGCGCCGGCCTGCTACGGCGGATCGAACCGGCCGGGCAGCCCACGCGTTTCGAGATCCGGGTCGCCGACAACCACCATCACCTGGTCTGCCGCGGCTGCGGCGAGATCGCCGACATCGATTGCGCGGTCGGCGAGGCGCCCTGCCTCGAACCGTCCACTGCGGCGGCCGAACATCAGTTCGCCATCGATGAGGCTGAGGTCACCTGGTGGGGTGTGTGCGCGAATTGCCAGACATTTTCCAATCCCGTTCATCCAGCTACGAAGGAGCTCTCCTGATGACAGCGGTCAAACCAGGTTCGATCACCACCACCAACGCCGGCGCGCCCGCCGGCAGCGACAACAACTCCCTCACTCAGGGCCCGCAGGGTCCGATCGTGCTGCATGACCACTACCTGATCGAGAAGCTGGCGCAGTTCAATCGCGAGCGAGTCCCGGAGCGAGTCGTGCACGCCAAGGGCGCCGGTGCGTTCGGTGAACTCGAGATCACCGAGGACATAAGTCAGTACACCCAGGCGAAGTTTCTGCAGAAGGGCAAGAAGACCGAGATGCTGGCCCGGTTCTCCACCGTGGCCGGTGAGCAGGGCAGCCCGGACACCTGGCGGGACCCGCGTGGCTTCGCATTGAAGTTCTACACCGAGGACGGCAATTACGACCTGGTCGGCAACAACACCCCGGTCTTCTTCATCCAGGACCCGATCAAGTTCCCGGACTTCATCCATTCTCAGAAGCGGATGCCCGACTCGGGCCTGCGCGACCACAACATGCAGTGGGACTTCTGGACGCTTCGTCCGGAGACGGCCCACCAGGTCACCTGGCTGATGGGTGACCGCGGTATCCCCAAGTCCTTCCGGCACATGGACGGCTTCGGCTCGCACACCTACATGTGGGTCAATGCGGCCGGCGAGCGCTTCTTCGTCAAGTATCACTTCAAGACCAACCAGGGCATCGACTTCCTGACCCAGGCCGAGGCCGACGAACTGGCAGGCAGCTCGCCGGATCACCACCGCCAGGACCTGTTCGGCGCCATCACCAACGGCGACTTCCCGAGCTGGTCGCTCGAGGTCCAGATCATGCCCTACGCCGACGCCGACAACTACCGGTTCAATCCCTTCGACCTGACCAAGGTCTGGTCGCAGAAGGACTTCCCGCGGATCAAGGTCGGCACCATGACGTTGAACCGCAACCCGGAGAACTTCTTCGCCCAGATCGAGCAGTCCTCGTTCGAGCCGTCCAACTTCGTGCCCGGCATCGAAACCTCGCCGGACAAGATGCTGCTCGGCCGGATCTTCTCATACGCCGACGCCCACCGTTACCGGATCGGCGCGAACTACGCGGAGCTGCCGGTCAACGCACCGAAGAACCAGGTCAGCTCGTACTCCAAGGATGGCGCGCTGCGCCATCACTACAACACTCCGGAAACCCCGGTGTATGCGCCGAACTCCTACGGAGGCCCGCACGCCGACGAGGCGCGCTACGGCAACCCGGCCGGCTGGGAATCCAGTGGCGACCAGATTCGGCTCGCCTACGTCAAGCACGCCGAGGACACCGACTTCGTCCAACCGGGCACCCTCTACCGCGAGGTCATGGACGACGCGGCCCGCGATCGCCTGGTCGGCAACATCGTCGGACACGCCCTCAACGGCGTGAGCGAAGAGATCCTGGTGCGAGTGTTCACGTACTGGAGCAATGTGGATCCCGAACTCGGCAAGAAGGTCGAAGAGGGTGTGCGCGCCGGCCAGGCCGAGACGGCTCCGACCACGAGCCAGTCCCCCACCACGCCCGGTGACGAGGCTGCACGCGTCTGAGCAGATCTCGGTGCCCATCGATCATCCGCG
>JAVEET010000306.1 GCA_030840295.1 Pseudonocardiales bacterium
TCCTGACGTCGAGCGTGCCGTCTATGGCATCTCGGTCGCGGCCGAGTTGGTCGGCATGGGCGTCCAGACGCTCCGGCTGTACGAGGCTCGCGGGCTGCTGGAGCCGGACCGCACCGACGGCGGCACCCGCCGATATAGCGCTAATGACCTCGACCAGTTACGCCGCATCGGCGCCCTACTCGATGCTGGTCTCAACCTTGCGGGCATAGCCATGGTTTTGGACCTGGAGAGACAGAACGCCCAGCTACGAGCCGAGAAGGAGGACGAGCAATGGCCGAGTTCGGCATCAATCCGACCGGGGAGGAAGTCCCCGAAGCAGACCGCATCGAGCAGGCAATTCCAGCCGACCCAGAAGCAGTGAGCGACGACCCGGAGACAACGATCATCCCCGGCGAGCTGGCGTCCGAGGTCGAGGTCGTCGATCCGGCGGACCTGGTCGATCCGGCGGATCGCCTCGAGCAGGCGATGGCAGTGGACGACGATGAGGACGACTACCCGCGCGGCTAGCCCGGTGCCGGTGCGCGCGGCGACTTCTGCGGGAGCGAGCGGGCGTAGCTGACCCCTAAGCTCACCCAGCGTCGGAGTTCGGCGTCGGTCGCGAGGGCCGCGACGTCGATCCGCAGCCAGCCATCCATCTCGCGGCCACGCATCTCGAAGAGCTGCGTGTGGGGTTCGCGGATCAGCGACGCGGCCTGTGCAGGGTCGATGCGCAGCAGCAGGCCGCCCTGGCTACTCGCACTCACAGCCATCTTGCCGTCGATGAGGAAGGCAAGGCCGCCGAACATTCGCTTCTCAGCCACGCCCCGCTCTCCCTGGACAACTTCCCGGACCCGGTGGGCTAGTTCCTCGTCGTACGCCATGGGGCGAGTATCGCGCGGCACGCCGACAATGGTGTCCGGCCACCTTTCATGACAGTCCTGTAACGGTGCCAACCGCCACACCGGATTGCGTTAATATCCTGTGAGTCCTGTGTCCCTCGTGGAGACGGGTGAGGTCGGGGGACTGAAATGGGCGGTGTGACGCGACATCGCCGCCGGGTCATTGTGGGTGTGCTCGCGAGCCTGGCGACGTTGATGCTGCTTGCTGCCCCCGAGGCGTCCGCCCATGCTGTGTTGCAGTCGAGCACTCCGCAAGCCGGTGCGGTCTTGAAGCCCGGCGATACCCCCACCCGGATCGAGTTGGAATTCGACGAACCGGTGGAGGTGAGCGGCGGCGCGATCCAGGTCGTTGCAGGCGATGGCTCCCGGGTGGATACCAAGGCGGTCAGCCACCCCGGAGGCGCCGCAACTCGGGTCGCCGTGGGCCTGCGCACGGGAATGCCGGAAGGCAGCTACCTGGTGGTGTGGCGGGTGGTGTCAGCCGATTCGCACCCGGTGCACGGCTCGTTCACCTTCGCCGTCGGCCACCCCGGAGCGATTGCCGCACCGCCCTCAGCCGCCGAGTCCGGGCCCGTCGCCTTGGCCTTGGGAGCTGTCCGGGTCGCCGGCTACGCCGGCCTGCTGCTGTTGGTCGGTGTGCTCGTCTTTCTCGGGATCTGCCAGCCGAGTTTGTGGGGCGTTCCTGCTGCGCGCCGGTTGCTCGCTCTTGCCGTTCTGACGACGGCGGCGGCGACCGTGGCGGGATTCGCTCTGCAGGCCGCGTTCGATGTCGTCGGCGGCTGGTCGGCGACCGTCGATCCCACTGCCCTGGGTGCGTTACTGGGAACCCGGCTGGGACACGCCCACCTGCTGAGACTAGTTGTGCTGGCGGCGGTAGTCGCGACGGTGTCGCGCCGAGGTTCGATGAATCGGCTGCGCACCATCCTGCTGAGTGCGGAGGCACTCGGATTGCTGGTTACGGTCGCCGTAGAAGGGCACGCCGGTCGGACACCGGCTACGGCAGCTCTGGATGTGGCACACCTGGCTGCAGCCGGTTCCTGGCTCGGTGGCCTGGTCGTGCTCGGCGTCGTCGTGTTGCCCGCCCATCGACGCGATGTCAGTGGCTACGGCGACGAGCTGCCACCACCGACTCGGCCGGCATCGCTGAACCCGGTGGAGGCTGGTGCCGTGGCAGTCCTGGATCGCGTCAACGCCGAGTCCGATTCATGGCGGTCGACACGCCGGTTCTCCGCGCTCGCGCTGACGAGCGTGGCGGTCTTGACGGCAACCGGAATTCTTCAGGCGCTGCGGCAGGTACCCGAAATGGGCGCCCTGACCGGGACCACCTACGGTCGTCTGCTGCTGCTCAAGGTGACGCTCGCCGCGGCCACGCTCGCGATCGCGGCCGTCTCGCGGTCGGTCGTTCATGGCGGGCTCGATCTCCGCACCGGCAAGCGCCGAGGACAGTTGTTGGTCCGCGCGGTCGCCGCCGAGACCGGCGTGCTCACGGCCGTGCTCGTCGTGACGTCGGCGCTCGTTGCCACCACCCCCGCAGGCGCGGCGTACCGCCCGAGCCAGGAACGGACAGCGCACGCCGGGCCCGTCACCCTGGACATCAGCGCGATCGCGCCCGCAGCCCGCACCCTGGATCTCCACCTCTACGCCCTCGGAGCCGACGGCCTGCCGACCGACGTCGAACAGATCACCGCCGAAGCCGCCCCGACCGCGGCCAACACCGGCCTGGGGCCAGTCAGGATCCCGCTCCTACAGGCAGGCACCGGCCACTTTCTGGCTAATCGGCTGCTGTTGCCACGCAAAGGTCGCTGGACGGTGACCCTGCTCGTTCAGACCGGCGAGTTCGACGCGTACACCACCACAACCACCCTCACGGTCCGGTAGGAGCTGCTCATGTCCGTTGCCCGTCCACGTGCAAGATGGCTGATTACCGCTGTCCTGAGCTGGCTGTTCGCCCTTACCTTGACCGCGCCCGGTGCGTCGGCACACGGCGCCAACGGCCAGCCCATCCCGGACGCAGCGCACTACCTGACGAAGCTCACCGGAATCAGCCCCGCGATCCCAGGGATAAGCGCCTCGGTCGACCCGCGCGGGGAGTGGCTCGCGGTCACCAACGCCACCAGCAAGACGCTTACCATTCTCGGTTACGCCCGTGAGCCGTACCTGCAGATCGATCCGGCCGGAGTATCGGAGAACTCCTTCTCTCCGACACTGGCGCTCAACCAGAGCCTGTTCGGTGACATGTCCCAACTCGGGGACAGCGCCATGCCGCCAAGCTGGCGCCACACCAGCCGCGGTCATGAGGTCCGCTGGCACGACCACCGCATTCACTGGATGGGGGCCGACCGCCCGCCGGGGGTGAAAGCCGATTCCGCCGTCGCTCACCTGGTGGGCACGTGGAACGTCCACCTGACCCTGGCCGGCACTCCAATGACGATAACGGGAACGTTGAACTGGTTGCCGATGAAACCGGGTCCCAGCACGTCCTTGACCGCATTCCTCATCACCGACACTGCCGTGTTCGGCGTTCTTGTCGCCTCGGTCGGTTGGTTCGTTCACCGACGCAGAACCGGCCGACGCGCCGCCGCCGCCACATCGGCAGGGATGCCGTGGGACGACGGGCTGGGGACCGGTGGTTCGTTCGGCTCTGTGACCGCAGACACACCAGTCAGGTAGCGGGAACTCAACCTCACCCGCCCGCGACTACCAATGCAACGCAGCACGCCCGGTGCACTCGACCTCATGGGAGAAACCGCATGCAGACCCGCCGCCGCCTCGGCGCCCTGACCATGACCCTGATCGGCCTGGCCGGCGTCGGGACCCTGTGGGCCACCACAGCCTCCGCGCACGTCACGGTCACGGCCCCCGGCGTGAGCGCAGGCGCTTCGGATGCCTCCATCACGTTCCGGGTGCCTGACGAATCCAGCAAGGCCAGCACCGTCGGAGTCAAGCTCCAACTGCCCACCGACAAGCCGATCGCTGGGGTGCTGGTGGCGCCGATGACCGGCTGGTCAGCCACCGTCAAGCAGACCAAGCTGACGACCCCGGTCAAGACCGATGATGGCGACATCACCGAGGTGGTATCCGAGATCGACTGGAAAGCCGACACCGGGGCCGGCATCAAACCTGGCTTCTTCGGCCAGTTCACCATCCTCGCCGGCAAGCTTCCCGACGGCGTAACCAGCTTGACGTTCAAGGCGATCCAGAATTACAGCGACGGTACGACCGTGTCCTGGATCGAGGAGGCAGCACCGGGCAGCACGGCCCAACCCGAACACCCGGCTCCCACCTTGGAACTCACCGCCGCCGACCCCTCGGGTTCGAGCACCGCCGGACCGCCGTCATCCACTGCGTCCAGCGACGCGCCGACAGCCACCGCTACGTCCACCGCGGCCGCTGCGTCGAACAGTGCGAGCAAAGGTGCAGCGAGTACTGGCATCGTGCTCGGCGCCCTCGGCATAGTCCTCGGCGGCGGCGCCCTGTTCGTCACCCTCGCTCGAGGTCGCCGGCACCAGGCGCCCTAGCGGCAGACCTCAACGGCACTGTGCTGTCACGCCGCCGTCACGCCGTGCGGAAGGCTTGTCGACACAAGCGGTAGCGGCAGACTTTGACGATGGCCAAAGAGCTCACGACCAAGGAACGGAAGAAGACGGACAAGAGTTGAAGCAGCGGTCAGCCGCCCGGTCGCGACGGATCGGCGGTGAGCGCAAAACGGCCCGCTCCCTTGGAGGGGAGCGGGCCGTTTTCGATGTGCGGCATGTGCTTACAGTTCAACGACCGGAGACGTGTTGGCACAGGCCCCGGTCGCGATTGCTCTGCGAGCAGAAGATAACGACTACCGGCGAGTAGTAGCGTCAGGTGTGACCAAGATCCAGCTGCCGATCCCACATCGGCTGCTGATGAGTGGCTGCTGGCGCAATCCCTGCGGGGTTGCGACGACTAGCAATAGCACGCTAGCGTCCAAGATCGTGACGCTCGCTGAGTTCTTGCTGGCCCGATCGGCGGAGCGAGATCAGATCATCCGCGATCAGGGTGCAGACGATCCGTATGTCGAGGCCGAGATCGCGGCGAGACGGCAACTTCTCGGGTTGTGGACCGGACAGGAAGCTCATGCGCCAGTGGTGGACGGCTGGCGGGAACGGATGAAGGACGCCACGCTCGCGGACGCGGCCCGCTTCTACTTGGCCGTGCTCGCCGAGCCCTACGACGACCACCCCGATTACCGCGAACAATGGCGGCCTAAGCCGCCGGAGGCTACGGCCGGGGCCGGGACAAGAACGTAGCTGGCTGAACTGACCCAGCAGGCCCCCTGGTCAGTCCAGCCGAAATCGTGCCGAAAGCGCATACCGCAGCAGCACGACATCTTCGATCCGACGCACCTCCGCCAGCATCGCCCGCCGCTCCGGATGCCACGGGAACCGGCCATCGCTGACAAACCGTCGGGCCCCTGAGTCGCCCACGAAGAACGGTGCTACCACCAGCTGCAGCTCATCTGCGAGGTCGGCGGTCAGGAACTGGGTGTGCATCATCCCGCCGCCCTCGACCATCAGCCGCTGCACGCCGCGCACGTAAAGGTCCTCGCTGAGGCGCCGCATATCAACCGGCTCGCCGCCGTCGACCACGGTCGCCACCGAGCCGAGCCGCTCGCGAGTCTCGACTACCGCCGGACTTGCGCAGTACACGAGTTTCTCGGTGTCACCGGCGGTGAAGAACTTCGCGCAGGTGTCCAACTGCCCACAGCCGGTCACCGTGACCTTGATAGGCGAGGGCTGGAGACCGCAGGCGACCCGCTTGTCTCGCCGCTGCGGAGCGCGTACCAGTAGCCGCGGGTTGTCCTTACGGACAGTGGCGGCACCAACCAGGATCGCGTCGCAGGTAGCGCGGACGGCGTCGACGCGGTCCAGGTCGGCGTCGTTGGACAGCAGCAGCCGCTTCTCGGTCCCGCCATCGAGGTATCCGTCGATCGATACGCTGCAGCTGAGCAGGGTGTAGGGACGGTCAGCCATGCGCGGCGCCTTTCTGGCCGGCGGTGGTCGGCGGCCGCCACCGCGGGTGAGCTGCCGCGTCCGGGGTGGCGCGAAGCAGCCACGACGCGATCAAGACACCTGCACCAGGCAGGTTGGCCACGAAAACCATGACGCCGTACACCACGGCGGTCGCGACGCCCTGGGCCGCGCCCAGCCCGGCCGCACCGAATGCCCAAGCGGCCACGCCCTCACGTGGTCCCCACCCGCCGATATTCGTGGGGACACCCATGGCCAGTAACACCAGCAGCGCCAGGGGCAGCAATCGGACAGTGGACGCTGCCGATCCGGCGGTGCGCGCGGCGATCAGGAAGGTCGTCGCGTGGCCGGCCACAACCACGACGGAGGCAAACACGATGCCGGGACAGGCGCGCCGGGCCAGCAGCCCTTCGCGGAGGTCGGCGGTTGCCGCGCGTAAAGCCCGCGCCCACCGCGAGGGCCCGCCAAGCGGCATTGCCCGACTCAGGACTACCGCGCCCAGTCCGCCTGCGATTACCGAAATCATGACGACGGGCATGAACGAGCGCACGGGCGACGGCAGCAGCACCAGCACAATCACCGCCAGCACGGTCTGCACCAACTGCCCCGCCGAGCGTTCCCAGGCGACGGCGCGCAGGCCCCGGCCTACGTCACCGACCTGGCGACCGTGGCGCACTGCGCGGTGGACGTCACCTACGATGCCGCCGGGCAGTGTCGTGTTGAGGAATTGGGACCGGTAGTAGGCACCTATTGCGGCAGGCAGCGGCACGCTGACCCCGAGACCGCGGGCGACCAGGCTCCAGCGCCACGCGCAACAGACGGTGGTTGGCAGTGCGATGGCGGCAGCCACTGCCAGCGGCAACCACGTGGTTCGGCGCATGCCGTCGAGAAACGGGCCGGTACCGACGCGCAAGGCGAGTACGGCCAAGGTCGCGGCGCCGGCCAGCAGCCGCGCCCACGTCCAGAACCGGCCGCTCATACCGCCAACCGCCCTCCGCCAGAGTGCTCTGGGGACCGCCGCGAACGCCGGCCCGCTTGCCCTTCGTGCTGGTATACGCGCGTGATGGCACGCCGGTTCATCGACTTCGCGCAGCACCCAGCCAGTGAACCACTCTGCCGTCAGCGCGGCTCGCGCTTTGCCGAGATCAACCGTCAAGCCGCCAGGTCGGCCAGGATGCGGGAGATCCGAAGGGAGGTCGTCGACCAGCCGGACAGCATCACCCGGCGTTCCCGCGCCGCGGACCGGAGTCGCCACCGTAGCTCGGTGTCGGTCAGCCAGCGGCGCAGCGCCGCGGCGAAGGCCGCCGAGTCGCCGGGCGGCACGAGCATGCCCGGCCGGCTCCCGTCGGCCGCACGACCGAGGGCGTCCGGCAAGCCGCCGACGGCCGTCGCAACGACAGGCAGTCCGCGCGCCAACGCCTCGGTGACGGCCATGCCGTACGTCTCGGCGCGCGAGGCCAACACCAGCAGGTCCGCGTCGGCGTAGTGGCTGTCGAGGTCAGGGCCCGTTCGCGCACCGGCGAAACACAGTCGGTCATCGATTCCGTGGGCCCGGGCCTGACGGTTCAAGCGGCCAACGAAGCCCGGATCGAGGTTCACCGAACCCACGCAGACACATCGCCATGGCAGGTCCATGACTGTTGCCAGCGCCGCGAGTAGCACATCGTGGCCCTTGTTCGGCGTCACCGCCGCGACGCAAAGCAACTCGCCCCCGGTCGCCGATCCGGTGGCGAGCGCGGCGGCGTCGACACCGGGCTCCGCCACATAGACCCGGTCGGACCGCAGTGCGTAGCGATCCAGCAGCCAGCGCCGCGTCCAAGCGCTGGTCGTGACGATGGCGGAGGCAGCAGCCAGCACCGCCTGTTCCCGAGCGCCCGCGTCGACAAGCCCGTCTTGCGGTGATGTGTCGCCGACCGGCATATGCACGAGGACCACCAATCGCAGCCGACGACCCTCGGGCACCAGCGTCTCCGGGACGGTCGAAGCGATCACGCCGTCGACAAGCAACACACTGCCGTCGCCGATACCGGCGATCACGGCGGCGAGGCCGGCCCGCGCCGCCGCGTCCGGAATCGGCCAGCTGCCCGGCACAACATGCTCATGTATCGACCAGCCGAGCGCGGTCAGGCCTTCGCGGACCCGGCGGTCATAAGTGTTGCCACCGCTCGGACGTGTCGGATCGTCGATGCTGTCTGGCACGACCAGATGCACTGCGACCACAGCGGTTATAGCGTTCGCTCGTAGCTGGCCCACGCGACATGTGACTCGTGCAGCACAATCGTGATCCCGGCCAGTCCCCGAGCGCTCTCGCCGAGTGCTCCGGCGCCCACCCGCTCGGCAAGTCGATCACCGATCACCTGTGCCAGCGCCTCGGTAGTGGTGTTAACGCCGGCGAACTCGGATTCGTCGTCGAGGTTGCGATAGTTGAGCTCGCCGACGACGGCGCGCAGCTCCTCGGCAGCCCGCCCGATGTCGACCACGACGTTGTCAGCGTCCAGAGCCGCCCGGCGAAACGTTGCGTCGACGACGTAAGTCGCGCCGTGCAGACGCTGTGCCGGTCCGAACACCTCACCGAGGAAGCTGTGGGCGATCATCATGTGATCGCGAACGGTCACGCTGAACATGAACTCATCCCGTCCGGTAGCTGATCAAGTGGCACAGCGCAGGCAGGCTACCGTCAGCCAACCGGGTCATGACATCAGGCAGTTCGTCGAAGCGCGAAACGCCGCTGATCAGCGCGTCGAAGGCGGGATCGCGCAGCAGGTCCAGGGCGAGCGCCAGCCGGTCGGCGGCGCTGCGGCGCCCGCGGCGGGCTCCGGATACCGTCCCGACCTGACTGGCGCGGATGCCGAGGCGGCCGGAATGGAAGCTGCCGCCGAGCGAAAGACTGACCTCGGTATCGCCGTACCAGCTGAGATCGATAACGGTGCCTTCCGGGGCGAGCAGGTCGAGAGATCGCTGGAGACCGGCGGACGTCGCGCTGGTATGCACGACGAGGTCACGGCCGTCCGCGGCGTCGGCGGGCAGGGTGAAGTCGACGCCGAGCGCGGCAGCCACCTCGGCCCGGGAGACATCGATATCGACGAGGGCGACGCTGACGCCGGGAAACCGGGCGACGAGGCCTGCCACGGCACAGCCGACCATACCGGCGCCGACGACGGTAATCCGGTCGCCGACCAGCGGGGCGGCATCCCACAAGGCGTTGACGGCAGTCTCCAGCGTGCCTGCGAGCACGGCGCGCTCCGGGGGCACGTCATCGGGCACGAGGAAAACCGCTTGGGCTGGCACCACGTAGGCAGTCTGGTGCGGGTACAGGCAGAAGACGGTGCGTCCTCGCAGCGCCGTCGGGCCATGTTCGACGATGCCGACATTGAGGTAGCCGTATTTGATCGGGCCCGGAAAGTCGCCCTCCTGGAACGGGGCGCGCATCGCGGCGTACTGGCTCGTCGGGACGCCACCGCGGAAGACCAAAGTCTCGGTGCCTCGGCTGATCGCGGTATGCACGGTCCGGACGAAGACATCGCCGGGGCCGGGCTCGTCTAGCGGGACCGGCCGGATCTCACCCAAGCCAGGTTCGCGAAGCCAGAACGCCTGCGCGTGACTCCACACCAGCCCCACCTTACTTGTCAGACCCCGAGCTGAACCGGAGCGTCGCTTTTCCCGTATTCCCGTCGTACCCCTAGACAAACGGAGGCACGGTGCGGCTGGTTCAAACGGGTCCCGCTATCGGGCTGCTGGCCCAGCTCGTCATCCTCCTCGCCCTTGCTGAGTCGGTTGGCCTCACCGGCTCGGGTTGGGTCGTCGGAATGACCTGCGGGCTGATCACGAACGCGGGGTTGAGTCGTGGCCTCGCGCGTCACGCCGACCACGATGCCGATCACGATGCCGACCATGATGCCGATCACCGTGGCGGCGGGGGACTGCGCCCCGCTGACCGGGTGACCCTCACTCGAGCCACGCTCGCCGGAGCCGTGGCGGCACTGACCGCGGACTCGTTCGGCCGGCCGGCACCGATGACGGCCCTGGTGGCGCTCACGGTCATCGCTCTTGTCCTCGACGCCGTCGACGGCTGGGTCGCGCGACGCACCGAAACGGCATCGCCACTCGGCGCGCAGTTCGACATGGAGGTCGATGCGTTTCTGATACTCGTGCTCAGCGTGTACGTCTCCCGGTCGAGCGGCATATGGGTGCTTGCCATCGGCGCGGCACGCTACCTGCTCCTCGCGGCCGGCTGGTTGCTGCCGTGGTTACGCGAATCGGTGCCGCCACGCTATTGGCGCAAGGTTGTCGCAGCGATCCAAGGCATTGTGTTGACGTTCGCGATGGCCGACGTGCTGTCCGGGCTATGGGCCGACGCCGCGCTCGCCGCTGCCCTGGCGCTGCTCGCCGAGTCGTTCGGCCGCGACATATGGGGTCTGTGGCGTCGCCGACGCGTGACCCCCGGCCCGCTCGCGATAGGGACGGCGATAAAAGAACCGTATGGGAGCTTGGAGCTCAGTGCCAGGCGCGGTGGAGAGGTTCCTCGATGGAGTTGAGAAGGGTTCGTACCACTATCGGCAGGGTGATTGCCGTCCTGGCCTGCTTGCTCGTGTGGTTCGCTGCGCTGGCTCCGGACAACATCAGTCGGCTCACGCCGGAGGCGTTCCTGCGCATCCCGATTGAGGGACTCCTTTTCGTAGCGCTCGTTCTCATCCTGCCGGGTAGCCAAAGCCGGATCGTGGCAGCGCTGGCCGGATCGGTTCTCGGCGTGCTGTGTGTGGTCGAGTTCCTCGATCTCGGTTTCTCCGAGGCGCTCGGCCGGCCGTTCAATCCGGTGACCGATTGGAGCTACTTCGGGTCCGCGGTGGGCCTGCTCAGGGACTCGGTCGGCCGGCAGGGCGCCATCGTCGCCCTGGTCGCAGCTGCATTGCTGTGCATCGCCGCACTGGTCTTGACGCCATTGTCGGTCATGCTCCTGACGCGACTGTTGAACCGACACCGGGCGCAGTCGCTGCGGGGCGTCCAAGCGCTCGGGGTGGTCTGGGTCGTCTGCGCGCTGGTCGGCGCGGAGCTCATCCCGGGCGCGCCGATCGCGTCCACGAGCGCGTCCAGCCTCGCTTACCGCGAGGTGAGCCAGTTGCGCATTGGCATCCAGGACCGGCAGAAATTCGCGGCGGCGGCCGCCGTTGATTCGTTCCGGGGTACTCCGGGCAACGACCTGCTGACCGGCCTGCGAGGCAAGGACGTCATCGTCGCCTTCGTCGAGAGCTACGGACGCGTCGCGATTCAAGGGTCGGCGTTTTCCCCGCGGGTCGATTCAGTGTTGGATGCCGGAACCGAAAAACTGCGTGCGGCCGGATTCTCGTCCCAGAGCGGCTGGCTTACCTCGCCGACCTTCGGTGGCATCAGCTGGCTGGCCCATTCCACACTGCAGTCCGGCTTGTGGATCGACAACCAGCAGCGCTACAACCAGCTGGTCGGCGGAGACCGCTTCACCCTGAGCGACGCCTTCAAACGCGCTGGGTGGCGAACGGTCGCCGATGTGCCGTCAAATGAAAAGGACTGGCCGGAAGGCTCGTCGTTCTACCACTACGACCAGATCTATGACGCCCGGAACGTCGGGTATGCCGGCCCGAGATTCAGCTACGCCGCCATGCCCGACCAGTACATCTTTTCGGCCTTTCAGCGTATGGAGCTCGCGAAGCCCACCCGCGTTCCGGTCATGGCGGAAATCGATCTGGTGTCCAGCCATACGCC
>JAVEET010000332.1 GCA_030840295.1 Pseudonocardiales bacterium
ACGCGGTAGCGGTGTGGGACGCCCTCGCCGAGACAGCCCGGTTGTGTTCGGGAATGCCCGCCGGTCTCGGGGCCCGCGACACGCTGCGAACCGAGATGGGCTACCCGCTGCACGGCCAGGATCTGTCGCGCGAAATCAGCCCCGTGCAGGCAGGCTCGTCATGGGCAGTCGGTTGGAAGAAGGACGCCTTCTGGGGCCGGGAGGCGCTGCTGGCCGAGAAGAAAGCCGGCCCGCACCGCAAGCTGCGCGGTCTGGTCCTGACCGACCGGGGAGTGCCTCGTCCGCACATGGACGTGCTGGACGCCGACGGAGCTGTGATCGGCCAGACAACCTCGGGAACCTTCTCGCCAACACTCAAGCAGGGGATCGCGCTCGCTTTGATCGACACGTCGGCCGACCTGGCGGCGGGCGATGACGTCACAATCGACGTCCGAGGCCGTCGGCTCGGAGCGAAGCTCGCCACGCTGCCGCTCGTGCCATCCCACGTGCGGTGAGCCGCTGGCGGTGACGCTCAGGTTGTGAGCGTCACCGCGCGCAAGGTCAGTCGCTGATGCCAGCCTCGTCCCGGGTGGACATGCCGCCCAGGGTGCGGATGGCGGCCCGCAGCACCGGCAGGGCGACCAGCGCGCCGGTGCCCTCGCCGAGAGACATGTCCAAGGCGAGAATGGGTTCCAGCCCCAGCCGTTCGAGCGCGATGATCTCGGCCGGCTCGTGCGAAACCTGACCGGCTCGGATCCACCTGACCACCCGGGCGCTGGCCCGTTGTGCCGTGAGCGCGGCGGCGGCGGTGACGAGGTCGTCTAGCAACACCGGCGTCTTGCGGTACGCCGCCTGCAGCAGGAAACCGGTCATCGCCGCAATGTCGGCCCCGCCGACGGCGGCAAGCAGGTCGGAGATGTCGAAGCGGTGCGGCCAGCCCCGACGGCGGGCATCGCGCACCACCGCGCACTTGTTGATCCAGCTCGCGTCGTCGATTCCCGACCCGCGTCCGATGACTTTGACCGGTTCGGTGTCAGTCAACACCGATATCAAAGCGCTGGCCGGGGTGCTCGCCGCGACGCCGAGATGGCCGAGTACCAGCAGGTCGGCACCGGCATCGATTTCCGCATCGGCGAGGGTCATACCGGCTTCGATAGCCGAGCGGGTCTCCTGGGCCGTGAGCGCGTCCTCCCGGTCGATGCGTCCGCTGGAGCGTCGAACCTTGAGCTCGCTGATGACCGGATCGGTGTCCTCGGCCACGGCGAGATCAGCGAGCCGGACGGTGGCCCCGGCGAGCTCGGCCAGAACATTCACCGCGCCTGCGCCGGTGAAAAGGTGGCGCACGAGCTGAGCGGTGACCTCGACCGGCCGCGCCGACACTCCGGCGGCGGCGACGCCGTGATCGCCGGCGAAGATCACCACTCGAACCCGACCGAAGTCACGCGGTGGGCACTGTCCCTGGACGGATGCGGCCCACACCGACAGCTCCTCCAGCCGTCCCAGGGATCCGCGCGGCTTGGTCAGCTCGTCCTGGCGCAGCTGCGCGGCTTGCGCCGCCTCGGAGTCGGGGAAGTCGATGCCGTCGACTGCTACTTCGAGTCGACTCGGGGTTAGGTCTGCTACTTCGAGTCGACTCGGGGTTGGGTCTGCTACTTCGAGTCGACTCGGGGTTGGGTCTGCTACTTCGGGTCGACTGGGGGGTGGGCCGGCCGGGTCGATCGAATCGCTCATGACCCACATCCTGCCGGGTCCGCCTCACCGGTCAGCGTTCAGGTGACTACCGTGAGGACGAACCACACCGGCCGCCCAGTGCGCTCGGAGCTGACACAGAACGGATGGTGGTCGGACATGGTTCAGTCTCAAACTTCCTGGACCTGGCGCCTGGAGCCGGACGGCGTCGCTGCCCAAGACCCGGGTTCCTTCTCCAACCAGTCGGACGCGGAGAGCTGGCTGGGCGAGGCATGGCGGCAGCTGGCGGAGTCCGGCGTGACGGGCGTCGTTTTGGTCAATGACGGTAAGGAGGTTTACGGGCCGATGCCGTTGTCGGAGTAGTTCCGCGCCGGCTCCTCGCGGCCGGTGAGCGGTGCCTTCTTGATTGATCAAGGAGTGGCTTTTCGTGCCGTTCGCCGAGAGGTTTAGGGTTCAGGTATGGAATTTCGATACCTCGGCCACAGCGGCCTCAAAATCTCCGAGATCACCTACGGAAACTGGCTTACCCACGGTTCTCAGGTCGAGAACGATGTGGCGACAGAGTGTGTGCGCGCGGCTCTTGACGCCGGGATCACGACATTCGATACCGCGGATGTCTACGCCAATACCAAGGCCGAGACCGTGCTCGGCGACGCGCTGAAGGGCGAACGCCGGGAATCACTCGAGATCTTCACCAAGGTCTACTGGCCCACCGGCCCAGGCGGCCCCAATGACGTTGGACTGTCGCGCAAGCACATCTTGGAATCCATCAACGGCTCCTTGACCCGGCTGCAGACCGATTACGTCGACCTGTATCAGGCTCATCGCTATGACACCGAGACGCCGTTGGAGGAGACCATGCAGGCCTTCGCCGACGTGGTCCGGTCCGGCAAGGCGCTCTACATCGGTGTGAGCGAGTGGACCGCGGAACAGATCCGGGCGGGTCATGCCCTGGCCAAGGAGTTCGGGGTTCAGCTGATCTCGAGCCAGCCGCAGTACTCGATGCTGTGGCGGGTCATCGAAGACGAGGTCGTGCCGACCTGCCGCGAACTCGGGATCGGCCAGATCGTCTGGTCGCCGATCGCCCAGGGCGTGTTGAGCGGCAAGTACCAGCCGGGTCAGCCGCCGCCCGCCGGGTCCCGGGCCACCGACGAAAAGGGTGGCGCGGACATGATCAAGCGCTTCCTCAACGACGTGGTGCTCACTCGCGTACAGGCGCTGAAGCCGATCGCCACGGAACTCGATCTCACCATGGCGCAGCTCGCGATCGCTTGGGTGCTGCAGAACGACAATGTCTCCGCGGCCCTGGTCGGTGCCTCGCGTCCCGAGCAGGTGTACGAGAACGTCAAGGCTGCGGGCGTGCGGATCCCGGACGACGTGATGAAGCAGATCGACCAGGTGCTGGACGGGGTCATCGAGCGTGACCCGGCCAAAACTGCGGCCAACTCGCCGCAGGACCGTCCGGCCTAAAGACCCGATCGTGTAACACTGGCCCTGTTATACGAGGTCAGTGTTACACGATCGGGGTTCTGGGCAGGACGACCACCCATGGTTGATCCCACCCGGCCACCTCGAACGGGGCCGCTCCTGAAAATGACTCCCGAGTCAGTCCTTGGATACCGCCGCTGGACGGTTCGTAGATTCGCATCCCAGCAGGGCTGGATCCGACGGCGAGCACGACGTGTCGGGGGCTGAAACCGTCGCCGACGTAGAGGAGGCACGGATATCCGGCTGCCACGGCACCTGCGACCGCGTCGAACGCGACCCGGCGCCGGTGCGGATCGACGACGGTCGCCGTGTAGCGCCCGCCTCGGCTGCTCATTTGCCGGGCGGCCGACCAAGGCAAGGTGCCGAGTTCAGGTGGCCAGGGCAGCTGCAGCTTGCGGTCGGCGTCGAGCAGCCCGCTGGTCCGCCGATGCATCCGCCGGGCCGCGACTGCGAACCGCCGTTGAGCCCCCGCCGCGTGGTGGTCGCCCAGGATGGTCGCGGCGACGGTTGGCCGGACGAGCATCTGGGCCACGACCAGGGCTGCCGATCCGCAGGTCGTACGGTCGGGCTGGCGAAGCGGGTGCCCGATCAGGAAGTCGAGAACTCCGGCGATATCCGCCGTCGGGAAGCCGTCGCCTCGGGCCTCAGGCGACGCGGATGGGTCAGCCGGTGGGTGGCGGCCCATCCGCTGCCGCCGGGCAAACGCGCTTCGCAGCCGACCGAGCGCCTGGCTGAGCAGTGCTGGCAACCGATTCAGTCCCCGCAACCTGCCACCTGCTCACTGCCGGCCTAGATCTGGTCGCCGAGGTTTACCTTGGGTGCCGGACGACGCCAGCTGCGCGGGAAGTAGGCCCGGCTGCCGGCGTAGAAGCCGAGGGAGACGGCGCTCTCTCGGGTGTCCAGGCCGCGCTCCCGGGCCATCTTGCGCAACCTTGTGCCAGTGATGACCCACTCGACGAGGAGCAGGAAGAACAGCGCCAACGTGATGATCTGCAACGGACGGATGATGTAGCCGACGAACATCAGGGGAAACAACAGCAGCAGGAAGTTCGACGCCATCCGGCGCGAATCCACGTAGTCACGAGCGAGCGCGCGCACCGGCCCGGCATCGCGACGCGGCAGCACCCGTGGATCGCCGGCTTTCATGGCCTGCCGGTACTCGGTGGTCGTCATCTTCTTCTGCCCCGCCACCTTGGTCCGGGCACCTTGCTGCTTCTGCCAGGCCATTGCCTCCTTGCGGTTGCGGGGGGCAGGCGGGACCGGCGCCGAGTTCGTCCGGCGCTTTGGGGTCGGGCGGCCCTTCTTTGCGTGTGTCGACGAGTCGGAGGAATCGTCGATGTCAGCGGGTACGGCCGCCTCGACGGCGCCGTCGGGGGTCTTGCGGCGAAGCAGGTTCACGACTGGCTGGTGTCTTCCTGGGAGCGGTTCTGGGAAATTTCGAGGATGGGTGGGCGAAGCGTTTCACATGGGCGTTCAGTCAAAGTGTGCCTGATCAGTCGCGATTACTGGACACCATCTCCGGAAGCGCCAGCATTCGATCGAGGGCAAGCCGGGCAAACTGCGCCACGGACTCGTCCACGGTGATCCGGTTGATGACCTGGCCCTGAACCAGTGATTCCAGGGAATGGACCAGATGTGGCAGATCGATGCGGTTCATCGTGGCGCAGTAGCAGACGGTCGACTCCAGGAAGGTGATCTGCTTGTCCGGGTGCTCGTTGGCCAGCCGACGCACCAGGTTCAGTTCAGTGCCGATCGCCCACGACGAACCGGCCGGCGCCGCCTCAATGGTCCGGATGATGTATTCCGTCGAGCCGACCAGATCGGCCTTGGTCACGACCTGATGGGTGCACTCCGGATGGACGATGACCCTGACCCCGGGCACCCGCTCGCGCACCTTGTCGACCTGAGCGGGGGTGAAGCGGCCGTGCACCGAGCAATGTCCCCGCCACAGGATCATCTTGGCCGCTCGCAGTTGCTCGCGAGTCAGGCCGCCGTTCGGTTTCAGGGGGTTGTAGAGGACGCAATCCTCCAGACTCAACCCGAGTTGCCGGACCGCAGTGTTGCGGCCGAGGTGCTCGTCGGGCAGGAACAGCACCTTCTCCCCCTGCTCGAATGCCCAGCGCAGCGCCCTTTCGGCATTGGAGGACGTGCAGATGACCCCGCCGTGCTCACCGGTGAAGCCCTTGATGTCGGCGGCGGAGTTCATGTATGTGACCGGGATCGTGGCATCAGCAACGCCGGCTTCACCGAGCACATCCCACGCGTCCAGGACCTGATTTCCACGGGCCATATCGGCCATCGAGCAACCGGCGCCGAGGTCGGGCAGGATGACCTGCTGCTGGCTTGACGTCAGAATGTCGGCCGACTCAGCCATGAAATGGACGCCACAGAACACGATGTAGTCGGCTTCAGGACGGGCCGCTGCATCTCGAGCCAGCTTGAACGAATCTCCGGTCACATCGGCGAACTGGATCACCTCGTCGCGCTGGTAATGGTGTCCCAGAACGAACACCCGGTCGCCCAGCGCCCGTTTTGCGGCCCAGGCCCGCGCCACGAGATTCGGATCCGAGGCAGCCGGTAATTCGCCCGGGCAGTCCACGCCCCGTTCGGAATCGGGATCGCTGCCGCGTCCCAGCAGCAGCAATGCGGCCGCGGTCGCCGACACCTCGGGTGAACCGATCTCGTCCGGCGCTGCGTATGAGTTCATAGACACGTCTGTGCTGGTCACGCCTATCAGTCTGCCTGTTGGCCGCTGATGTGTTGGAATTGGGCAGGTGCTGGTTGCGCAGGTGCTGACAGTGCAGGTGGGCTCTGGAACCAAGCGACACCGAGAGGACGCGATCTGACATGAGATTCAACAGAAGCAACGCGGATATCTCCACCGAGGCGGCCACCGGGACCAGCGACGGACCGGTCAGGGTGAAACCACGGTTGTTCAGCAACAGCTGGGCCACCGTGCCGCTGCGGATCTTTCTGGCCGCCATATTCCTGTTCGGTGGGTATGCAAAGTTGACCTACCCAGGATTCTTCGATCCGAAGTCCTCGCTCGGTTTCAAGAGCGCGGTCGACAGCGCCAAGGCGAACTCGCCGATCAGCGGTTTGCTGGGGCCGCTCAGCGACCACGCATCGCTGTTCGGCCACATCACCGCATTCGCCGAGATCGCCATCGGCCTCGGCATGCTGGTCGGTCTGCTGACCCGGCTGGCGGCGCTGGGCGGCATGGCGCTGACCACGCTCATCGTCCTGAGCGTGAACTGGAGCTCGGTTCGGGAGTACACCGGCAACGGCGGTTGGTTTACCTCGGTCGACTTCGCGGTTGCGGCCGCCTTGTCGGTCTTCGTGATCGGGGGTGCCGGTCCGCTGTCGTTGGACCGCGCCATCGCCGCGATGCGGAACAACCGTCGGAACCGCGATGACGCCGAGGAGCGCGCCGCCTCGGCCCAGGCCCGCTCGGCCGAGTCGGACGCTGATCTCGAGGAATCGCGGCGAAGGCTCAGGGGCGAGCAGCAGGACCACACCGGTCAGCCCGAGTACCCGACCCAGCAGCTGCCCGGCGCGGGTCCGATGTCCGGCCCCGCGACCGGTTCCGGTCCCGGTTACCCGGGTGCTTCGAGCCCCGCGGCACCAATGGCCACCCCTGAGCCTGCGGGATCGCCGACGCCGCCGTCAGATCCCAACTCGCTCTGGAACCAGCCGCGACGTGAGCCCGAGGGACGATAGATCGCTACACTGGGAATGCCGACCGGCTCTAAGCAGGTTGGTGCTGTAATACCTACAACCGCTGAGCTGCACGCTCACGAGCACCATTTGGGGAGCGCATGACCGCCACCGAGATCACCATCGAGACCGCCGCGCCTGCCGAGGCACCCCCGGTGTCACTGACCGCCGAGGCTGCGCTGAAGGTTCGGGACCTGCTGGATGCCGAAGGCCGTTCGGACCTGCGACTGCGGGTCGCCGTGCAGCCTGGTGGCTGCGCCGGCATGCAGTACCAGCTCTTCTTCGATGAGCGGAGCCTCGATGGCGACGTGTCCATCGATCAGCCGCTTGCGGATGCGACCGTGCCGCTGGTGATCGACCGCACCAGCGTCCCGCTGCTTGCCGGCGCTGTGATCAGCTACACCGACACCATCGAGAAGCAGGGTTTCGAAATCGACAACCCGAACTCCGGTGGCGGCTGCGCCTGCGGTAACTCTTTCTGCGGCTGATCGACCGGGGCCACCGGTGACCGGCCGGCGGCGCTTCGAGTCGTGATTTTCCGGTTGTGATTTTCAGGGCGCTCGACACTGCTTCGGCGGTGCCGAGCGCCCGTTCGTTTGGGCCCAGGTAACCTCACGTACATGCCAGTACTCCTGTCCGGGTCGATTGCCACGGACCACCTCATGCACTTTCCCGGCCGCTTCGCCGAGCAGCTTCTCGCCGATCAGTTGCATCAGGTGTCCCTTAGCTTCCTGGTGGACGACCTGGTGGTCCGCCGGGGCGGGGTAGCCGCGAACATCGCCTTCGGGATGGGCCAGCTGGGCGAGTCGCCGGTGCTGGTGGGCGCGGTGGGCCAGGATTTTGCGGACTACCAGTCCTGGCTCGAGCGGCACGGAGTTGATTGCGAATCGGTGCACGTCTCCCAGGCACATCACACCGCCCGTTTCGTCTGCACAACGGACGAGGAGATGAATCAGATCGCTTCGTTCTATGCCGGAGCGATGAGCGAAGCCCGCAACATCGAGCTCAAGCCCGCGGTGGACCGCACCGGGGCTGACCTCGTGGTGATCAGCGCCGATGATCCGGCCGCGATGGTGCGGCACTCCGTCGAAGCGCGCGAACGCGGTTACCGTTTCGCGGCGGACCCATCGCAACAGATTGCCCGGATGAGTGGTGAGGACCTGAAATCTCTCGTTTCCGGAGCCGAGTTGCTGTTCACCAACGACTACGAGAAGAACTTGTTGGAGTCCAAGACCGGCTGGTCGGAGGCTGAGGTCATCGCACAGGTCGGGGTGCGGATCACCACCCAGGGCAAGCAGGGCGTTGAGATCATCGGACGCGACATCGATCGGGTCCACGTACCGGTGGCCAAGGAGCGCACGAAGGTCGATCCGACCGGAGTCGGGGACGGCTTCCGGGCAGGTTTCCTGGCCGGTCGGACCTGGGGTCTGTCCTGGGAACGGTCGGCGCAGGTGGGCAGCCTGTTGGCCACTCTGGTCCTGGAGACCGTCGGCACTCAGGAGTACGAGGTCAAACCGCTGGACTTCGCGGAACGCCTTTCGGAGTCCTACGGCGACGACGCCGCGGCTGAGGTCCTACCGCTGCTGGGCGTCTGACGCCTGCCGCCGGTCCGGTCCGCCGGCCCTGCTAGCGTCCGGCCCTGCTAGCGTCCGGCCCTGCTAGCGTCCGGCCCTGCTAGCGTCCGGCCCTGCTAGCGTCCGGCCCTGCTAGCGTCCGGCCCTGCTAGCGTCCGGCCCTGCTA
>JAVEET010000347.1 GCA_030840295.1 Pseudonocardiales bacterium
TGCCGATCGTCCGGACCGGATTCAGCACCGGTGGGATCCTCAACGGCCGGCTGTACGGGGTGAACGGCGGGCTCTGCACATGGGATCGGCCGGCTACCGCATCGCGGACTCCTATGGCGATCGGCAGTGTCGTGGCGCCCGCTGCGAGTAGACCGACTTTCAGGACGTCCCGTCGGCGCACCGTCATGGCGACCTCCAGGCAATACCAGCGGCCAGCACAGCGGCTGTCCGGCCGCTTACGGCATCGGCCCGCGGCAGGACGTCGGGCAGGAGTTCGGACATGAGCATCGGCCCCCGGGCGTGGTAACACCCGAAGGGGTGCCCACACCAGCAATGCTGCCGCGCACACCGGTCGAGCGCACTCCCCAAAGTGGGGGGTGTCGCTGCCCGGACGGGTTCGGTTCCGGCTCAAGTCGGTGCGCGCTAAGGTCACGCGGCACGGTGCCCGGTACAAGGTGATCGGCGTTGCCTGGGGCGGCACGGTCGCCGCGGTCACGCCACGCGCTGCCTGCACTGCGACATGCCGGCACCGGGCTCGATTAACGGCTCTTGAAAGCCTCGATGCGTCTGCGCTATTGAAATGCGACGCACGGTGGAGACAGCCGTTACATCGAAAGGCGAACTGGCTGATGCCCCCTCTGGGCGCGGCGTTTGATGATGTTCATGGCCAGAATGCAGATCCGGGTCATTCTCGTGAGGTGATCCGGTCGATCTCGGCCCGGTCCTCGGCGCTGGGCTGCCACTGACCGGCCTTGACGTTGGCCGCGACCTGCTCCGGTGAGGTGGCGCCGGCGATGACTGAGCTGACGGTTGACTGCGCAGCGAGACCGCCGATGGCCACCTCGAGCACGGTGATCGAACGTTCGGCGGCGAAGGCCTCGAGCTCTTCCAACACGTCGAAGGTCCCGTCGGTGAGCACCGATTCGCGTTTCCAGGCTTGGATCCGGCTGCCCTGTGGCGCGCCTTCGCCACGGCGGTATTTGCCGGTCAGGAGGCCGCTCGCCAGCGGGAAGAAAGGCAGCAGGCCGATCTCATACCGCTCCAGCGCCGGGACAAGGTCGGCCTCGATCCCGCGCTCCAGCAGGCTGTACTCGTTCTGCGCGCTGATGAAGCGCTCCAGGTTGCGGGTACGCGCGGTCCACTCGGCATCCGCGACCTGCCAACCGCTGAAGTTCGAGTGACCTAGGTAACGGACCTTGCCCTCATGCACGAGATCATCCAGCGCGGACAGGGTTTCGTCGATCGGGGTGGCCGGGTCAGGCCGGTGGATCTGATACAGATCGATCCAGTCGGTGCGCAGCCGGCGCAATGAGTTTTCGACCGCACGGCGGATGTAGCGCCGCGAGCCGCGCGCGTCCCAGTCGACGCCGTTGTCCTGGCCGAGCCGCCGAACATCGCTGCCGAACTTGGTCGCGATCAGGACGTCGTCCCGTTTGCCCTGAAGGATCTCGCCGAGGCGTTGCTCGGAGTCACCATAGGAGTCGGATGTGTCAAACAGGTTGATGCCGTTATCGAGTGCGGCGTGCACCACGGCCCGGCTCTGCGCGAGATCGAGCTTCATTCCGAAGTTATTGGTACCGAGACCGACGGTTGAAACGGCGAGTCCGGAGTTTCCGATACGGCGTAGCGAAGGAGAGTCATTCACGTAGACCCACAATAGTCACGGCTTATCGGCGGAAGACCTCGGGACCCGCGCTCCGGCTCAGCCTGGGGCGGCCTGCCATCACATGTATCGGCCAATCCCGCTATCATCGCCCAATGACGATGACGAGCGATCGATCGCAATCGTGCCGACCGGCCGATCGTGGCGACCTCGGCCCAGGGGCGGCGTTGTTCCGCAGCCTCGGAGATGAAACCCGGCTGACCATCTTGCGGACCCTTGCCGGGGGAGAGCAGCGGGTCCGGGACCTCACCGCCGACCTCGGACTGGCCCAGAGCACCGTCAGTACGCACCTGGCCTGCCTGCGCGACTGCGGTCTCGTCGACTGCCGCCACGAAGGTCGGCAATCGTTCTACTTCCTCGCCCATCCCGAGCTGCTCGATCTGCTGGCAATCGCCGACGCGCTGCTGTCGGCAACCGGGGAAGCGGTCGCGCTGTGCCCGACGTACGGCGCCGATGCCGCGGCCGGCGCATGAGCACCATCCCGGTCAGCCTCTCCGCGTCACAGCGGACTCGCCTCGGACGGCGGGCCCAACTGTTCGCCTCGATTTCCGTCGCCTACAACGTCGTCGAAGCCGCGATTGCTGTCACCGCCGGTACCGTCGCCGGTTCGGCGGCACTCATCGGATTCGGCTTGGACTCCATGGTCGAGGTGTCCTCCGGGCTGGTCATCCTGTGGCAGTTCCGGCATCGGCTCCCCGAGACACGGGAACGCTTCGCGCTACGACTCATCGCAGTGTCGTTCTTCGCCCTTGCTGCCTATGTCAGCGTCGAATCCATCCGGTCCCTTTTCGACAACACGCCAGCACGGCATTCCCCGGTCGGGATCGGCCTGGCGTCGGCGTCCCTGGTCATCATGCCGCTGCTCTCGCTCGCCCAGCGGCGCACCGGACGCGCGTTGGCATCGGGCAGCGTCGTCGCCGACTCGACCCAGACCATGCTGTGCACCTACCTGTCCGCGGTACTGCTCGCCGGGTTGCTCCTGAACACCACCCTCGGCTGGTGGTGGGCGGACCCGGTCGCCGGACTCGT
>JAVEET010000350.1 GCA_030840295.1 Pseudonocardiales bacterium
CGGCAGGCAGTCGCACCCCGTCCGGAGCTGTGACCGTTCCGTCACCGGGCGGCCCTAGCCTCGGGGCATGGGCTGGGATCTGCGCGGGCGCGCGGCGGGCGCCATCTCGGCCTGGCTGGCGATCTCGGCCGGCCTGGCGATGTCGGTCGGCTGCACGTCGGATTCCGGCAACGGTTCGCCGTCCAGCACTGCGCTCGCCACCCCATCGATCTCGCGTTCCGCCCCCGGTCCGCTGTCATCCTCGTCGGCCGCACCGGCCCGTCCCGCGGACTGGCCAACCTATGGCGGAGACCTGCAACGTTCCGGATTCAGCGCCAGCATGCCGGCCGCGTCGGGCCGGCTCACCGCGCGGCAGATCCCGCTGGACGGCCAGGTGTACGCCTCCCCGATCGTGGTGGGTGGCCGGGTCATCGTGGCCACCGAACACAACAGCGTCTACGCGGTGAGCAGCACCGGAGCGCAATTGTGGCGGACCATCCTCGGAACTCCGACCCCGAGATCGGCGCTGCCCTGCGGCAACATCGACCCGCTCGGAATCACCGGAACCCCGGTCTGGGACGCGGCGTCCAGGTCAGTGTTCGTGGTGACCAGTACGGGTACGACGGTGCGGCATGACCTGATCGCCCTGGACCCGGACACCGGCCGGGTCCGTTGGCGGCATTCGGTCGATCTGCCCGGGACCGATCCTCAGGCGATGCAGCAACGAGGCGCGCTGACTGTGGTCGATGGCAAGGTCTGGGTTCCATTCGGCGGCCTGGCCGGCGACTGCGGCGCGTACAAGGGTCGGGTGGTCGGGGTTCCGGTCGGCGGGCTCGCGGCCGGAACCCAACCGGTCGCCTACACCGTGCCGACCACCCGCGAGGCCGGAATCTGGGCGCCCCCGGGGCCGACGGTGTTCCAGGGCCGGCTGTTCGTAGCGGTCGGTAACGGCGAATCGGTCGGGCGCACCTACGACTACAGCGACTCGGTGCTCGAACTGGACGGCACCCGGCTGGTGTCCTCGTTCTCGCCGCGGACCTGGGCCTCGGACAACCGCTCCGATCTCGACCTCGGCTCCCAGGGACCGGCCATCGTCTCCGGGAAGTGGGTGTTCATCGCCGGCAAGTCAGAGACCGCCTACGTGCTTCGGGCAGCCGACCTCGGTGGGATCGGGGCCCAGGTGTCGAGCAAGCGGTTGTGCGCGTCCTTCGGTGGTACGGCGGTGGTGGGCGACACGGTGTACGTGCCGTGCAGTGATGGCATCCGGGCGGTACGCATCTCGAGCGCAGGCGTGCTGACCGAGCGCTGGCATGCCGCCCAGTCCATCGCGGGCTCGCCGGTGGTCGGTGGCGGTCGGGTCTATGCCCTGGATCAGGATGCCGGGGTGTTGCACGCGTTGGATCCGGCTTCCGGGAAGGCACGGGAGCAGGTGGCGGTCGGACAGACCAGCCGGTTCGCCGTTCCGGCCATCAGCGACGGGCGGCTGTTCGTCCCCACCCTGGCCGGTCTCACCATCGTGGACAGCGTCGGGTGAGCATCTCCCCCTGAACCCGTTCCGGCAGCGACGCGAAGAGCTCCGTTGTGCGCTCAGTAATCTGTGGCGCATGCGTGTTCTCGTGATCGGTTCCGGTGCCCGTGAGCACGCCCTCTGCCTGGCGCTTGCCGCTGACCCGTCGGTGACCGCCCTGGTCTGCGCCCCCGGGAACGCCGGTACGGCGGCGGTCGCCGAGCAGCGGCCGGTGACATCCACCGACCCGGCTGCGGTGGCTTCGCTGGCCCGCGCTCTTGCCGCCGACCTCGTGGTCATCGGACCGGAGGCCCCGCTGGTGGCTGGGGTGGCGGACGCGGTCCGGGCTGCGGGTATCGCGTGCTTCGGCCCGTCCGGTGCCGCGGCCCAGCTCGAGGGCAGCAAGGCGTTCGCCAAGGACGTGATGACGGCCGCCGGGGTACCGACCGGCGGTTCGTTCGTCTGCACCACGCCGGACCAGGCGGCCGCTGCCCTGGATGCCTTCGGTGCGCCATACGTGGTCAAGGACGATGGGCTTGCCGCGGGCAAGGGGGTGGTCGTGACCACCGACCGGGCGGCTGCGCTGGCCCATGCCGCAGCCTGCGAGCGGGTCGTCATCGAGGAGTTCCTGGCCGGTCCGGAGGTATCGCTGTTCTGCGTGACGGATGGCACCACGGTGGTCCCGCTGCTGCCGGCCCAGGACTTCAAACGGATCTTCGACGGCGATGCTGGTCCGAACACCGGTGGGATGGGGGCCTACGCGCCGCTGGACTGGCTGCCTGAGGGCACAGTGGAGCAGGTCGTCGCAACGGTGGCGCAGCCCACTGTCGACGAGATGCGCCGGCGCGGGGTGCCGTTCGCCGGTCTGCTCTACGTCGGCCTCGCCATGACCACGTCCGGGCCCAAGGTCATCGAGTTCAATGCCCGCTTCGGTGACCCGGAGACCCAGGTTGTGCTAGCCCTGCTGGAGAGCCCGCTGGCCGGTCTGCTGAACGCGGCGGCCGTCGGGACGCTGGTTCAGCACCCACCGCCGGTGTGGCGGGATGCCGCGGCCGTCACGGTGGTCATCGCCGCCGCGAACTACCCGGGCACGCCCCGGATCGACGATGCCATCGGCGGCGGTGACCAGCCAGGCATGATCCACGCCGGCACCCGCCGGGACGGTGACGGGGTGTTGCGTTCCTCCGGTGGCCGGGTGTTGTCGGCGACCGCGGTCGGTCCGAGCCTGGCCGAGGCCCGGACTGCCGCCTATCGGTTGGTTGCGGGCATCGACCTGCCGGGCAGCCAGCACCGTACCGACATCGCCTGGCGGGCGGTGAACGGCGAGGTCACCGTCCCTGTCTGACTTCGGCCCGAACGGTCTCGTCCGCACGATGCGCCAGATTCAGATTCAGATTCAGATGCAGATGCAGATGCAGATGCAGCTTCAGTGGTCAGGTGCTGATGGTGATGGGTTGGCCTTGGGATACCAGCCGCCAGGTGGGCCGGGAGAACATCTCGGGATCGATGGTTTTGGCAGCTACTGCCCAGTCGATGATCAGCTGCCGGATCTCGACCTGGGCGTTGTACACCACCGGGGCCGTGGTCACGCCGGGGAAGTTGCCGCCGCCCGCGGCGCGGTAGTTGTTGATGGCGACCGCGAACTGCTGGGCGTCGCAGACCGGCGCTCCTGCGTAGCAGAGGTTCTTGATGCGCGATCCGGGGGACTGGGCGATGTCGATGTCATAGGTCAACCAGGTGGCCGCCGAATCGCCCAAGCCACCCATGATGTCGTAGTTGTAGTCCGGAGTTCCGCGCGGTGCACTCGCGGTCACGGCGTTGGTCACTGCTGCCGGCTCGAACGGCCCGGCGCCGGTGATCTGTTTGAAGTAGCGCGCCGAGAACTCCAGGTAGGCCTTGACCTGCGCTCCGCTGAGGGTGATCGCCTCGAGGGTGTTGTCGTAGATGTAGAGCCCGGAAACGTCGCGCACCGTGACCTCACCGGCCGGTATCGCCGCGTCGGGGTTGAACGGGGCGGCGATCGAGAGCACCGGTAGCGATGCCAGGGAACTGCCGGCCAGCGCCTCGCGAACCGCGTCCGCCTGCACGTAGTTGATGAAGTCGATGGCCGCGGTGCCCTCGAACCGCGACGTGGCCGCCGACATCGCCGCGGTCGAGCGGCCGATCACGCCGTTGACGTACGTCCGGGTTGCCTCGTGGTGCGCCCGGATGATGGTGGCGATCTTCGGGTCCTCGGCCACCGAATTCGCGCTGAGCAGGGTGGCCGAGGACTCCGCCTTCGACAGTTGCCAGCTGCCGTCGCCGGCCCGTCTCAGTCCCAGGTCCATGACCGTGAGCCGCATACCCCATTTCAATGGCTCGGACAGCAGCACGTCCTTGTTCGTCGTGGCATTGGTGACCCACCGCTCGGCGATCTCCAGGTGCGCGTGCCCGACCAGGATCGCGTCGATGTCGGGCACCTGCTCGGCCAGCAGCGTGGACGCGTTCTCCGGCCAGGGCAGCGCGTCACCATAGGACGAGGAGGTGTCGGCCCCGGAATGGCAGCAGACGATGACGATGTCGGCGCCGGCCTGCTTCACCCTCGGGATGACGCCGGCCGCGTGTTCGACAATTCCGTTGAAGGCGATCCGGCCGTCCAGGTTGGCCCTGTCCCAGATGGCGCATCCCGGCGTCACCAGGCCGACGATGCCGACGTTGACGTACTGCTGGTGGCTGCCGTGTCCCTCGCCCGG
>JAVEET010000364.1 GCA_030840295.1 Pseudonocardiales bacterium
TGTCCGACGCTGAGCGGCACCGGATCATCCACCGGTTCATCGACGACGCCTTTGGTGATCTCGACGCCAACCCGGAATTCGTGGCGATGCTGCGTAGGGCAACACCGGACTTACCGGACGAGCCCACCACTGAGCAGGTCGAAGCCTGGATCGAGCTTGCTGAGTTGGTCCAGGATCCCGACTTCGCCGCTAGCGTCCGCCGGATGGCCGAACATCAGGCCGCGGACCGCGCTGACGGTGACCGGACGGGCCTGCATCACGATTTGACTGAGCAGATCCGAGAGGCCGTACAGGCCGCGCGCGCCGAGGGCGTCGACCCCGCGTCCCCGCGCGCCGGCGTCGTGGTGGACGAGCTCGTCGTTCTGTATGCAGCAACGTTCGGCAAAGCCGACACGGCGGGCTACCGCACGACGTTACTCACCCGTCTGGATACCGCGAGCGATCCACGAGCCGAGCGCTACTGGCACCTCATCGCCACCATCAACGGCTGGCCCGTCCCACCGTCGCTGGGCCCGGTCTTCGAGTGGTTCACCGAAGCGCTCCGCCACCATCCCGAACCCAGGGAATCTCACGCGTGAGAATTGGCTGGCCGTGACCGCTCAGCAGTCGCGGCTAGCCAATCCATCAAGAGCCAGCGCTTGTGAGGCGGTGTGCTGCAAACCCGCGGGGCGGACGCGATCTCGGGACGCCGGGCCTGCAAGATGTCCATCGTGGATGGTCTGCGGTCGGTGCCTGGTGGGGTGACCGGTGGGCTCGTGGAGGACTTCGAGGTCGGTTTCGTCACCGCGGCCGGCCTGGAGTGTCGGGCCGGGCTGAGCGCGATTATGGGCACACGGTTCGAGGAATGCCTGCCAGTGCGGCGTTTCCCGTCCTACAAGGGCCGGCGGCACAATGCGGGCCGCTGGTGGTCAGCCACGATGGGTCGTCACGTCGGCCACGAGTCGTGGCTGGAACGCGATCACCTGATGCTGCTGGACTTCGACGCGGTGGTGACCGGGATTTCCTCGCAGCCGTTGTGGCTGTTCTGGACCCAGGACGGCGGCGCGGTGCGTTCGCATGCCCCGGACTACTTCGCGCGCCTGGCAGACGGCAGCGCGGTGGTGGTGGATTGCCGGCCGCTGGAGCGGATCACCCCGCGGGACGCGGCGAAGTTCGACGCGACCGCGCAAGCGTGTGAGCTGCTCGGATGGCAGTACCGGGTGGTTGGGGCGCTGGCCCGGCTCCAGGTGGGCAACGTGCGGTGGCTGGCCGGATACCGGCATCCCCGCCACGACCTGCCGCCGGTGGCGGCCGCACTGCGGGCGGTGTTCACCGAGGCGGGTCCGTTGCTGGACGGCGCTGAGGCGGTGGGTGATCCGCTGGCGGTGTTACCGGTGTTGTTCCACCTGCTCTGGCGGCACGTCCTGGTCACTGACCTGACGGTTCCGCTCGGCGAGGACGCGATCGTGTCGCTGCCTTCGGCTGGTGGCGCCAGTTGACGGCCCGGTCGGTACTACGCCCGGGTGACTGGGTGCACTACGACGGTGCTGAGCACCAGGTTGTCGCACTGGCAGGGGTGTCGGTCCGGCTGCGCGGCGCCGGACGGCGGTGAGCAGGCCGTGCTGGCCTCCTACCTGATGGGCTCGCCGGGATTCGCCGTCAGCGGCGCTGGCTCGGTGCCGACCGTGGAGCCGTTCGGGCTACTGGCAGCGCTGCCGGAGGACGTGGTGGCCGCGGCACGGCGGTGGCGCGATCACATCGTGGAGGTCGAAACCGGGCTACCGCCGGACGCGGCGGCGGGCGCAGCGCCGCGGCCCGAGTACGACGCCGCCCGGACCACCCTCGTCCAGCGGGAACAGGCCAAGGCCGCTGAGCTGGGAGTCGGCTTCCGAACCGTGGAGCGGCATCGCGCCCGCTATGACTCGCAAGGGTTATGGGGCCTGGTCGACCAGCGCGCAGTCCGGACGTGGGACGCGGCCGGGCGGGCGGACGCCCGGCTGGTGGAGATGGTCCGGGAAGTCATCGCCGCGGAAACCGACGTCTCGACCGGCACCCGGGCACGGCTGATCCGGCGGGTCATCAAGCGGGTTGAGCAGATCCACGGGCCGGGCGTGGTGCCACTGCCAGGGCAGACAGCGTTTACGCACTGATCGACCGGCTCACCGCGGGGGGAGGCTCATCCACCCGCGTGACCGCTCCACCAGAGCGCTCGTCGGCAACGAGCGCAAGTTCAAGTGGACAACCGCCACCCAGACCCGACCGAAAACACCACCTAACCGCCGAACACATCTGGCGGGCCGCCAGTCACCGACCACACGGCCCGCCAAGTTCAAGCGGAACGGACAGGGTCACCGGCAACCAGTGTGGGCCGGTTCGCATGGTGCAACGTCCGGCCCACTCGCCCTCAGGGCCGGTTACCTGCGGTTTTGCGCCCATCGTCTGATCCGCGATGGTCCACATCGGAACTGAAGTCCTCCGTGCCAGCTCGCGTGCTTTCGAGCAGCCGGATCACTCCCGCGCCTAGACTGCGGCTCTCGGCCAGCTGCGCGCGCATCGCACGGAACGCGGCCTGAGCCGAAGTGCTGGTCCGAATATGGTGGGAATATGTCCGACGACGGGAGCCGGCCCGCTCGGGTCGAAGACGTGCACGAGCTGGCTTTGGTCATGCCACATGTCACCGTCGAGTACGGGACCGGCGACAATCCCGTCTACCAGGTGGGCGGGAGGTCGTTCATCTTCTTCCGCAACCCGCGGCCGGACGCGGTCGATCCCACCACCGGGGAGCGCTATGCGGATGTGATCGTCTTCTGGGTGGCATCCGAGGCCGACAAACAGGCTCTTGTTCAGGACACGGCGTGGCCGTTCTTCACCACCGCGCATTTCGACGGCCACCGGTCCGTGTTGCTCCGGGCAAGCCGTATCGGCGCGCTGACCCGCGATGAACTGGCCGAGGTCATCCAGGAGGCGTGGCTGTCCCGTGCATCAGCGCGCCGAGCGGCAGCGTGGCTGAGCGCGCACCCGCCGATGTGATCGCACTCAGCTGCCAGGCATGAGCGGACGTCGGCGAGCTACTCGCTGATGAGCTGCTCGCGCAGAATATCTGCGTGCCCACAGTGCTGAGCGAGTTCGCGCAGCAGATGGAGGTATACCCACCGCAGCGGAAGTGGGCCGCGCCGGTTCCCGTGGAGCATGTCGTCCAGACCCAGGGCTGACGTCGCATCGCGTGATGCTTCGAATGCTTCGCGGTGCGCTCGCTGGACGATGGCGATCGTGTCGTCCTTATCGAGGATGAACGACTCGTCCGGCGTCGCAGGGATGCCGATCTCGCCGCGCGACCGGCACGTGATGGCTTCGTCGAACCAGACCTTCTCGACGAAAGTCGCGTGTTTCACCAGGCCCAGAAGGGTGGTGCGGGAGGGCACCAACGATCGGCGTACCTGCTCCTCTGTCAGCCCGTCCAAGCAGCAATTGAGCGCCCTGCGGTGCTCGTCGAGGAATACCTCGAACTGGGCCCGCACGGGCTGATCGACGACCTGGTCGGCGAACATGGGCGGGAAGGAAGGCATGGGCGAAGCATTCCAGACTGCCGCCCAAGGGCAACGAGCGCACCTTGGCATGACTGCGCGAAGGTGAGGCGGCGGGGCAGCCGGCTGCGCGACCCGCGGCAGATCAGTGCACTTGATTGTGAAGGTGCCGATTACGGCGAGTTCGGAGGCTTGGCCTTCTGCGGGTAGATCGTCTCGTGGCGGGCCAGCATGGCGACGAACTCGCCGATCTTTCGCTCGCGGGTCTGCGCCCGTTTGACGGCATTGACGCGGTAGATGAGAGCGAACCGGTTGGACTTGGTGAGTACGTCGAACATGGCTTGGGCGGCCGGGACGGCGGCGATGGCGGCGAGGAGGTCGGCCGGTGCCTCGGCTTCCGACGCCGGGGCGTAGGCCGTCGCCCACCGCCCGTCCGCTTTCGCGGCGTCTACCGCGGCGCGGCCCGCGGGCAGCATTCGCCCCTGTACTTCCAGCCGGGCCACGTGGGCGATATTGCGTTGTGACCAGGAGCTGCGGGGTCTACGAGGGGTGAACCGGATCCAAGAGGTCTCCTGATCCCGTTTCCGGGTCTGCCCGTCGATCCAGCCGAAGCACAGGGCCTCGTCGACCGCCTGCTGCCAGGTCAGCGTCGTGACCATGCCGCCCTTTTTGGTCAGGGCCAGCCAGACGCCGGGCGACGTGGCGTGGTTGGCCGACAACCACGCGCGCAGCGCCTCGGCTTCCGCGACGATCAGCTCATCCAGCTCGGCGCTCGCCATGACGGGAGGCTAACCGACGCGACGTGGGGGCAGCCTCTGCCTGTTGGCCAGCCGGACCCGCCGGGCTGCCGACGCGGCCGCCCAGCGAGTCGGGGGCAGGGCCCCGAGGGCGGCTAATCATCCTGAGCTGTGCCGAAGACGTCCCGCATCACCGGAGTCAGGGTCTCGGCGTCGGCGAATTTTCGTTCAGCGGCCATTTCTCATCCCGTTCTGGAGCGCCTGCGCCGATCCTCCGTCAGCGGCTTTAGCCTCTGCAGATTCAGCTGCCGGTCGAGCTCACTACCAAATCGTCAAGGCTAAGAAATTGTGCGTGGGTGTGCCCTTCATCGGCATGATCACGCGCACTGTCATCGGCATGGCAGCGCGACTCGTGGCAATGAGTGTTCGCGCACGCTTGAAGGGACTACGCCTGCCGCATCTGCGAGCCGGTGGCATCGATGATGTGGCGGATGGCATCAACTACAGCGGCTGGCTGGTCGTGGTGGATGTAATGCCCAGAGTCGCCGACGACGACGTGGCGCCCTCGGCGAACCGAGCTGACGACCTGCTCAGCGAGCGCGGCACAGCGCTGCACGGACTTCGCGGGTTTTCCGCGAGTTGCCGTTAACACGGCGAGGGGCACGTCGGGCAGGGCCGATGCTGAGCGGGCGCGGCGCACCCATGACCCGGAGTTATCCGCTAACCGGTTCTCGGCGCGAATCATGGCCACCTGGGTGGGCTTGCTGTAGCAGGCCAGATAGGCGCCGGCGATCAGGGCGCGGATGCGCTGATCGCCGGTCGATCTGGCCGCCAGCGCGTTGGCCATGCGGTGGGCGATCTGGCCGAACAGCCCTACGGCTCTGAGTAACACGACACCGTTGAGCATGATCGCGGAGGCGGCCCTGAGCAGCCAGGGTGTGTCAGCAATGGCCTCCTCGTG
>JAVEET010000374.1 GCA_030840295.1 Pseudonocardiales bacterium
GCGTCGATGGGCCGCGCCCGTGCACAACCGCCAGACCGACCGCGACAACAACGGTTCCGAGATAGGCGACAGTCCGCCACCACGTCGAGGCGGCACGGTCCCCACCCGGCGCCTGGGCGACTTGGGCAGCGCTCGTCAACGTCAGCGGGTAGTCCGCCTCGCTGTAGGGCTCGTCCGTGAAACGCCATTCGCCGCTCACCGTTCCAGCGTGCCCCGCCGACTCACCGACGGCAACAACAGCCGTTCGCACAGAGGCGTTGCATCCCAGCCCGACCAGCAACGGCCACTTCCCCTGTCGTCATTGTTTGCCTGACGTCATTGAGGCGAGATCGTTTGGGCGAAGGGACGACGGTCGGGGGCGACATCTGTCCTGCCGACGGCGCCGATGGTGCCGGAATGCTCCCCGCTCCAAATCGAGGAACCAAGCATTCAGCGTCCTGCCCTCAGCGCAGGCAGGTTTGGCGGTCTCCGATGCCGTCGGCACGCGTAGTCGCGGCGAGGATCCAAACTGAGCCCGCCGCCGCGCGAACGTGCCGCCCCCATCCGGTGAGAGAACGATTCATCTGCCCCCGTCGGACTGGGCCGCCAAACGCTTCTTCGGCCGCGCAGAACGACGGCTCTGGCTGAACCCCGAAAGCGAGCATCGAAGCGGCGGAACCGCCAAATGCGATCCGATCGCTCGAAGCGAGGTCGTCATCCCTGGAACGCGGCTATTTGTCTGTTGCGCGCTCACGCGACTTAGCCGCATCTCCCAGGGCATGCTCGAGTCGTGTTAGTCGGCGGGCGGCCTCCGGGTTTTCTTGCAGCGCCAGCGGGGTCGATCGCGTCGTCTCGATCATTTTGCAAGTCGTTGGCAGTCTTTCTTGGTCAACTGGATTCCCGCGATGTCGGATGCGGCGAGCACCGAGGCAAGTGCTGCAAAATCGTGGCAGTGTCGGTCGAGCCCCGTCCCTGTTGTTTCGGTTCGTGCCGCAGCCTTCAAGATCATGGCGCTGAGGGGCACCGGACGCGGCACGTGGCCGGACCGTTCGCCGACGACAACTGCTACCACCTCGGACCGGGCCAACGCCTGGGTTCCGCCCGGAGCCGCAACCGTCGGGAATCCGCTGGCGCTCTTGCGCGCCTCCGTTCGCGCGCCAGTTCCTTCTGGAATCAGCACGTCGATAACGGCATCACCGCGTTTCCAACGGTGCTGGACCCCGTCGCTGCTTGGTTCTGGCTCGAAGTCCAGGTTCAGCAATGCTGACGTAACCGCGCCGAGAATCTCGGGCACTCGAGCGTTGACGACGGCGTCTGCGTCGCTCGTAGGGCGCTGCGGCGAATAACCTCGTTCCGCGCAGTGCAGGTGGACGAGCTGTCCGCCGATTAGTGTCCAGCCGTCGGGCTGCAGTTCATAGAGATCCAGCAGGCTGTGCCATGCGGCCTGCTGTGCGTGGTCCATTGCGGGCATGAGGATCATCGCTGTCAAACCCCCGCGCCGATCGCCTCGTTGAGCAGCTCGTGGGCTCGCCGACGCTCCCTCGGGCCCTCGTGTTCAGCCAAGTCCGCTGCGAGCAACAGCACTCCGATCCGCGAGGGGAGAGCTGGCACTATGTGGACGAACACGTTCGGACTATCGTCCATCGACGGTCGTTCGAGCCAATGGTCCGCAGCGACTGCATTGATGTCTCCAGCGGCGATATATCCCTCTGCCACTCGCGGATCACTCATACCTGAGTCAGGGTGACTGAGTCCGGAGGGCAGGAGACGATCGTCGTCACGCAGCGACGGCAGGTCTGCCATTGCTGCTTTGTAGACACGTCGCTCGCCCCGGTTACGTAGCCACGACAGGATGGCGTCGTGGTCCTCGCGGGCGATCGCTGCTGACAATCGGGCGACGGCACGGTGGCGGGATGCCGGACTAATCTTCTTCGCCTCATCGACTAGGTCCTGCGACAGCAGGTCGATCTTGGGCAGGTCGATCTTGGGCAGGTCGATCTTGGGCAGCTCGATCTTGGGCAGCTCGAGGTGCGCAGCACGCTGTAACTCAAGCAACGAGTACCACACAGACTCCGGGTGAACCGGCCGGCCTCTCTGCGGTCGCTCAGCAGATCCAGACGAGGCAAGATCGACGAGCCAGCGCCCGCCCACTTTCTCTGCAACTAGCGAGCCCTCGTCGATCCGCTGGCGTATGCGAGCGACGGACACCCCGAGTTCTGCGGCTGCTTCAGGCACCGACATCTTCGACATGGTCATAATCCTAGCGATATCGAAAGGATTATGAAACCGAGGCCGTCTCAGGCACAACCTCGCAACTGGCGTGACGTTACGGTGTCGCACGCTTTGGGCTCGGGCATAGCAACGCGACCTGTGCAACCGCTCGATGACTGCTCACGATCATCAGGCGAGCTCGTTGCGCCATAACAGCTCATCGGCGCGATCAGCTCGTTGCATGGAGGTGCTCGATATCGAGTCTCAATCAGACGGCTACGCGCGCGAAACGCGCTGTCCGCGGCCGGTGCCGCCGCACGCGTAGGTCTGGTCGTCGGCCTGGCTTATGCGACGCTGTCCCTCGTGGAAGGGCGACACGCAGACGAGTCTCCGCCTCCCGCCGTCGACGACAGGGCGCTATCCGGTGGTGAGCGTTTCGTGGGCGGGGCCACGGCCGTTGCGACGTCGCGCGCCGGCCAGCGCGGCCGCGCCGCCGGCGACTGCCGCGAGGCCGGCGATGAGAAGACCAGTAATCGGTGCGCCGGTGTTGGCCAGGACAGGCGTGGTCACGGGCGATGCCGCCACGACCGGCGCAATGGCCACGACCGGGACGGCCGGTGCTGTGGGTGAGACGGGGACGGCCGGTGCTGTGGGTGAGACGGCTGGCCCGGTCGCCGACAGGGAGGACCCCACGGCGTTTACAGCCACGACCGAGAACGAATAGGTGTGGCCGTTCGTCAGCCCGGTGACCGTGATTGGCGATGCGGTGCCGCTGACGAGGATCGGAGCGGCGGTGGTGTCGGTCGTGTCTGTGGCGGTGACCGTGTAGCCGGTGATCGGCGAGCCGCCGTCGCTCGCCGGTGCGGTGAACGACACTGTCGCCTGCCCGTTGCCGGGCGTCGCCGCGACGCCAGTTGGCGCTCCGGGCTCGGTCGCCAGCGTGAACACGATCGTCACCGAGGGCAAACTGGTCGTCAGGCTGGCCGAGCCGCCAGTTGGCACGAGGGACGATCCGCCCCCGCCGCCGGCACCGGTTTGGTTGCTGCCACCGCCGCCCCAGAGTCCCGCTCCGCCGCCCGCGCCATTGAAGCCGGCGCTGCCGCCCTGGCCGAGGGCTCCGGGCGCCGAGCTGTAACCGTTATTGCCCGGGCCAGTCGCGGTGCCGGCCGTGCCGTTGCGTCCGGGATCTCCGCCATAAGGCGCTGCGTCCAGTCCGGCGCCAGCACCGGCCTGTTGTGACGCGCCCCCACCGGCGCCCGCGACCACGATGCGCGTCGACAGATCGGTCGGGGCGGTGCGCACGTCCGAGGCGCCCCCGCCGCCGGCCCCACCGCTACCGAAGTCACTGTGTCCATCGCCGCCGCCGTTGGCGCCGCCCGGGATAGGGCCGAAGCTGAGCGCGTTGGTCCACGTAAGGGATGTGCCGTCGCCGCCGACCACCGCGTAGAGGGTGCTCAGCCCGCTCAGGTCAAGGGCTCCGGTGACGAGGTCGCCCTGGCCACCGGCCCCGCCGCCAATCTGGTCGTCGCCGCCCGCGCCGCCGATCGCGGTCACCTGTGCCGAGATCGTGCCCGTGGGAATCGTGACGGTCGATGTGACACCTGGAACCGCGTAGGTGCAGGTCACCACCGTGGCCGACGTGAGCACACAGCCGGGCGACAGGGTGGGCGCTGCCCCGGCCGGGGCAGCAAGCAGGATCCCGCCGCCCACGAGCAGCGCCGATAGGGCTCCGGCGGCCCCCAACGAGCTGCGTCGAAGCGTTCCAGCATTACGCACAGTCATAATATCCGCCGACCTCTGGTTATTGATCTTGTCGGCGGGAGCCTACGGTAGCCTCGGCGCGGTCAGCGGATGGGTCGGCCGTTCACGCCCAGGTCGATCCGGCAAGCGCTCGGCTCACGCCTTGAGTGCAGCAGCTTGCCGATCCACACAGGCTCGTCCGTCCCTTTGGCCCACGCCCTCAGGTACGGACGACCGACTGCTCGAACACACTCATGTCGATCTGAGAGTGCGTTCCGGCGACGCCTGAGGATCCATCTGGAAGCGGGAGCTGGACCCTGTCGGAGCGCAGAACGACGGAGATGCGCGCATCTGCGGCGGGCCTCCTGCTTGACCGCACCGGCTGGGGCTCCGGAGGATGGTCTTCCTACGGAGCGGAGGTGAGGGGTGGGCAGGGTTAGCCTGTGGCTGCTCGCTCGCGACGGCGACCTACGCGCGACACGGCGCGCGGCACGGACAGCGATCGTCATGCCGGCCCTGTTCGCGCTCGGATCGCAGGTCATTGGGAACCCGGACGTGGCCACCTTCGCCGCCTTCGGGTCGTTCGCGATGCTGCTGCTCGCGGACTTCGGGGGCACACTCGCCGAGCGGCTGGCTGCGCAGATCTCGCTGGTCGCGATCGGCTGCGTGCTCATCGCCCTCGCCACGCTGGTCTCGCGCACTCCCTGGGTCGCCGCGATCGCCATGTTCGTCGTCGGGTTCCTAGTGCTCTTCGCCGGAGTGGTGAGCTCGGCGCTGGCCGCGGCGAGTACGTCGACCCTGCTGAGCTTCATCCTGCCGGTCGCTACCCCGGCCGCTCCGGCGGCGATCCCGGATCGGCTGCTCGGCTGGCTGTTGGCCGGCGTCGTGTCGCTTCCTGCCGTCACCCTCCTGTGGCCGGCGCCCCGCTCCGAGCCGCTGCGCGATGCCGCCGCGCAGGCGTGCCGCCAGCTGTCCGCGCGCTTGACCGCCGAGGTCGCGAGGTGGCACGGCGAGGAGGCCGAGGATGTCGAGGAGGCGGTCGCCCGCGCGAATGCTGCCGTTGCCAAGCTGCGGACTACCTTCCTGGCGACGCCGTACCGGCCGTCCGGGCTGACCACGGCGACGCGCGCCGTCGTCCGGCTGGTCGACGAGGTCGTCTGGCTAGGCGTGATCCTGGACAACGCGGCTGTGGCCCGGCATCGGCCGCGGGCGGACCCGACGGTCCGTGGGGTGAAGATGGCGGCCGCGGTCCTGCTCGACCACGCCGGCAAGGCACTCGCGCTCCAGGAGCCGCCGCAGGACAGCTTGCAGGACCATCTTGACGACCTCGCGCGTGCCAGCCGGGCGATGGAGACGGTGGCCATCGCCGCCGTGGAGTTGCCGGGCGACGGGCGCGCCGCCGAGGATCTCGTCACCTTGCTGAGCCCGAGTTTCCGTGCGCAGGAGCTTTCCTTCGCCGTTATGGCGATCGCCGAGAACATCGCGATTGTTACGGCCGCGGAGCAGCGAACCTGGTGGCAAAAGCTTTTCGGCCGGCAGCCGCGGGGGCTGGCCGGGCCGATCGCCTCGGCGCAGGAGCGGGCGCTCGCGCACGTCGAGCCGCACTCGGTGTGGCTGCGCAACAGCCTCCGCGGCGCGATCGCGCTCAGCGGCGCTGTCCTGGTGGCGGATCGGAGCGGGGCTCAGCACTCGTTCTGGATCGTGCTCGGCGCGCTGTCGGTGCTGCGCTCCAACGCTCTAAGTACCGGGCAGAGCGTCGTCCGGGGGCTGGTCGGGACGACGATCGGATTCGTGATCGGCGGCGTGCTGGTGCTCGTACTCGGTACGAACCCCGTGCTGCTGTGGATGATGCTGCCCGTCGCGATCCTGGTCGCCGGAATCGCGCCGGCGGTCTCGTTCACGGCCGGACAGGCGGGGTTCAGCGTTGCTCTGCTGATCCTGTTCAACATCGTCAGCCCGGCGGGGTGGCAGGTCGGGCTGGTGCGGATTGAGGACGTAGCCGTCGGCTGCGCCGTGAGCCTGGTCGTCGGGGCGCTGTTCTGGCCGCGGGGTGCGGCGGGGGCTCTGCGGCAAGCTCTGGCCGAGGCCTATGCGGAGTGCGCGGCGTATCTGCGCACCGCCGCCGAGAACGGCACCACAGTCGACACATCAGCGGAGGAGGTCGACGCGGCCAGGTCGCGGACGGCGGCCGCGGCCCGCCGTCTCGACGACGCGTTTCGGGAGTACCTGGCCGAGCGCGGCAACAAGCGGCTCCGGCTCGCCGAGGTCGCAGCTCTGCTGACCGGGGTGGCAGGGCTGCGGCTGACCGCCGAGGCGGTCTCCGACCTCTGGGCCGGTGCGGGGCCGGCCCGGATCGATACCCCCCGGGCCCAGCTCGAGCTGCTCGTCACCACGGAGCGGGTGACCAACTGGTTCGCCGCGATGGCGCAAGCCATGACCGGAGCAGGCACGGTCCCGCGCCCGTTCCCGCCGGATGGGGCGTCCTCGAGCCGGTTGGTGGAGGCCCTGAGCCAGGATCTCAAGTGGGTGTCCGCGCCGGACGCCTCCGTCAAGGCGCACACCGCGCGCCTTGTGTGGACCGGCGATCATGTCGATGCCGCCCGCCGCTTGCAGTACCTCGTCGAGCAACCGGCGCGGACTGCGATCCAGTACCCGAACCACATCGGCCTCCCACTGCCGCCGTGGCTGCGCCCGGGTGCGGACGCCGCGAGGCAACACGCCAAACTCGACCGCTAGCAGCACGAGGTGCATGCCGCTGTCCGCGCCCTCGGACAACGACCGGAGCTGCCCGAGAACACGCGTGGACAGGAGCTGGTAAGGGCGTTGGTGCGTCGCTGACCGAGCCGCAGCTGCCCCAGTGCGCCGGAAGAGCCCAAGATGTGCGGAGACCGCCGCAGGCACCATCCGCTGCTAGTGGGCCGAGTGCAAATTGGCCGAGTGCAAAGCACTTTGAAGCGCCGCAAAGATCGTCCCATCTGAGCGATTGCCGGGCTTCAATCAGCTCACGGGCGGCCGTGCAGACGGATGTGGCGTGCCTATTTGCTGACACCCCTACGTGGACGTCTGGTGGTCGGCACGCCTCCGCGAATGGCTGCGGAGGTTTGGTTGGACGTCCTACTGCTGCACTTTGCTGCTGCACCTCAACGAAAATGAGCCCGCCAGCATCGCTGGCGGGCCCATTTTTGCTGGTCGGGGTGGCGGGAGCCGTCGGTCGCTTCGCTCTCTCCTCCCAAATCCGCAGCGTTCAAGGCCGAACAAGCAGCGTTCAAGGCCGAACAAATAGAGAGACCCACCAAAGAACG
>JAVEET010000014.1 GCA_030840295.1 Pseudonocardiales bacterium
ACGTTCGCGTCGTTGTGCTGGCGGCCGAGCCTGGCGGTCTCGAGGTCGTAGGCGAGGGCGGCGCGGATGCCACGGACCTTGTTCGCCGCGATCTGTTCGCCGTTGCCCGAGCCACCGATGACGATGCCCAGGCTGCCCGGGTCTGCGGCCACCCGCAACGCCGCGGCAATGCAATGGGTCGGGTAATCGTCGGTGGCCACGTACTCGCTCGGACCGCAGTCAACGGCCTCGCGCCCGGACTCGGTCAGGCGCGCAATCAGTGCGCCCTTGAGCTCGAAGCCGGCATGGTCACTTCCCAGGTAGACGCGCATGGGGGAATGGTGCCAGTCCCCAAGCGGAGCACAATGCGGGGGTGTCGTTCCTCGAGGTCCAGCCCGTCCTGCTGATCGGATGCCTCGCCGCACTGTTCTGGTATGTCAGAGGACTGCAAGCGCTTCGCGGGGAGTCGCGGTGGCCGAAGCACCGGACGCTTTCGTTCGTGGTGGGGTTGGTTCTGGTGCTCGCGGTGACCGACGGGGGGCTCGCGGCGGAAACCCACCGGCTGTTCTGGGTCTGGCTTAGTCAGGCGCTGCTGCTGTTGCTGGTACTACCGATACCGCTGCTCGCCGGTCAACCGATCGAGCTTGCCCGCAGCACACCGGGGCGCCTGCGGCTCACCCGACTTGCCGATACCGGCATCGGCCGGCTGTTTTCCTCGCCCGTGGTCGGTGCGGCTCTGATTCCACTGGCCTCCGTGGCGTTTCTGTTCGGACCGGTGCCGGGTTGGGCTATCAGCAATGCACCGGCCGGCTGGCTGATCCAGGCGGCGATGCTGATCGTCGGATTGTTGATCGTCTTGCCACTCATCAGCACGGACGCCACGAGCAGCTCACTCGCCATCGGGGCCGCGATCGCTGTCGGCTTCGTCGAACTGCTCGTCGATGCCATCCCCGGGATCGTGATGCGGCTCTCCACCCACCCGGTGACCTCGTTCTTCGACCTGCGCACACCAGGGCTGGGCCGGCCGAACTGGTTGCACGATCAGCAGTTCGCCGGCGGGATCCTGTGGTGCGTAGCCGAACTACTCGACCTGCCGTTCCTGATCCTGATCTTTCGTCGCTGGGTTCAGGCCGATGCGCGGGAGGCAGCCAGGGCCGACGCCGGTCAGGTCGACCGGGGCGATCGCGCCGGGGCCGGCGGCGCTTCCGCAGGTGCTTACGAGGAACCGTGGTTCCTGACCGATCCGCAGCTGCGCGACCGGTTCGGCCACCGCCGAGGCTGATCAGCCGAAGGTCAGCTCTCCCCCGGCCGTGCGGCTGAGACTGTGCTCGGCCACGGCGGCGCTGGTCGGGATCGCGCCATAGACGTGCGGAAAGACTTCGCCCATGCCGTACAAATCCTCGTCGACGACCGGTTCTCCCAACAGCGCCGGGTCGACCTCGATCACGATAAGATCCTGGCGATCGCCATAAAGGTTGTTGGCGGTACCCGCCACCTGGTGGCGATAGGAGAAGTGGACGAAACCGTCCGAGGCCAGCGACTCCGGCGCGTACCGCCCTACCTCACATGCCGCGCGCCATTCGGCCGCACCGACCAGATGGAAGATCTGGGCCATCGGATCAGTCGAAACGGGGCGATTCGGTCCGGGTGCGCTTGAGCTCGAAGAAGTAGGGGTAGCCGGCCAGCAGGCGGCTGCCGTCCCATACCTGCAAAGCTTCCTCGCCGCGCGGGATCCGAGTCAGCACCGGTCCGAAGAACGCAACGCCGTCCACGTGCAGCACTGGCGTGCCCACGTCCATGCCGACTGCGTCCATGCCCTCGTGATGGGACTTATCGAGCGCCTCGTCGTACTCGTCGGAGTCGGCCGCATCGGCCAGTTCGGCCGGCAATCCGACCTCCGTCAAGGCCTCGATGATGGCGGCACGATCCAGCTCGCGGCCCTCGTTGTGCCGCTTGGTCCCCAACGCGGTGTACAGGTCACGCAATACGGCGGTGCCGGAGTGCTGTTCGGCGGCGATGGCCACTCGAACCGGGCCCTTGGCCCTGACCATCAGGTCCTGGTAATCCTTGGGGAGCTCGCGGCCCTCATTGAGCACGGACAGGGACATCACGCGGAAGCTCAGGTCGAGGTCCCGTTGCTTCTCGACCTCCAGGATCCACCGCGAGGTCACCCACGCGAACGGACAGGCCGGATCGAACCAGAGTTCGACCTTGGCTCGGCCGGTGTGGACGGCACCTCGGTCGGTGGCAGCGTTCATGTCTGACTCCCAAGTATCGAACGGATCGTGAAAGACTAACTTTCGATTAGGACCAACACCCCACCGAGGAGCGTCATTCCGTGCCCGATGATGTGCGCGCCGAACGGCTCGACGGAAACACCGTCCGGGTCCCCAATCTGACCCGCGAGGACGCCCGGCTGCGGGCGGACCTGCTTCGCGTCGAATCCTATGACGTGGTGCTCGACCTCACCAACGCCGATGGCGGCCCGAGCGATCACTCGTTCCGTTCGCGAACAACGGTCAGGTTCACAGCGTCCCGCCCGAGCGCCTCGACGTTCATCGATGTGGTCGCCGAGCGATTCCACGAGGTGAACCTCAACGGCAAGCCGGTGGACGTCAGCAATTATGAGCCCGACGGCGGCATCGTGTTGCCCGACCTGGCTGCCGAGAACGTGCTGGTCGTCGACGCGGACCTGCTATACACCACGATCGGTCAGGGATTGCACCGCTTCACCGACCCGGTCGATGACGAGGTGTACCTGTACACCCAGTTCGAGACGACCGACTCCAAGCGGATGTACGCGTGTTTCGACCAGCCCGACATCAAGGGCACCTTCTCCTTGCACGTCACCGCGCCCGCGCACTGGACCGTCGTATCCAACGGCGCCGTGACCGAGGTCGAGGACGACGACGAGACCAAGACCGTGCACTTCGCGACAACGCCGCGAATGAGCACCTACATCACTGCCCTCGTCGCCGGCCCGTACTTCGAAGCCCGCGATCATCACGACGGCATCGATCTGGGCCTGTACTGCCGCCGGTCACTGGGAGAGTTCTTCGACACCGCTGAACTGTTCGACATCACCAAGCGGGGTTTCGATTGGTATCACACCAACTTCGGCGTGCGTTACGCGTTCGGCAAGTACGACCAGCTGTTCGTGCCGGAATTCAACGCCGGGGCGATGGAGAACGCGGGCTGCGTGACCTTCCTCGAGGACTATGTGTTCCGCAGCCGGGTCACCGACGCCAGGTTTGAGCGGCGCGCCGGCACGATCCTGCACGAGATGGCGCACATGTGGTTCGGCGACCTGGTCACCATGAAGTGGTTCGACGACCTGTGGTTGAACGAGTCCTTCGCCGACTGGGCCGCCACCATCTCACAGTCGCAGGCAACCCGATGGACTGACGCCTGGACGACCTTCACCAACGTGGACAAGACCTGGGCGTACCGGCAGGACCAGCTGCCCTCCACCCACCCGATCGCCTGCGATATCCCGGATGCCGAAGCGGTCGAGGTGAACTTCGACGGGATCACCTACGCCAAGGGTGCCAGCGTCCTCAAACAACTCACAGCCTATGTGGGTATCGACGAATTCCTTGCCGGTGTCAGGCAATACTTCGCCGACAACGCCTACGGCAACACCACCCTTTCCGACTTCCTGGCCGCTCTCGACGCGGCGTCGGGGCGCGAATTGTCGGACTGGTCGAAAGTGTGGCTGGAGACGTCCGGGCTGAACACGATCACTCCCGAGTACGGCCTCGACGAGCACGGCAATTTCACCTCCTTCGCGCTGGTTCAGGATGCCCCGACGGTCACCGCCAAGGACAACGTCCTGCGGCCGCATCGGCTGGCGGTCGGGCTGTATTCCTATGACGAACAGGGCCGGCTGGTTCGCACCGAGCGGATCGAGCTGGATGTGGAGGGTGAACGCACCGAGGTCGACCAGCTGATCGGGGTGCCGCGAGGTGACCTCATCATCGCCAACGACGACGACCTCACCTACTGCAAGCTGCGGCTGGACGCACACAGCCTGCAGACGTTGCGGTCCGGTGGTCTGGGGGCCCTGACCGACTCGCTGACCCGTGCGGTGTGCTGGGTGGCGGCGTGGGACATGGTTCGCGACGGTGAACTCGCGGCCCGGGACTACTTGGATCTGGTCATTGCGGGCGCACCGACCGAGTCCCGGATCGGCGTCGTCCAGTCGGCACACCGGCAGCTGTTGCGGGCCCTGGAGATCTACGCCGAACCCGATTGGGCACCGACCGGCCGCGCCCACTTCGCCGACGTCGCGATCGAGGTTGCGCGTTCAGCGCAGGCGGGCTCGGACCATCAGCTGGCCTGGGTGCATGCCGCCATCTCGGCCGCCAGCACTGCCGAACAGGCGGCGTTCGGAGCGCGCCTGCTCGACGGCTCCGAGACCCTCGACGGATTGGCCCTGGACACCGACCTGCGGTGGGCGATCGTGCAGTCGTTGGTGGCGCGCGGCATGCTGGGTAACGAGGCGATCGAGGCTGAAGGTGAGCGGGACCGGACCTCGGCCGGTATCCGAGCCGCGGCGACCGCGCGGGCGTTGATCCCCACGCCCGAGGCCAAGGCGGCGGCCTGGCACGCCGCGTTCTATGACGACAACCTGAGCAACGCCGTCATGCGAGCCACCATCATCGGTTTTTCCCATCCGCTACAAGGGCATTTGCTGGTCGACTATCCGGCGAAATACTTCGCGGGTGCGGCCGAAGTCTGGCACCGACGGAGTTCGGAGATGGCCCAGGACGTCATCGTCGGACTGTTCCCGAGCTGGTCGACAGCGATCACGGCCGAGACCGTTCGGTTGGCCGATGAGTTCCTCGCCGACCCGTCGCATCCAGCCCCGTTACGTCGGCTGGTGTCCGAGGGTCGGGCCGATGTGGTCCGCGCCCTCAAAGCGCGCGAGGCGGACTCAGCCGCGGGCCGCTAGCCTGCGGCTGCCGAGAACACCCAGTGCCCGATTGCGAGACCGCTTGGTGGACTACGGGCTTGGTGGACTACCGGCTTGGTGGACTACGGGCCGAAGGTGGGGCGCAGCGGGAAGGACGCGTTGCCATCCGCGGCAACCTTCACTGCCAGCACCTGGTGCAGTTGGATCCCGTTGGTTTCGAAGCCCAATCGCGAACCTGCCATGTACAGGCCCCACACCCGTGCGGTCGCGTCACCTACATCGGTCACGCAGGCGTCCCAGTTGCGTTCGAGGTTCTCGCACCAGGCTTTGAGAGTCAGCGCATAGTGCTCACGCAGATTCTCCTCATGCCGGACCTCCAGCCCGGCGTTCTGGGCCTCGGTGATGATCCGGCCGGATCCCGTCAATTCCCCGTCGGGAAAGACATAGCGGTCGATGAACAGACCGGGCAGCGCGCGTTGCTTGTTGTCCGGACGCGTGATGCAGTGATTCAGCAGCCGGCCACCGTCGCGCAGCCGGTCGTTGATGAAGGAGAAGTAGGCGGGGTAGTTGCGGACGCCGACGTGTTCGAGCAGCCCGATGGATGACACCGCGTCATAGTCGCGACCAGGCGCGTCCCGGTAATCGGAATGCAGCACCTCGGCCGATCCGGCCAGCCCCTGTCGCTCGATCTCGGCCTGGGCCCACTTTGCCTGCTCGGCCGACAGCGTGACACCCACCGCCTTCACCCCGTAGTGCTTGGCCGCGTGCCGGACCATGCCCCCCCAACCACAGCCGATGTCGAGCAGACGCATTCCCGCTTCCAGACCGAGCTTGCGGGCGACGAGGTCGAACTTCTCCTCCTGCGCCTCTTCCAGGCTGGCGTCCGGCTTGGGATAGACGGCGCAGGTATAGG
>JAVEET010000056.1 GCA_030840295.1 Pseudonocardiales bacterium
CCGGTGACCGGCCTGCCGTTGCCCTTCGTGTCCTACGGCGGCTCCTCGATGTTCGCCCAGGGCCTGGCGATCGGCTTGTTGCAAGCTATCCATCGCCGACGCCAGCAGTAACCGCTTGCCGTCCGGCCTTTCGCGCGGTGTCGCAGGGATCAGCCATGCCGGTCTCGATGTCCGGCGATCAAGCCAAGCTGGTCATGGGTTCGCTGAAGTCCGTCACCTTCCCTGGCTGGGCCGGAATCGCGCCACAGGCCAAGACGGCGATCCGCGCGCTTTATCGGGCTATGCCGGGACCACTCGGCGAAGACGTCCCATCGACCCTCGACGCGCTTGCCACCGCCGAAACTGCCCGCCGCTCGGCCAGCCAGGGCCACCCGGCCGGTTATCCGGCCGGCAACTTCGGCAACGCGATGACCGACCTGGCGACGCTGCTCAAGGCCGAGGTGGGTCTGCAAGGTGCGACCGGCGACGTCGTCGGTTGGAACACCCACACTGACGAGGCAAACGGCTTGGACCGGCTGAGCACCGCGGTGGCGGTTTCAGAGGGGCAGAGCCACGTAGCATGAGTCAGCGTGAGTGCAAATACCGCTGATTCCCTGTTCGACCGGCTGGAACCGCTGCTGATGCAGGTCAGCAAGCCCATCCAATACGTCGGTGGTGAGTTGAACGCCCGGACGAAGGACTGGGATTCGGTCAGTGTGCACTGGGCTCTGATGTATCCCGACGCCTACGAGGTCGGCCTGCCCAACCAAGGCATACAGATCCTCTACGAAGTACTCAATGAGCGACCGGACGCGCTGGCCGAACGCACCTACTCGGTGTGGCCGGATCTGGAGCAGTTGCTCAGGCTGAACGGGTTGCCCCAGTTCACCGTGGACGGCCACCGTCCGGTCGGTGCCTTCGACGTGCTGGGTATCTCCTTCTCCACCGAGCTGGGCTACACGAACATGCTGGCCGCGCTCGACCTGGCCCAGATCCCGTTGCATGCCGCCGATCGTGACGACAGCCATCCGATCGTGTTGGCGGGCGGGCACGCGGCATTCAACCCGGAGCCGATCGCCGACTTCATCGATGCCGCCGTGCTCGGCGACGGGGAGCAGGTGGTCGGGGCGATCACCGGTGTCATCGCGGCCTTCAAAGCCGAGGGATCCCCCGGGGGCCGGGACGAACTGCTGACCCGGCTGGCCGAAACGGGCGGCGTGTACATCCCGCGGTTCTACGACGTTTCCTACCGGCCGGACGGCCAGTTGGCCGAAGTGACGCCGAACCGTACGCGGGTTCCGGCGCGGGTAAGCAAACACACCGTCATGGATCTCGATGAATGGCCTTATCCCAAGACTCCGCTGGTGCCGTTGGCCGAAACCGTGCATGAACGGATGTCGGTGGAGATCTTTCGTGGCTGCACCCGTGGCTGCCGGTTCTGCCAGGCTGGCATGATCACCCGGCCGGTGCGCGAGCGTTCGATCGAAGGCATCGGTGCGATGGTGGAGGCGGGCCTGGCCGCCACCGGCTTCGAAGAGGTCGGGCTACTTTCCCTTTCCAGCGCCGACCATTCCGAGATTGCGCCGCTGTCCAAGCAACTGGCCGACCGGTATGAGGAATCCCGGGTCTCGCTGTCATTGCCCTCGACCCGGGTGGACGCCTTCAACATCGATCTGGCCAACGAGTTCTCCCGCAACGGCCGGCGCTCCGGTTTGACCTTTGCCCCCGAAGGTGGCTCGGAGCGGTTGCGTCGTGTCATCAACAAGATGGTCAGTCACGACGACCTGATCAACACCGTTAGTGCGGCGTATTCGCAAGGCTGGCGTCAGGTGAAGTTGTACTTCATGTGCGGGCTGCCCACCGAGACGGATGAGGATGTCCTCGAGATCGCCACGATGGCGCAGGACGTCATCCGGGCCGGCCGAAAGGCCACGGGTTCGCGCGACATCAAAGCGACCGTCTCCATCGGCGGCTTCGTGCCCAAGCCGCATACGCCGTTTCAATGGGCCGCCCAGGCAGCGCCCGAGGTCATCGACAATCGGTTACGCAAACTGCGCGCCGCCATCAACTCCGACAAGTCGCTGGGGCGCAACATCGGCATGCGCTATCACGACGGTGAGCCGTCGCTTGTGGAGGGTTTGTTGTCGCGCGGTGATCGACGCGTCGGTGCCGTCATCGAGCAGGCGTGGCGCGACGGGGCCCGATTCGACGGGTGGAGCGAACACTTCTCCTTTGCCCGTTGGATGTCCGCCGCGGACGTCGCCTTCGCCGGCCAGCCCGTCGACGTGCCGTTCTTCACGACCCGGGAGCGCGATGTCGACGAGGTGCTGCCGTGGGACCACCTCGACTCGGGCCTGGACAAACAATGGTTGTGGGACGACTGGCAGGACGCGCTGACCGGCTACGAGCAGGACGACTGCCGGTGGACGCCGTGCTTCGACTGCGGCGTGTGCCCGACCATGGGAACCGATATCCAGGTCGGTCCCACCGGCAAGACCCTGCTGCCGCTGGCCGCCAGGCGCTGAGCTGCCCCGCTCGGGCGCGCGTCACTCGTTGTCGATGTGCACTGAGACAATGGGCGGGTGAGTCGACGTCAACCTGAGGGACCGCCACCTCCGCCGATAGTGCAGCGGATCCGCCTTCGCTATGCCAAGCGGGGGCGGATGCGGTTCTCCTCGCACCGTGATTTTGCGCGAGCGTTCGAGCGTTCGCTGCGCCGGGCCGAGATCCCGATGGCCTACTCGGCTGGTTTCCACCCCCACCCCAAGATCAGCTACGTGGGCGCGGCGCCCACCGGAGTTGGTTCGGAGGCGGAGTACCTCGAGATCGCGCTGGCCGAGCGCCAGGATCCGGAGCAGGTCCGAGCGGCCATCGATGCGGTTTTGCCAGCGGGCCTGGACATCGTGGCGGCGCGCGACGTGGCCCAATGCCCTGCCGGGTCGCTGGCGGACCAGATCCATGGGTCCCGCTGGCAATTGGAGTTCGGAGATGCCGCCGACGGCCTGCCCGCCGCGGTGGCGGCGCTGCTCGCGGAAGAAACCGTCCTCGTAGACCGTTTAACCAAAGACGGCAAGCGCAGCCTGGATGCGCGGGCAGCCATCGTGTGGGTCAGCCTCTCGATCTCGAGCTCCCCGGCGTCGAATGCGGGAGAGCCGAGCGGCACTGAAGCGCCCGCTCCGGGCCAGGCCGCAAGAGGCCTTGGCGACGGATCGGGTCCAGGACGTGCGATACTCGATATGGTGGTACGGCAGGTGACCCCGACCGTTCGACCCGACGATGTGCTCACGGCGTTGCAGTCCGTCGCCGGTTTCGCCCCGTCTCAGCCCCCCAGGGCGACGAGACTGGCGCAGGGACCGATCGATGAGGCCGGCGCAGTGGGCGATCCGTTAGGCATCACTCAGTTTGTGAACAATCAAACGCCCGTCGGCACCCGCTGACAGGCGACGAGAAGACTTTGCAGCCCGCTCGAGGGTGGGTTGCCACGATGTCGCTGTGCGGCCGCTGACCGAGGACAAGACCCGGCCAGCTGCCCCGGCGATCAGACAGGAGCAGCACGAGCACATGCTCGACAACGAAGAGAACCCCACCTCAGAACAGCCCCCCGCCGCTGAAGCCAGATCTGATGGCGGCTCCGCCGCGCCGAAGAAGGCGGTCCGCAAGACCCCGGCCAAGCGAACTCCCCGCAAGGCGGCGACCGCCGACGGAGCCATCCCGACCGGAGCCATCCCGACCGGAGTCATCCCAACCGGAGCCACCGAACCCGCAGCCACCGGACGAGCAGCCACCGAACCCGAAACCGGCAGCAGCCGTGGCGTGAAGGCCGCAGGCACCAAAGTCGGCGCCGTCAAGGCCGGATCCGCCAGGACCGGCCGCAAGGTAGTGGCCAACGAGGCCGCGGGAGGTCACGGTGCTGATGCACCGGCCGAAACTGCGCCCGACGCCGGCATCCCTGTGGCAGGGACATCGGTGGCCGATACCAGCGCCGAGCGCCCCAAGAAAGCGGCGCGGCCCCGCAAGGCCGCTCCGAAGAAGGTCGCCCCAGCCACCGTCGCCGCCTCATCCGTCAACGACTCCGGGTCAGGGCAGGCACCCGCAGTGACGGCGCCCGCCACGATCGACAACGGCGGATCCGACGGTGAGCCCGGCGCCACTGAGCCTGCGGCGCCGCCTAAGCGGACACCGCGCAAGCGCGCCAGCAAGGCTGCCTCCACCGCGGTCGAGACAACGGAAGCCGGATCGGAGATCCCCGCAGCTCACGTTCCGGCAGCTGATCTCGCAGCAACTGATGTCCCCGCAGCCGAGGTTGCGGCAGCTGAGATCGCAGCAGTCGTGGCTCCCGCTGCGCCCTCCGTACTCTTCCAGCCGCCATCAGAATCGGCTCCGGCGCCACGCCGCCGCCGTACTTCGGCCAAAGCGAGCGCCAGCCTGGCCGAGGCAGCCGCCGCTCAGCCTGGCCTGGTCGATGACGGCGAGAATCAGACCGGCGCCGGTGCTGGCGAGCCGACGTCGCCGACGAGCACGGTCAAGGACGTTGTCGACCCGGATGCTCCGGAATCCGACGGCAACGACACCGAATCCGGCGACGAATCCGGCGACGAATCCGGCGATGAATCCGGCGATGGCGGCAACGGCCGCCGCCGCCGTCGTCGTGGACGCCGCGGGCGGGGCAGCCGTACCGGCGACAACCAGAGCGACAGCACCGACAAGACCTCCGAGGACAGCGTGGCCGAGGCCGCGCTGCTCGATTCGATCGAGAACGACGACGATGTAGAAGACGAGGTCGATCACGCGGAGGAGGTTGCCGAGGCCGCACTGTCGGCCAGTGCCCGCCGCCGGCGCCGTCGGCGCCGCTCGTCCGGCAGTGACGACGCCGCTGGACCGGATACCGGCGCCGACGACGATCCGCCCAACACCGTGGTCCACGTGCGCGAGGCGCGTTCCTCCGGTGGCGGACGCGGGGGTGAGGCAGACTCCGATGGAGTGCGTGGCGTCAAGGGCTCGACCCGGCTTGAGGCCAAGCGTCAGCGACGTCGTGACAATCGGGACACCGGACGGCGTCGCGCGCCGATCCTGACTGAGGCCGAGTTCCTCGCCCGTCGGGAGGCCGTCGATCGAGTGATGGCCGTTCGCCAGACCGGTGACCGGACGCAGATCGCCGTGCTCGAGGACGACATCCTGGTCGAGCACTACGTCACCCGTGCCAGCGCATCCAGCGCGGTCGGCAACGTCTACCTCGGTCGTGTCCAGAACGTGCTGCCGTCCATGGAAGCCGCCTTCATCGACATCGGTCGCGGTCGCAACGGAGTGCTTTACGCCGGTGAGGTGAACTGGGACGCAGCTGGTCTCGAGGGCAAGTCAC
>JAVEET010000067.1 GCA_030840295.1 Pseudonocardiales bacterium
CGCTCCGTAAGTTGACGCAGCCTTAGCCGCCACTGATTACTCCTTCAATCGATGGTTGGTCACTCCGGAACGAGACCGCACCGGCGAATCCGGGCCGGCACCGCTCCGGCTGGCAATCCGACCGGCAGCCACTGGGCGCGGCTGAGGCGTCGAAAGGCGCTCAGCGTGGCGTTCAGCGGCTGATACCGGGAGTGAACCTCTTCAGTCTACTAGGTCGGTAGGCCAAATACCGCCCGCAACGCGGCTGTACGCGTCACAGAGCGATTTTCCAGCCGGTGTTGTCTCCAGACACGAGGGAGGGCTTGACGAAACGGCATTGGGCTTACTCAGCGGCACCCCATCACGCTCTTGATGGCCTCGGCGGGGTGGGTGAACCCGGGTGCACTCATCCGTAGGTATCTCGCGGCCCGCGCCCGCGAGATGACCACGGACCCCGCTTCCAGCTGGGCGCGGCCGGACCGGTGATAAGGATGCGCTTCACGAGTCCCCGCGGCAGATCTGCGGTGATCTTGGCCAAGATCTGGGGCGCCATCAGTCTCAACTGGGTGGCCCAGGCCGTTGATTCCGCCGACACCTTCAGCTGGCCGTCTACCAGGCTGACCGGGTGGCAGCGCGCAGCTATCTCCGGGCCGACAACGGTGGCCCATTGACCCATTAGCCGGGCCTCGGCCAGCGGTCCCACCCAGCCCAATTCCGGAACGGCCTTACCCACGATCGCCCCGATCGAGGTGGGATCCCGGTCATCCGGACCGGAACCGCTGTAGCTGGGGCCGTCATAATTCTGCCGTCGCCGCCTACGACGGCGCACCATGCGGCCTGCGCGGCTGGTGTCGTTCGGACCCCCGATACCCGAGGCAATGGAGCGAGCGGCATGAAGCGCGTCCGCGGCCATGTCGCCTGCGTCACCCTGCTGTCCACAGTCTTCTGGGGATAACAGGCTGCTATCTGGGGATAACCTGTCGGTATTGTCCGGATGTTGTGGTTCCGTTCTGTGGATATCCTCTCCGGGACCGCCTTTACCGGACACGGCTTCACCGGACACGGCGCACCTCGCCGTCGGCCACGTCGTAACGAGCCCCGACGAGCTGTGCGGGAACATCCCCGACCACCGCGGATGAGATCAGGACCTGCTCCGCCTTCGCGGCGATCGAAGCAAGTTGATCCCGCCGCGCGGTGTCCAGCTCGGCGAACACGTCGTCGAGGATGAGCACCGGTTCTGCCCCGTCGGAGGACAGCAGGTCGAAACAGGCCAACCGGAGCGCGAGCGCCGCTGACCAGCCTTCGCCATGGCTGGCATAGCCGCGCAGCGGCAGGTCGTTCAGGCTCAGATCCAGATCATCGCGGTGCGGCCCGATGAGCGTCACACCGCGTTCGAGTTCCTGCGGTCGGACCCGGGCCAGTTCGGACAACAGCATCGCGCTGAGCACCGTGACGTCCGGAATGTTGGAAGCGTCGGACGCACCGCCCTCATCGCGGGGCAGCGCACCGTCGATGGAGCTGACATAACGTAGCCCGAACGGCGACGCCGTGGCGTTCGGGCGGACCTCAGGCGCGATCCGGGAATAGGCCTCCTCGGCGTACGGCCGTAACGCGTCGACCAATTCCATCCGGGCTGCCAGCAGCACCGCACCATGGTCGGCCAGGTGCCCGTCCCATACGTCCAGCGTCCGGAGATCACCACTTCCCCCTGACCGCCGGGCTGCGCCGGCCGACTTCAACAGGGCAGCCCGTTGCTTGAGCACCCGGTCGTAGTCGGCACGGACGCCGGCCAACCGCGGCGTCCGCTGTACCAATACCTCGTCGAGGAAACGGCGCCGCTCGGACGGATCCCCTCGCACGATGGCCAGATCTTCCGGTGCGAACAGCACGGTACGGAGGCCGCCCAGAATGTCCCGCGGGCGCGGTACCGGAGACCGGTTCAACTTCGCCTTGTTGGCCTTTCCCGGCGTCAGGACGACTTCGATCACCAGTTGCCGACCACCCTGCACGACCGCGGCCTGCACCACAGCCTGGTTGGCTCCAGCCCGGATCAACGGGCCATCCGAGGCCACCCGGTGGCTGCTGAGAGTGGCAAGGTAGCCGATCGCCTCGAGCAGGTTGGTCTTACCCTGGCCGTTGGATCCGACGAACACGCTCGCGCCGGGCTCGAAGGCAACGTCGGCTCGCGGCCAACTTCGAAAGTCGGCGACGCTGAGGTGCTGGACGTACACCCGTCAGAGCCTACGGCCCTGCGGCCCTGGGCACCGGCGGATCAGGACGAGGCTGGGCTGTTGGTCGCCACGGTCTGAGCGGCCTCGCCGGCCTGCTGAGCCGGTGCGGCGTCACTCGCGGATTCGACGGCGTGGCCGCCGAACTGGTTGCGTAATGCGGCCACCATCTTCATGGCCGGCGAGTCCTCCTGGCGGGAAGCGAACCGGGCGTACAGCGACGCCGTGATCACTGGCAGCGGAACCGCATTCTCGATCGCGGCCTCGACCGTCCAACGGCCTTCGCCGGAATCTGCCGCGTAGCCCTTGATCGATTTCAACCCGGGATCAGCCTGCAGCGCTCGCACCGCCAGGTCGAGCAGCCAGGAACGAATGACTGTGCCGTTCTCCCACGAGGCGAAGGTCTCGGTGACATTTTCCAGGATCGGCGAGGCGGCCATCAGCTCGTAGCCTTCGGCGAAGGCTTGCATGATGCCGTACTCGATGCCGTTGTGCACCATCTTGGCGAAGTGACCCGCACCGACGGGTCCGGCATGCACGAAGCCCGAGCCACCCTCGGGCTTGAGGGCATCGAACACCGGCTGGATCCGCGCGACATCGGCTGCCGAGCCGCCGACCATCAAGGCATAGCCGTTCTGCAGACCCCACACGCCGCCGGAGACGCCGGCGTCGACGAAACCGATGCCCTTCTCGGCCAGCTGCTTGGCGTGGATGGCGTCGTCGGTGTACTTGGAGTTGCCGCCGTCGATGACGATGTCACCCTCGTCCAGCAGTTCCTTGAGGCTCTGAATGGTCTGGTCGGTGGGCTCGCCCGCGGGAACCATGATCCAAATGGCGCGGGGCCCGGCCAACCTGTTCACCAGCTCCTCGAGTGAGGTGACATCGCGTGGTGAGGATTCGGAGCGGTCGTATCCGATCACGGTATGTCCGCCGTTGCGAATGCGCTGGGCCATGTTCCCACCCATTTTGCCGAGACCGATCAGACCGAGTTCCATCCGTGCCCAACTCCCATCCCAGATCCGACCGGACCCGGTGCATTCCGAGGTTGTAATCGCTTCACACCGTAGACCCGGCAGGCTGGTTCCGCAGCAGACCCCTAGACCTGCTGATCAGCCAGGCAGGCGTACCGGCATGATCAAGTAGGTGTAGTTCGAGCCTTCACCGGATGCCGCACCAGCCGGCCGTATCACCGCCGGCTTGGTCGGGGTGGTGAACAGCAGCCGGGCCATCGGTTCCTCGATAGCGCCGAGTCCTTCGAGCAGGAACGCCGGGTTGAAAGCGGTAGTGATCGGCTCGCCCTCGTAGTCGACCTCCAGGTTCTCCTCCGCCTTGCCCTCGTCATCCCCACCTGCTGACAGGGTCAGGCCGCCGTCGCTGAAGTCGAGTCGAACAGGGTTGCCCCGGTCGGCGACCAGAGCGACACGTTTCACCGCTTCCGTCAGTGCGGCGACCGAGACCTCGGCGGTGACCGAGAACTCCGAGGGCAGCAAGGTGCGGTACGGCGGGAACTGCGCGTCGAGCAGGCGGGTGGTCGTCCGGCGCCCGGTACCGGCGAAGCCGATGATTCCCTCGCCGGCGCCCGAGGCCGACAGCGCAATGGTCAGCTCGGCATCACCGGTGAGGCTCTTGGCCGCGTCGGCCAGAGTGCGGGCGGGCACCAGCACCTGAGCATCCGATGTTGCCGAACTCGGCGCCCAGTTGAGCTCTCGCACCGCGAGGCGGTAACGGTCAGTCGCCGCAAGGGTGACCCGGTCACCGTCGATCTCCATCCGGACACCGGTCAACATCGGCAGGGTGTCGTCCTTGCCGGCCGCGATGGCAACCTGCGCGACCGCTCGGGCGAAGACCGAACTCGACACAGTGCCTGCGGTGGTCGGCATCTCGGGCAGCCGGGGATAGTCCTCATCGGGCATGGTCGGCAGCGTGAACTTCGCGCTCCCACACGTGATGCTCACTCGGGATCCGTCCGCGCTGAACTCCACCGGGTGGGCCGGCAATGCCTTGGAAATATCGGCGAGCAACCGGCCCGACACGAGCGCGCGGCCGGTGGAGCCGGCCGTGACCTCGAGGTTGGCATGGGTGGACACCTCGTAGTCGAACCCCGAGATGGACAGTTGGTCGTCGCTGACGTCCAGCAGCAAACCGGCCAGAACCGGCGCAGCCGGGCGAGCCGGCAGGCTTCGGGCGGACCAGGCCACCGCTTCGGCGAGGGCGTCGCGCTCGATCCGGAACTTCATCAATCCTCCTGGGCTGCTGCCGTGACAGCGGCCCCATTTCTGCTGGTGCCGGTCGCGGTTTCGTCGAATGGTCGTCGGTCGGTCTCGTCAGTGGGAAGTCGGGCTGTGTTGCAACATCTTGCTGTAGAGCCAGGGCGCGGGTAACCCGGGGTCGGCCTATCCACAATCCCCAGGCACATACTTCGAGTAGTTGGAATTCCTCAATAGATATCTGTCATCTTCTTCATCAGGGCTGTGGATGCTGTGGGTAAGCCCCGATGCCCCAGGTAGACCGGGGTGCCCGCCTGTGGGCGAACCGTCGATAACCGGTGGGCGGCCGCGACCGCCCGGTGGACGGCAGATGACAAGAAAATGTTGTCCACACCGATTACAGGACTTGTCCACACTGCTGCCCACACTCTGGGGACACCGAAACTAGGAGCGGGCACGGGTGCGGATCCGGCTCGTGAGCTCGGTGATCTGGTTGTAGACATTGCGCCGCTCGGTCATCAGGGACCGGATCTTGCGCTCGGCGTGCATCACCGTCGTGTGGTCCCGTCCGCCGAAGGTCTGGCCGATCTTGGGCAAGGACAGTTCCGTGAGTTCGCGGCACAGGTACATGGCGATCTGGCGCGCCGTGACCAATACCCGGGTCCGCGACGACCCGGTGAGGTCGTCGATGCTGATGCCGAAGTACTCCGCGGTTACCGCCATGATGATCGAGGCGGTGATTTCGGGCCGGTCCGACTCTGAGATCAGGTCCTTGAGGACGATCTCGGCCAGCTTGAGGTCGATCTCCTGCTTGTTGAGCGAGGCGAAGGCGACGACCCGGATCAACGCGCCCTCGAGTTCCCGGATATTGCTCTGGATCTTCGAGGCGATGAACTCCATGACACCCGGTTGCAGGGTCATCCCGTCCTTCGCGGCCTTCTTGCGCAGGATCGCGATGCGCAACTCGAGATCGGGGGCCTGCACGTCGGTGATCAGGCCCGACTTGAACCGGGTCACGAGGCGGTTTTGCAGGCCCGACAGTTGTTCCGGCTTGCGGTCGCAGGAGATAACGATCTGCTTGTTGGCCAACTGCAGGGTGTTGAAGGTATGGAAGAACGCCTCCTGGGTCTGCTCGGCCCGCTCCAGGAACTGGATGTCGTCGATTAGCAGCAGATCGACGTCTCGGTACCGGCGCTGGAAGGACTGGACGTCGTTGATCCGGACCGAGTTGATGAAGTCGTTGGTGAACTCTTCACTGGAGACGTAACGCACCCGCATCGTCGGCTCGAGCCGACGGCCGTAGGTGCCGATGGCGTGCAGCAGGTGGGTTTTGCCGAGGCCGGAGTCGCCATAGATGAACAGCGGGTTGTAGGCCTTCGCCGGTGCCTCGGCCACCGCGACGGCGGCGGCGTGGGCGAAACGGTTCGAGGATCCGGGTACGAAGGTCTCGAAGGTGTACTTCGGATTGAGCCGTGCCTCCAGGTCGATATGCATGCTGGCCGACGCGCCTGGTGAATGCCCGTTGCCGAACAGGGAGTACGCGGCCGGTGGTTCGTCGGCGTAGTCAGGCGCGAATCGGTCGTAGGCGTCGATCTCGAAGTCGTTGTCGGGGTCAGCCCCATTCGCGCCGCTGTGGCCATTGCTGTCCAGACCACCGTCCCGGCCGGCGCTGTACCCGCCGTTGCCCAGACCGCCGGTGTAGCCGCCGTCACCGCCGAGGTTGGGCGAGGCGTCCGAACCATGGGATGTCAGGTGTCCCGGTCCGCTTGGCAGGCCCAGGCCCTCGGGTCGGTCGAGCCTGCGTGGAATCTCGTCCGTGCCTCGCTCGGCGTCGGTCTCCAGCGGTTGGACCGTGACCGCGACATTGATCTCCCGGCCAAGAGCTTCGGTCAAGGCAGAGGTGATCAACGGACGGAGATTGTTCTCGAGGTAGTCCTTGGCGTAGGGGTTGGGCGCCGCGAGTAGCGCGGTGTCGTGCAACAGACCGATCGGACGGGTGAGGCTGAGCCAAGCTCGCTGGTGGGGCCGAACAGATGGATCATCGATCTGAGTGATCGCGTTGTTCCACACTTCGGCGAGATCGGAAAGATCATCCGCCACTAGAGTCCAACTCCCTCGCATTATCGTTCCACTACTCGGCCTGGCGAGGAGGCCGGATTTGCCCGGCTGGCCCCGGTTCCTCAGCGGTGTGCCACCTGAGTCAGCCAAAGGCCCCGCAGATTCGTCCACAAAGTTATCCACAGGGTGTGGAAGGAGTGCCGGACCACCACCATCGTGCCGATGACGTGGTGAACATATCCCGCAAACCTGACGACTACCGTCGAGGGCGAAATCCGCAGCGCATTTAGTTCGAGCGGACAACGTAACAGCGACCGCGCGTTATCCACAATGCCGGGTGTCCGAATCAGCATGGTTTCGAGGATTCCCTCGGCGTGTCGCCGGGAGCCGCCGCCCTCATGATCGCTAAGGTGATCGGTTGGTCGACGCGAGGGGGCGCAGTACGCGGCCCGCCCACCCCTGCGAGCGCGCGACCGCTGAGAGTTAGCGGTCCACCCTCTCCAGCGAGCGACGCGGTTTGACCTCGGTAGGCTCGAATCCGTACTGTTTAAGTTTCGTGCGCCCTTTCTTTGTGCCTCCGGCATAACTGGAAAGGCGTGCACCGGAAGTGCGCAGAGTAAAATGCGTGCAGTAACCGAATTCGAGCAGCCCCAACGCCCGAGCAGTCCCCAACGCCTTGGCCACCCACGGCCAGCAGCGCTCCGGTCACCACCGGAAGTGTTGATGCCTAACTGATGTGATGGAGCGAGACCGTGAGCAAGCGGACCTTCCAACCGAACAACCGCCGTCGGGCCAAGACCCACGGCTTCCGGCTTCGGATGCGTACCCGCGCCGGCCGCGCCATCCTGTCGGCGCGTCGTCGCAAGAGCCGCACCGAACTGTCGGCGTAGCTCCCCCACGGTCTAAGTCCGTCGGCTGGCTCGGTCGTGTTGCCCGCAGCACATCGCATGCGCTCATCGTCGGACTTCACGGCGGTGACGCGCCGCGGGCGCCGCGCACGGTCGGGCGCCCTGGTGGTGTACCTGCTGGGCCCCGAGATGCCTGTGGCCGCGTCGCCCGGTGATCCGGATCGTCCGTCCAGTATCGGCTTGATCGTCGGTAAGAGCGTCGGTGGCAGTGTCGTTCGCCACCGCGTCTCCCGGCGGCTGCGGGCCCAACTGTCCGATCGACTGCAGCTCATACCGTCCGGTTCCCGATTGGTGGTGCGTGCGTTGCCTGAAGCCGCTCAAGCCCGATCCGTGATGCTCGGTCGTGAGCTGGACCAGGCCCTCGGTCGGCTCAGCCGGGTGCCCCGTGACCCGTCCGCTAAGAGCTGCACCCGATGACCTCGGTGCGGCATTCCCCCACACTCGGGGCGCGCATCGGTATCGCGCTGATCACGGCATACCAGGCGGGTTGGAGTTCACGGCGGCCACCGTCGTGCCGGTACCTGCCGAGTTGCAGCGTCTACACCGCTGAGGCCATCAGCGGGCACGGTCTGCTCCGAGGCAGTTGGCTGGGCGCCCGCCGGATCGCTCGTTGCCACCCTTGGCACGCGGGCGGGTTCGACCCCGTCCCGGAGCGCGCCTCGGCTTCAGCCCGGTCGCGGTCCGGAACCGATGACCAGGCCGATTCGTCGGACCAAGAGAATCTCCTAGAACAGGCTGGTTGATGCTGGATCCCTTATATACCGCCGTCTCGTGGGTACTGCTGCGTTGGTACCAGTTGTTCACCCTTCTCGGGATGGACAAGCAAGGCGGTCTGACCTGGGCGCTGTCCATCATCATGTTGGTCGTCACGGCCCGACTGCTGCTGTTCCGGTTCTTCGTGAAGCAGGTGCACTACCAGCGCCGCATGCAGGAGATGCAGCCGAAGATCAAGAAACTGCAGGAGAAGCACAAAGGCGACAAGGCGACCCTGCAGCGCGAGATGATGTCCCTGCAGCAGTCGGAGGGATTCAATCCGATCTCGGGCTGCTTGCCGATGTTCTTGCAGATCCCGATCTTCATCGCGCTGTTCCATGTGCTCAAGCACATGTCGAACTCGATAGGGCTCGCTGTCGACAGCGGGGCTCGGGGCCTCACCTTGTACGGATTCACTGCTCAGCAGACGTTCGACGCCTCGCACGCCAAGCTTTTCAACGCGCCGTTGGCGGCCTCGCTGCACGAGTCGTCGACGAAGATTCTGGGCATGGGTGGCGATGTAAGTGCCACTCGCGCCGTCACCATCATCCTGGTGATTGTCAGCGCGGCCGCGACCTTCATCACCCAGCGGGCCGTGATCTCGAATGCCCCGACTCCGGCCGAGGGCCAGGCCGCGATGATCCAGAAGCTGATGTTGGTCGGAATCCCGATCTCCGTCGTCTTCTCAGGCTTCATCTTCCCGCTCGGCGTGCTGCTCTACTGGTTCACCTCGAACCTGTGGACCATGGGCCAGCAGTTCTACATTTTCCGGTTCCACCCGCATCCGTCCAGCGCTACCGCCGGACCGGCCGAACCGCAGAATGAGGTCGGCCGCAGTCTGGCGCCGAAGGTGGGCGCGAAGCCGGTCAACCCCAAGAACAACCGGACCAACCCCAAGGCGACGAATCTCCCGGACGACGGCGCCGGGATGAGCCTGGACGGCGCTGACGGCGGCTTGCCGGACGACACGGTCACCGCTCCCCCGGACAAGGCGGTCGGCGGGTCCGCCTCACGCCCCAGCAACCGGTCACCTCGAAGCACGGCCAATCGGCCAGCGAACAAGCGGTCGCCGAGCAAGAAGCGTCGCTAGCCGACGCCTGCGCCCACACACCTGTACGTGGTGTCGCGCCGGGTAAACCGGCCGGCCCAGCTAGATAAGGAATCTCGAATGACCGACACCGATACCGACACGACATTGCCCACCAACCAGGCTGGCCCTGACGATGACGCTGCGGATGGAGTTGATCGGCAGCCGGCCACCGATGGCCCTGGGCATCATTCCACCGACGAGCCGGCCGCTGATACCGAAACCGATGAGCTCGACGCTGACCCTGACGACGGGGAGAACGGCGACGGCAAGCGTGGCGGGTCGCTGCTTGTGCGTGAGGGTGACATCGCAGCCGACTACCTGGAACGCCTGCTTGACATCGTCGACTACGACGGTGACATCGATCTCGACGTGGAGAACGGCCGCGCTATGGTCGCCATCGTCGGTTCCGACCTGCAGCCCTTGATCGGCCAGCAGGGTGCGACGCTCGACGCCCTTCAGGAGTTGACCCGGCTCGCGGTGCAGCAACAGACCGGAGTCCGTAGTCGTCTGATGTTGGACGTGTCGGGTCACCGCCGTGCACGTCGAGACGAACTGACGATTCTGGCGCAGCAAACCGCTGAGCAGGTCGTATCGACCGGCGAGCCGGTGCGGCTGTCGGCGATGAATCCGTTCGAACGGAAAGTTGTCCATGATGCCATCGCCGCGCTCGACGGGGTCGTCAGCGAGTCCGAGGGCGAAGAGCCATCGCGGCGGGTTGTGGTCCTACCCGCACCATGACAGCCGGTGACGCCGAGGACAGCGGTATAGCGCCTCCCGGTGACCCCGGCACGTCGATCGCCGACCTACGGGCGGAGCCGGTTGCCCCGGCTCCGCCCGCTGTCGTTGTTGACCGGTTCCCGAATGCCGCAGCACTGCTCGGCCGGTACGCCCAGTGGCTGGCGGGCGCCGGAACCGTCCGCGGGTTGCTGGGACCGCGGGAGGTGCCGCGGCTCTGGGAGCGCCACATTCTGAATTCGGTCGCCCTTGCCGAGCTGCTACCCCCGGACGTCCGGCTGGTGGACATTGGCACAGGGGCCGGCCTGCCCGGCTTGGCGGTGGCCTGTGTTCGGCCGGATGTGCAGGTCGACCTGGTCGAGTCGTTGCTCCGCCGCACCGATTATCTGGCTGAAGTGGTCAGTGATCTCGGGCTGGCTGACCGAGTTCGGGTGATCCGGGGCCGAGCCGAAGACTCAGCCGTGGTCGACGCGGTAGGTTCAACAGCATTCGTCACGGCACGAGCGGTGGCGCCCCTGGACAGATTGGTGCGGTGGAGTTTTCCGTTGCTAAGACCAGGTGGAAGTCTGCTGGCCTTGAAGGGATCGACTGCCGAGAGGGAGCTGACCGAAAACCGAACTGCGTTGCGGCGGCTCCGGGCCGAGGTAGTGGGCGTCGAAGAGTGTGGCGAGGGCCTGGTGGATCCTTTGACGCGAGTCGTGCACCTGATCCGTCGTTAGAGAAGCCAGCTGTACAAGTTCCACGACCGACTATGAGGTGACCTGCATGCCCGATGAGGCAGCGATCGATGTTTCACGTGAAACGCCGTCCGAAGGGCTCGACGTCGGCGCGGCGCGAGTAGCAAACTCACCCGATGGCACCGCCGATGTTTCACGTGAAACACCCAACGGCAACGCCTTCTACGCAGCCTTGCAGGACGACGTCGCCGAGGAGGCCGACCTCGCCCGCGTCGCCTCTGTTTCACGTGAAACATCGCCGATCGAGCGGGAGGCCATGCGGGCGGTGCATGTGCGCAACGTGCGGCAGGAGATGTGGCCGGCTCCACCCGAGCGCCGCGTCATCACAATCGCGAACCAGAAGGGTGGTGTCGGCAAGACAACGACTGCGGTCAACCTGGCAGTGGCCATGGCTCAGCACGGGTTGAAAGTCCTGTTGATCGATCTCGACCCACAAGGTAATGCGAGCACCGCACTAGCCGTTGATCACTCGGTCGGCACACCGTCGGTCTATGACGTGCTGCTCGGCAGCTCGACGTTGAGCGAGGTCTCGGCCCAGGTGGAGGTCGCCGCAACACTCCGTTGCGTTCCGGCGACGATCGACCTGGCCGGAGCGGATATCGAGCTGGCATCCCAGGTCGCTCGCGAGCATCGTCTACGCAGGGCCGTAGCCGAGTACCACGACGACGTCGACTACATCCTGATCGATTGCCCGCCCGCCTTGGGCCTGTTGACCCTCAACGCCCTCGTCGCGGCTCGTGAGATCCTCATCCCGATTCAATGCGAGTACTACGCCCTGGAGGGCCTCGCCCAGTTGCTGAACACCGTCGAGCTCGTCAAGACCCAGTTGAACTCCACGCTTGAGGTGTCCACCGTGCTGCTAACCATGTACGACAGTCGAACCAAGCTGGCCGATCAGGTCGCCGACGAGGTCCGCAATCATTTCGGCCCGAAGGTAATCCAGTCAGTCATCCCGCGTAATGTGCGGGTGTCCGAAGCTCCGGGATATGGCCAGACCGTCATGACGTACGACGCCGGCTCGCGGGGCGCCATCGGGTATCTGGAGGCTGCGCGTGAATTGGCCGCCAGGGGTGCTGCGGACAGTGCATCGGTTCAGGGCGGGTCTTCCTCGGCGAGTGGAGAGTAATGGCTAACAAGCAGCGTCGTGGCGGCCTGGGCCGTGGCCTCGGTGCCCTGATTCCGACCTCGGCCACGGTTGCTGAGGTCGAGGACGACGACGAACCCGGCGACCGCTCCGACTCGTCGGCGGTTATGTCAACCGGTGAGCTTTCCCAGCAGGGGACGCCCGCTGAGAAGGGGTCGTCTCCGGCCAGGACCACCTCAGATGGCGCCGTGAAGATCGTCAATCGGGTGCCGTCACTGGCTTCGATCGCCGCCTCATCGGCAACCGATTTCTACTTCGATCCCTCTCCAGTGCCCGGCGCCACCCTGCGGGAGATCCGCCCCGACGAGATCACCGCCAATCCGAAGCAACCACGGACGGTGTTCGACGAGGAGGCACTTGCCGAGCTGACCCACTCGATCAGGGAGTTCGGGGTACTCCAGCCCATCGTCGTCCGAGCCCGTCCCGACGGCTACGAGCTGGTCATGGGCGAGCGGAGACTGCGGGCCTCGATCGCGGCCGGGTTGGAGAAAGTCCCGGCGATTGTCCGTGACACGGCCGACGACGCCATGTTGCGAAATGCCTTGCTGGAGAACATCCACCGGGCTCAGTTGAACCCCCTGGAAGAAGCGGCGGCCTACCAGCAACTTCTGGAGGAGTTCGGCGCCACCCATGATGAGCTGGCCACCCGGATCGGCCGGAGCCGCTCGCAGGTCAGCAACACGATTCGGCTGATGAACCTGCCGGTGCCGGTGCAGCGACGGGTGGCGGCCGGAGTGCTGTCGGCCGGACACGCCCGGGCCCTGCTCGGTCTGGCCGATCGTGACCGCCAGGAAGACCTGGCCGGCCGCATCGTCGCCGAAGGACTGTCGGTCCGGGCTACCGAGGAACTCGTGTCGCTCGCTGCAAACGAGGGCGACGACGATCGGCCGGCTGCCCGCCGAAAGCCGGCACCACGGGTCACCGCCCCTGCCCTGGCTGAGCTTGCGGACAACCTGTCCGATGCGCTGGACACCCGGGTCCGAGTGGACCTCGGACGTCGCAAGGGCAAGATCACCGTCGAGTTCGGTTCGATCGATGATCTGGAGCGAATCGTGGCGGTCATCGCCCCCTCGTTGGCGACCAAGCCCCGCGAGGGCTAGCGGACCCGGCCGTAGGAGACGACCTCGTCCAAGGCGCGGCGTCCGCGCTTCAATGAGGGCGACTTCCGATCCGGGGCGGCGTAGCCCAAACTGATCACGCCGACGAGTCTCAGCCGCTCGGGTATGCCCAGCGCCTCCCGAACTGCCGGATGGGCCGCTGGCGGGACACCGAAGAAGCAGCCGGCCAGGCCTTCGTCGACCGCACCGAGGAGGATCAGCAGGCTCGCCATGCCGGTGTCGATGTCCCAGTACGGCACTGGCCACCGAGCCTCGTCGCGGTCCGTCCAGCCCTTGTCCGCGTCGGCATACCGGTCCAGGTACGCCTCCTTATCGGACAGGGCCAGGATCAGCAGGGGTGCCGACCGCATTCCCGTCAACCAGGGATCAGCCGGCTGACCCGACTCGGTGGTGGCCGTCCAGAAGGGCTCGCGATGTTCGGCCCGGTCGAGCACAAGGAAATGCCAACCCTGGCTGAACCCGGCCGAGGGGGCCCTGATTGCCTGCTCGAGCAGCTTGGTCACGATCTCCGGCTCGACCGGGCGGCTGGAGTCGTAGCTGCGGACCATGCGGCGGCGACGGACGACTTCGGCGAATTCCATGACGCCATTCTGCCCAACCGCGGCAGGCCGCCGACGCCAGTGAGGAATATCCCGCGCGCGAAATAGCTCGGGTATGAAACCCTGGACTGGTGCAACTCGACCAATCAAGCAAGCTAGCCGGCGTTTCCTACGATATTCGGGGGCCGGTCCTCGAGGAGGCAAAGCGCCTCGAGGAGCAAGGACACCGCATCCTCAAGCTCAACATTGGCAACCCGGCGTCCTTCGGCTTCGCCGCACCGGACGAGATTCTGGTGGACGTAATCCGTAATCTCCCGAGCGCGGAAGGCTATTCCGACTCCCAAGGGCTGATGTCGGCTCGCACCGCTATCGTTCAGCACTATCAACAGCACGGCATGCCGGACCTGGTCGATGTCGACGACGTCTGGCTTGGTAACGGGGTCAGCGAACTGATCATGATGTCGTTACAGGCGATGCTCGACAACGGCGACGAGGTGTTGGTGCCAGCGCCTGATTTTCCCCTTTGGACGGCGGCCACTTCGCTGTCCGGTGGGACCGCCGTGCATTACCTGTGTGACGAGTCCGAGGGCTGGTTGCCCGATCTGGATGACATTGCGGCCAAGATCACCCCGCGTACCAAGGCGATCGTTGTCATCAATCCGAACAATCCGACCGGCGCGGTCTACCCGATGGCAACTTTGACGGGCATCGCCGAACTTGCCCGCCAACACGGCCTCGTCGTCATGGCCGACGAGATCTACGACAAGATCCTCTACGACGATGCCGTGCACACCTCGTTCGCATCCGTGGCTCCGGATCTGTTCACCCTTACATTCAATGGCCTTTCCAAGGCCTACCGACTGGCCGGCTTCCGGACGGGCTGGCTCGTGGTGTCCGGGCCGAAGCGGCACGCGGCCAGCTATCTCGAAGGCTTCTCAGTGATGGCTAACCTGAGATTGTGTGCAAATGTGCCGGGCCAACATGCGATCCAGACCGCCCTCGGTGGCCGCCAGTCCATCAATGACCTAGTCCTGCCCGGGGGTCGGCTGCTCGAGCAGCGCGACGCAGCGGTGAAGGCCCTCCGGGCGATCCCTGGCGTGAGCTGCGTCGAACCGAAGGGCGCGCTTTACGTGTTCCCGAAGATCGATGCCGAGATGTACCCGATCGCCGACGACCAGCGGTTCGTGCTCGAATTCCTCCGTGAGCACCAGGTCCTGCTGGTGCAGGGCACCGGGTTCAACTGGCCGACCCCAGATCACCTGCGGATCGTCACCTTGCCCCATGCCGACGATCTCACCGAAGCGATCGGCCGTCTGGGCGCATTTCTGGACAGCTACCAGCCTGGTCGGCTTAGCTAGGACCATGTCGGTATCGCGCCGGATCGTTCCGCTGACGCTGGACAACCTCGACGATCTCCCGTCCCCGTGCCGGACCTGCCTGTTCTGGGAACTCGGACCGGTGATCGACTCCAAGAAGCTGCCCACGGACGAGGCGGGCCTGGAGAAGGAGGCATGGGTGTCGGCCACCCTGCTCGACTGGGGCAGCTGCGGCAAGATCGTCTACATGGCCGGAGTGCCCGCCGGGTTCGCATTGTTCGCGCCGCCGGGGTTCGTACCCCGCTCGTCTGCCTTTCCGACCTCGCCGGTGTCCGGTGACGCAGTCTTGATGATGAACGCCCAGGTATTGCCGGAATGGCGATCGGGTGGCGTAGGCCGGATGCTGGCTCAGGCGGTTGCCGCCGAGCTGGTGCCGCGCGGCGTGAAAGCGATCGAGGCGTTCGGCTCCACCGGCGCCTTGTCCAAGGGCTGCCTGCTGCCCTCTGACTACCTACGATCGGTTGGCTTCAAAACCGTTCGACCGCACCCGGCCTATCCTCGGCTGCGCATGGAGCTCAAGTCGACCGTGTCCTGGCGCTACGACGTCGAGTACGCCTTGGAGCGGATCTTCGGCAGCAACCTGGGACGGTCCCTGACCCCCATCGGCTGACCCGCCGGCGGCAAGTGAGGCCCTGCACGAGCTTTGCTGCGTTCCAGGCCATCTTCTGTCAGGCTGAGGATATGTGCCGAAATATTCGAGTCCTTGCCAATTTCGAGCCGCCGGCGACAGGGGACGAAGTCCATGCAGCGGCGCTGCAGTACGTCCGTAAGGTCAGCGGTACGACGAAGCCGTCGGCCGCGAACCAGGAGGTGTTCGACCAGGCGGTGCACGAGATCACTCACGTGACCCGTCAGCTGCTCGCGGCGCTGGTGACCCAGGCGCCACCCAAGGATCGTGCGCAGGAAGCCGAGAAAGCCCGGGCCCGCAGCGAGAAACGCTTCGGTACCTGAGGTGTCGGCCAGATACTGGCTCGGGCGGTCCGGGTACGGATCAGGTGGCGAACGCCGGCAGTTTCAGTACGCCGGTGGCCGGGTCGAGGTCGCGCGGTAGGTACAGCCGCTGGATGGCGGCCAGCAGGCCCTCAGCAACCCGGTCCCGGAACGTCGGGTCGATCAGGCAGGGCAGATCCACCGGCGAACTCAGGTAACCCAGTTCCAGCCGGATGGTCGGCATGGCGGTCAACAGCAGCATGGTCCATGACTTGGGGTGGGTCCGTCCGTCCAACATGCCAGTGCGGGCGACCACCTCCCGTTGGACCAGGCCGGCGAACCGCTCACCGATCGAGGAGGAAACGTCGCCGGCGCCGTAGTAGTAGGTGGCCACACCGTTGGCATGTGGGCTGGGTGAGGCGTCGATGTGCAAGGACAACACCAGGTCGGCGCCCTGGGCGTTGGCGAACTTCGCCCGCGCCGTGTCGTCCGGACCGACACCGCGGCCCCGGGTCAGCCACGTCGTCACGCCCAGCGCCGTCAGTCGGCCTTCTAGCCGGGTGGCCAGGTCGAAGACAATATCGGCCTCGCTAACGGCATCGTCGCCGGTGCCGCAAAACACGCCCCGGTCTTCGCCACCATGACCGGGGTCGAGAACGATGCGCTTTCCGAGCAGGTTCGGCCCCGCGTCGGCCACCGCCATCAGGTCGCGCAGCATCTGCGGTGCCCCGCCCCGGACCCGACGCGCTTCGATCTGCCGAAGGGCCCGCAAGGTTCGTGGTCCGCAAATCGCATCGGCCAGCAGGCCCTGCTCACGCTGGAAGGACAGCAGCGCTTCCGCGGTGCTCGGTCCGAAGTGCCCGTCGGCGCGGCCGGCGTTGTAGCCGATCTCGAGCAACTGACGCTGCAACTCGGCGACATCGTCGCCGACGATCTGCTGGGTGGCGTTGTGGGACAGCGTTCGGTCGCCGAGCCGCCAACGCGCCGCCTGCAGGGCACGCCAGGACTCTGGGCCGATGACACCGTCGATCGTCAGTCCCCGGCGCTGCTGGAACGCGCGGATGGCTGTTTCGGCGGCGCTGTCAAAAAGGTCCCCCGATGACGGATCGGTGTTGTCGAGCAGGCCGAGGATTGCCAGAATCCGCCGGCCCTCAGCCACGCCATCGTCGCGGTCGCCGAGTCGGAAGACCTGCATTCGATGCCTCACCCTTCGTCACAGCGGACCCGGGTTGCGGGTCCGAGTCTCATTCTGCCTCACCGAAACCGCTATCAGACAATCCTCGGCGATTGGTGCGGCGCAACTGGCCAGCTCATGACGATAGAACAAACGGCGGCCACCTCGCACCCTAGCGAGATGACCGCCGTTTCGTGGTCTGTGGCACTCGAAGGCCGTATCCGGGCCGTACATCGGGGCCAGAAGAGGCCGGAATCAGCCGATGAAGTCGGCGAGATCCTTGAGTAGTGCAGCCTTCGGCTTGGCACCCACGATCGACTTCACAACCTCGCCGCCCTTGAAGACGGACATGGTAGGAATCGACATGATCTGGTAGTCGCGAGCGACGCCCGGATTCTCATCGATGTTCAGCTTCACGACCTTGATCTTGTCCGCATGCTCACCGGCGATCTCTTCGAGAACCGGGCCGACCAAGCGACAAGGGCCACACCATTCTGCCCAGAAGTCAACCAGGACGGGGACGTCTGACTGCAGGACGTCTGCGGCGAAGCTGGCGTCGGTTACCGGGGTGGTGTGCTGGCCCATGAGAGCAACTCCTAGAACTGGTGGTTGGGTGATGCTGTGGGTTTAACGTCAACCGAGCCGGATCCCTTCCCGCACTCAGCTTTCGAGCGCCGCAAAGACCGGGTCGTGGTTCGCGTCCAACGCGGACAGGAAGCGCTCCGCGTCCAGGGCCGCCTGACAACCGGTGCCGGCCGCCGTCACAGCTTGACGGTAGACGTGGTCGACGACATCGCCGGCCGCGAATACGCCGGCCTGGTTGGTGCGGGTGCTCCGGCCATCGACCACGATGTATCCCTCCTCGTCGAGTTCGATCTGATCCTTGACCAGCTGAGACCGCGGGTCGTGGCCGATGGCGATGAACAACCCAGTGGCGGGGATCTCGCGGGTCTCGCCGGTGACGGTGTCACGCAACGTCAGCCCGGTGACCTTCGAGTCACCGTGGATATCGACGACCTCGGAATTCCAGGCGAAGGAGATCTTGGGGTTCGACTGCGCGCGCTCAGCCATGATCCGGCTGGCGCGTAGCGCGTCGCGGCGGACGACCACGGTGACCGACTCGCCGAACCGGGTCAGGAAGTTGGCCTCCTCCATGGCGGTGTCACCACCGCCGACGACCACAATGTGCTGGCCGCGGAAGAAGAATCCGTCGCAGGTCGCACACCAGGAAACCCCGTGTCCGGACAGCTCCTCCTCGCGCGGGATGCCCAAGTTCTTGTAGGCCGAGCCCATGGCGAGGATCACAGCGTCCGAAGTGAACTCGCCCGTCAGCGTCCGGACGATTTTCACCGGTCCTTCGAGGTCCATCGAAATCACGTCGTCGGACACGAGTTCGGCACCGAACCGCTCTGCCTGCGTTCGGATATCGCTCATCAACTCCGGGCCCATGATGCCGGCCGGAAAGCCCGGATAGTTCTCGACCTCAGTGGTGTTCATCAAGGCGCCGCCGTATTGGCTGCCTTCAAAAACCAGCGGGTTCAGCTCCGCCCGGGCGCTATACAGCGCCGCCGTGTAGCCCGCGGGACCTGATCCGACGATGATCACCCTGCGGTGGTTCTCGCTCACAACTACCTCGATATCGCTGACGTTGAGTGCCGATTCTTAGCTTTCCTGCAACGAGTCTAGGTGGCCCGCTATTCCGCTGGACCCCTGTGTCCCACCGCGCTGTGATACCGCCGGACTCACAGCGAGCTCACTGTCGAGCTCACCGTCGAGCGGCGCCCCGGCGGCCCGTCACTGCTCCCATGATCTCAGTTACTTCCGGCAGTGGCAGCCGCATCGCAAGGGCACCCAGGACGGCCAAGCCGAGGCCACCCCCGAGGACGAGTTCGGCCAGGCCGGAAAGGCGGCCGACTCCGAGCACACCGTTTCCGAGCAATACCACGGCCAGCGCGACCGCCCCGCCCGCGAGCGCGGCCACCGATATCCAGCCGACCGTTCGGACCACCGGAGCGAATCCCAGCGAACCGAACCGGCGGCGCAGCAGAATATGACCTGCTAGGCACCCTGCGACGTAAGACAGCGAGGTCGATACCGTCAGGGCGATGATCACCGCCTTGCCGTCCAGCAAGGTGGCGGCGAGGATCAGCGCGACGATCTTCGTCCCCACCATCGCCAGGTTGATCAGAGTCGGGGTACGGGCATCGCGCATGGCGTAGAACACCCGCTGCTGGAGCATGACGAGGGCGAACGGAAGCAGCCCGAAAGCACCCGCAGCCAGCGCCACTCCGACCAGGCGTGCGCCGCTGAGGTCGAACCTGCCGAGCAGGATGACGCTGGTGAACGAGGGTCCGAGGACCATCAGCCCGATGCTGATCGGGACCAGCGCCACCGCCGACAACCGGGTTCCCAGGCGGAGATCCTCGAGTACCTCGGTGGTGTCCCCGCGGGCGGCAGCGCGACTCATCCGGGGCATCAATGCGGTCAGCAGGGATACGCCGATGATGCCGTAGGGAACCTGGAACAGCAGGTCGGCATTGGTGAAGATGGTCAGCCCGCCCGGGCGGCCGGTGGCAATTCGGCCGACTGCGAACACCCCGATCTGACTGATAGCGACGTAGCCGAGCACCCATAGCGTCAGGGTCCGGAACTCGGCCATCCGGCCGCTCTGCTCCGGTGAGGCTCGGAACCGCCACTGCCAGGTGAAGCCGCTTCGGCGCAAGGGGACGATCAGGACGAGGGCCTGGGCGACGATGCCGAGGGTGGTGCCTACCCCGAGGACCAGGATCTGGGTGTCGGTGATGTTGCGGGTGGAAAGCACCGACGGACCTGGCACCAGCCGGAATAACACCGCGGCGACGATGGTGATCACGTTGTTCAGGACCGGTGCCCAAGCCGGCCAGCCGTAGATGTGCCGGGTGTTGAGGACCGCGGCCAACATCGCGCCGATCCCGTAGAAGAAGATCTCCGGCAGCAACAAGGTGGCCCACAGGCTCGCCAGCGAGTGGAACGGCGCGTCCCCGCTGTACAGCGCGATCAGCAGCGGCGCGGCCAGTACCGCCAGCAAGGTGGTTACCGCGAGCCCGAGGGTGGCAATGGAGAGCAGCCGCTGGGTGTACGCGACGCCGCGGTCGGTGTCGTCGTGCTGGGCCTTGACCAGGACCGGGATGATTACGCTGGTCAGCACGCCCCCCAGCAGCAACTCGTACACCATGTTCGGCAGGGTGTTGCCCAGGTTGTACGCGTCGGCGATCCGGTCGACGCCGGTACCGAGCGCGAAGCCGATCGCCATGGTCCGCAGGAAGCCGGTGGCCCGACTGGCCAGGCTGGCCACGGCCATCGTCCGGCTCGAAGCCAGCAGGCTGGGCCCGTCGGCCCATTCCGCCGGTTCAGCTGGTGCGTTGGGGACGTCGGGACCGATGTCGAGCCCGGACTGCGACCCCGGTTCAGCTGTCCCGGGCTGCTCAGCTGTCCCGGGCTGCGACTCCGGTTCAGCTGTCCCGCTACCGGCTCCGGCTGCTGTGAAATCGGTCCGCGGCCGGTGCCGGCGTGGGCCGTGATAGATCGGCGAACTCCACGCGCCATGCGGTCGGTCGTCAGCCTCGGCGGTCGCGACGGCCAGGGCCGAACCGTCACCGGGCACCGGCATCGGCGAGCCGTAGATCTTCGGGGCGCTCCAGCCCGCCTCGGCCTCCGGAGCTTCGCCCCAGAAACCACCGTGCCGCTCGTCGGAGTCATCGGCGCCGTCGCCGAAGCTGGTGTCCTCGGTCCTCATCCGGCGGTGCCCGCAGCCTGGGCGGCCCGCCGGCGATTGCGGTAGCGCAGCACGAACCGACGGATCAGGGCCAGCACCAGTACGGTGCCGGCGACGATGGTGATCGTCCTGGTGATGCCGCCCAGAGCCGTCGCCCGCAAGGTCAGCTGAACCGGCTCGCCCAACTGTTGCCCGTCCGGTGTCGTCAGGGTCGCCGTCACCTTGAACTGACCGAGCCGTTCGACGTGCGTGGGCAGCTGGATCTGCTTGCGGCCGTTCGCCGGGATGGTGTCCGTCTGTGGCGTTGCGTCGAATCCGATCACTCCCGGCACGGCGGACACCGCCACCCGAACGGTCACGTTCTGATTGAGCCGATTCACCACGGTGACGACGACCGGAGCACGGGACGACGACAGTCCGTAGGTGCCGTCGGACGGCTTGACCAGTGATACCGAGTTCAGCAGGCCGGAAATGTTGTGAGAGAGATCCTGGCTGAAAGCCAGGCCAGCTGCCCGATCCGTCCGCCAGGCACTGGACTCGCCGCGTTTGAGGCCGAGGTTGAAACCGCCGAGGAGCTGGGCCGAGGCATCGCTGCTCAGGGCGTCGCGTAGCGACGCGACCTTCTGTGCGACCTGGACGAGTTGCGCTATCAGGTCCGGGCCGAGCTCGGCGCTCATGGATTCAGCACCGGTCTGCAGTGGGCCGCGGTCTGTGGGCTTGATCGTCGCCAGCGCTTCACGCACCGGCATCGCGACGCTCCACGGGTTGGAGATGGTGGCCAGGATGGTGCCAACCGCCACAGCGGGCGTCGGGTCGACCCACCGGTTCGGTGTCAGCACGACGTAGTGAGTCTGGTCCGGTTCCGCTGCGGCGCGGATGGCCAGCTGAGCCAACAGCGTCTGCTGGGCCTGGCTCACCGCCATGGCCCCGGGCTTGAGAATCGAGTCGATGGTCTTCTCTATGCCGCTGTCCGTTACCAGGGCCAACGCGGTTCCGCTGGCCGTCGGCAGCGGCGAGATCGCGTCAGGACGAGCTAGCGCGTTGTTCTGACCGGACAACGCCGCATCGGTCATGACCACGGCCGAGGTACCACTGGCGATAGTGGAGTCAAGCGCCTTACCCGTCACCGTGCCCCCGGGCGGCCAGCTGATGTCCGTGCTCAACTGCGGCACGAAGGGCCTTATCCGAGACTTGACCTGCGGGTCCAGGGCCGTGGAGTACGTGATGCCTGCGCGGGTGATCGCGTTGACGTCGGGATCGGCGTACCCGGTGAGGACAACGTCGTCCTTGGCCGCGACGGCCCGGAAGGTGGTCAACCAGGCCACTGCGGCGCTGCCCCCGGTCCCCTTCACGGTCTTGCCGTCATGATGGACGGAGTACCCCGCCGGATCAGCCATGATGGCCAGGCTGTCGAGCAACTCCGGATCCACGACCAGCGTCATCCGGATCTTGGCCGCGGTCTCGGTCACCACCTTCAGCGATCGAAACAGCCGCCCCCCTGGCGCGACCGAGGCCGCCAGGGCGTCATCGGTGAATACCGTGTCGCTCAGGCTGCGATGTGGCCGGTCGATCAGCGGCCAGATCCAGCTGACCTGGACCGGCTTCGGCTTGGCCAGGAAGGACGAGACCAGCACCTGGGTTCTGGCGACCTCGCTGAAGCCGGAGAATTCGTCGGTCTGGGCCCGTACTACCAGGGCGTATGGATAGACAGCGGTCGCACAAAGGCACATCTTGTTCGAATTGGGATCGCTGACGTAGCTGATGACCACTGAACTGTGGGACGGCAGCGGCCGCTGCTGATCGGCATCATTGGAGTCGAGCAAGTTGTCAGTTGCAGGCGGATTGGCGATGGCGCTGTCGAGGGCGCTCTGGTTGTTAAGCGGGCGGCCGCGTTCCAGACCTATCGCGAAATCCCGGTAGGAGGTATTGGAGGTGTTCACCACTGTCGCGGTGAAGGTAATCTTCTGCGCCAAATTGATGGGGGCATCCGGACTGCGCGGCGACATCGAGGTCAGCGTGATCGAGATACCCGGGGTCGGCGTCGCCGCCCGAGCTGAGCCGGTCAGCGGGCCGACCAGCATCGTCGCAAGGACCGCCGCCAGCACCCCGGCCGCCGCCAAGAACCGGTGAAACCCTCGCCTCACGCGGTACTTCCGGCGTTGCTCGGTCCGGTCCTCGCTCGTGCCTCGCTCGATCCTCCCTCGCCTCACGCGGTATCCCTCAGCATGCGGGTGGCCTTGTCCAGCAGATCCCGCTCATCGGAGTAGGCCAACCTGGCGGCTATCTCCGGAATCGGGACCCAGGCAACCTCGGTCACCTCCACGTCGGAATCCGACAGTTGCCCGCCGACCGCCCGCAGCAGGAAATGATGGACGGTCTTGTGGATCCGCCGGCCCTCGGCCACGAACCAGAAGTCGATGGTGCCGAGACGCCCGAGGATCTCGCCGTCGATGCCGGTCTCTTCAGCCACCTCGCGGACAGCCGCCTGGGCAGCGGTCTCACCCTGCTCAAGATGCCCTTTTGGCAGGGACCACAGCAGCTGCCCGCGGCGACTTGTCCGGCCGATGAGAGCCCCGGCCGGCACGGAGCCGGACAGATCCACGACCAGGCCACCGGCACTGGTCTCATCGACGCGAGGGAGCCGCGGGCGTCGGGTGGTCGACGCTCGGGACATGACCCGATGTTACCCAGCGTGTAGGTAGGCTCCGCTCACGTGACCGCACCGTCCTCGAGATTTTCTCCGTCCGCTCCGCCACCAGTCAGATCCAGCCATGATTCCGCCATCGATCAGCAAACCGAGGGGCAGATCGTGACAAATCCGGGCCAACTGGTGGACATCCCGGCGTCGGCGGTTCACCTCGGGCAGGCCTTCGCAGCGGCCGGACACCAGTTGTACTTGGTCGGCGGTCCGGTGCGGGACGCCCTGATGGGCCGTCGGGTCACCGACCTGGACTTCACCACCGACGCTCGTCCGGAGGCGGCCTTGGCCATTCTGTCCCCGCTTGCGCAGGCGGTGTGGACCACGGGTATCGAATTCGGCACGGTCGGCGCGCAGATCGGCGGCGACGCCTGCGAGATCACCACATTCCGGGCGGATCGCTACGACCGGGTGAGCCGGAACCCGACGGTGGCCTTCGGCGACAACATCAACGATGATCTGCGGCGTCGTGACTTCACCATGAACGCGATGGCGGTGTCGGTCATCGACCGCTCCTTTCATGACCCTTATGGTGGCCTGGCCGACCTGGCTCGCGGCGAACTCCGGACGCCAGCCACCGCCGAGGAGTCTTTCGCCGACGATCCGCTTCGCATGCTGCGGGCGGCCCGCTTCGTGTCCCAGCTGGGCGTTACGGTCGCCGACGACGTGCTCACCGCTATGAAGGCCCTGGCTCCCGAACTCGGCCGGATCACGGCCGAACGGGTACAGGCCGAGCTCAACAAGCTGATCGGCGGCCGCTACCCCCGGCGAGGGCTTGAAGTACTCGTGGACACCGGCTTGGCCGCCGTCGTGTTACCGGAGGTCGCCGCGCTTCGGATGACCACCGACGAGCATGGCCAGCACAAGGACGTCTACGCCCACTCGCTTCAGGTGCTGGAGCAGGCGATCGCCCTCGAGCAGGCTGGGTCGGCCGGCGGGTCGCCGCCGGATCTCACCTTGCGCTGGGCGGCGCTGTTGCACGACATCGGCAAGCCCGACACCCGGCGGTTCGTGCAAGCGCCCGCCGGTGGCCGCCAGGTGACGTTCCACCACCATGAGGTGGTGGGTGCGCGCCTGACGAGGAACCGGCTCAAGGCTCTCAAGTTCTCCAAGGACGAGATCGAGGACATCTCGCGGCTGGTGTTTCTACACCTCCGCTTCTACGGCTACGGCCGAGGTGAATGGACCGACTCGGCCGTTCGCCGCTATGTGACCGACGCGGGCCCGCTCCTCAACCGGTTGCACAAGCTGGTTCGCTCGGACACGACGACCCGGAACAAGCGCAAGGCCGCCAGCCTGGCCGCGACCTACGACCACCTCGAGGACCGGATCGCCAAGCTGCGCGAGCAGGAGGAGCTCGACGCGATCCGTCCGGATCTGGACGGCAAGGAGATCATGGCTATCTTGCAGATCCCTCCCGGTCCGCTGGTCGGACGGGCCTACCGGTACCTGCTCGAACTCCGGATGGAGCAGGGTCCGCTGGAGCACAGCCAGGCGGTGGCCGAGCTCGAGGCCTGGTACGCACGACAGGCTTCGCAGGACTGAGGCCATCCTGAGGGGTCCGGAAACGTCCGTGGTGGGGCTGCGGCTACCGCGCGACCGGGACGCCCGCCGTCGGCTGGACATCAGGCACCGCGGGCTCGTTGGTGTCGCGCACCCGGTAGTAGATGAACCCGGCAATCAGGTATGCGATACCGATGATCACCACCGCGATGAACGACTTGCCGGTCTCCGGCAACAACACCGCAGTCAGCACCGCCGCCGACACGAAGAGCATGTTGAACAGAGTGTCGTAGAGCGAGAACACCCGGCCCCGGAAATCATCGGCCACCCGCTGGGCCACCATGGTGTCAACGCAAATCTTCACGCCCTGCGCCACGAAGCCCAGCACTGCCGCGGCGGGCAGAAAGGTCTGCAGCTTGAACGGCAAGCCGAGCGCAAGTTCCGTGACACCGGCCAACATCAACAGCAGACCGGGCCAGCGGGTGAACCCTAGCCGCCGGGTGGCCCGCGGTGTCACCAAGGCGGCCAGCCCACCGCCGATCGCGATACCGGCCACCGCCTGGGCGAGTCCGGGCAGACCGGCGCGGAAGAATCCGGCCTCGCTGAAGTAGTTGCGATACAACAACAGAGTCGTGATGGCGGTGATCCCGTAGGCAAAGCGGTGCACGGCGATCATGCCGAACGCTCGGACGACGGACGGATGCGAGCGGACATGCTGGGCTCCGGCCAGCAGCCCGGCCACCACATGGCGCACTGTCTCGCCGTGACTGCGGGTGTCGTCGTCCGGGCCGAGTTTGAGCATCGGGAATCCCGCGGCGAAGACTCCGGCTATCAGGTAGGCCACCGCGGCTCCGAGCGCGATCACGGCCGAGCCTAGGTTGCCGCCGCCGGCCATGGATCTGAGGCCGATCGCAGCCCCGCCACCGATCGCGGCCACCACCGCACCTGCCGTCGTGGAGAGTGCGTTGGCAGTGATCAGCCGATCCGGCTCCACCACATGCGGCAGCGACGCGGAAAGGGCCGATAGCACGAACCGGTTCACCGAGATGACTACCAGTGCGCTCAAGTAGAAGGGCTGGCCGTGCACGCCGGCGGCGATCTCCGCCGCGACCCCGCAGACCAGCAGGGCGCGGATCAGGTTGGCATTGCGCAGCACCCGCTGCCGCCACCACCGGTCGAGCAGGACGCCGGCAAACGGGCCCAGCACGGTGTAGGGCAGCAGTAGTACAGCGAAGCCGGCGGCGATGTCGGCGGCATGCGCCTGCCGCTCGGGATTGAAGAGCACCGCCCCGGCCAGCGAGGCCTGGAAGACGCCGTCGGCGAACTGGCCGTGCAGGCGCACAGCGAGAAGCCGGCGCAGATCGGGCCTACCGAGCAGGTGGCGCGTGGTGTACATCGTCGCCGGTGGGCGGCCGGTCGGGGCAGCCACGGCGATGTCGGCGTCGAAGCACGAAGCAGCGACCTCGCGATCCGCGGTGTCGCCCACTGGTCCGGTTTCGCCGAATGCCACGCCCTTGACCGTAGTCGGTGAAACGGTTTCGAGGTGCAGGATGTAGGTGTGAGGAGTTGGCGCAGAACACCTCGAGAACGTCAGCCGGCAGAAGCGGAGCCTGCTCGTGATCAGTGAACACCCCGAACTGCCACCGGTCCCCCGATTGCCCCCGGGACCGCACCGGTTACTGATCGCCACACCCGCCCTGGCCGACCCGGAGTTCTTCCGAACCGTGGTGTTCCTGATCGAGCACGATGAAACCGGCACCGTGGGCGTGATCATCAATCGGCCGTCACACGCGCCGGTAGGTCAGATCCTGCCCGACTGGCAGGAAGTGATGAGTGAGCCGGCAGTCGTCTTCAACGGCGGCCCGGTCCAGCGCGATGGCGCCCTCGGGCTCGGGCGGCTCGCGGGCGCCACCGACGCCGGCAATGGCCTGCGCGCGGTGAGCGGCGGCCTGGCTTTGGTGGACCTGGACGCGAACCCCGACGAGGTCGCGGTGGGAGCCGCCAGCTTGCGGGTGTATGCCGGGCACGCCGGTTGGGGCATCGGGCAACTCGAGGCCGAGATCGAGGAGGGTTCCTGGTTCATCGTCACCGGCGGCCTCGACGACGTGTTCTCCGAGCGACCTGGAACGTTATGGCGGAGCGTGCTGCGCCGCCAACCCGCTCCCCTTTCGCTGCTGTCGACGTTCCCGGTCGACGTCGGTCTCAACTGAGCGCAGCCCAGCCGCAATCCGCGACGACACCCGATGGTGGGCTGAATCGGGTCACTAGTGGTGGGAGATGCCGGTCGTCTAACAGCAGTCGGCGCTACGGCACCTGAGGTGACCCACAACGGCTGTGACGTCCGGCGATCGTGCTCAGCAACCGCTACGCAGCCTGGTACCGGCCCGCCTAGATCGCCTACCCCGGGGATGCACCGGGACGTGCCCGGGGATGCATTGTGCGGCCCGAACGATCGTCCTCGTTGGAGGATTCCGACCGTTCGGGCCGCACAATGGCTTACCCAGTGCTGTAGGGGATCGGGTTTAGCGTTCGATGTCGCCGTCGATGAATTGCTGGACCTTCTGGCGGGCTGTTTCATCGTCGTATTGTTCCGGCGGTGATTTCATGAAGTAGGACGCGGCTGAGA
>JAVEET010000100.1 GCA_030840295.1 Pseudonocardiales bacterium
TTCGCTGGCCTGTCCGCTTCACCCCGGGCAGCCGGCGCGCTAGTCTCTGCGCGGCCCGCGGCGAAGGTGCCGTCGTCCGGATGCCCTCCGGTGGTCGAACTGTTGCTCACAGTTCGGCAGGCTACCCGCCCGCGTGGACCTGGAGCAGCATGAACAACCGGACCTCGAACAGAACCCTTGGAGCGACGGCGACCAGCGGCCTGGATCGCTTCTTCTCGATCAGCGAACGGGGCTCAACCACGGCGCGGGAACTCCGCGGTGGCCTGGTCACCTTCGTCACGATGGTCTACATCGTGGTGCTGAACCCGCTGATCATCGGCACGGTGAAGGATGCCGACGGCAAGTATCTCGGTGGCGGGTCCGCGCCGGCGTTGGCGGCGGTGGCCGCTTCGACCGCTCTGGTGGCCTGTGTGCTGACCATCGCCATGGGTGTGATCGGACGCTATCCGTTCGCCTTGGCAACCGGTCTGGGGCTGAACGCCTTCGTGGCGTTCCAGGTCGCAAGCAAGATGTCGTGGCCGGCGGCCATGGGCATGGTCGTCATCGAGGGCCTGCTGATCACGGTGCTTGTGCTGACCGGCTTTCGAGTCGCGGTGTTCCGGGCCATCCCGGCTCAGCTCAAGAGCGCCATCGCGGTCGGCATCGGGCTGTTCATCGCGTTGATCGGATTGGTCGATGCGGGCTTCGTGCGCGCCGGCGCCGGGACGGTGGTGGACATCGGAGTCGGTGGGCATCTCAACGGCTGGCCGACGCTGGTGTTCGTGATCGGCGTGCTGTTGATCGCCGTGTTGATGGCCCGCAAGGTGCGAGGTGCCATCCTCATCGGCATCGTGGTGGCAACCGTGCTGGCGGTGATCATCGAGGCGGTCGGCAAGATCGGTTCTCAGACCGATGCCACCGGCAAGGTCGTCAACCCTGAGGGGTGGGCGCTGAACGTGCCGTCGTTCAAGGGCAAGTCCTTCGGCGCTCCGGATTTCTCGCTCATCGGGCACTTCTCAATGGGCGGCGGTTTCTCAGCGGTGGGGATCGTTTCGGGAATCGTCATCATCTTCTCGCTGGTGCTCAGTGACTTCTTCGATGTGATGGGGACGACGATCGGACTGGCTTCGGAGGCCAATCTGCTCGACGCCGACGGGCAACTGCCGAACATCCAGCAGGTCCTGTTGATCGACGGCGTGGCTGCCGTGGCCGGCGGGGTCGCCGGTGCCTCGTCGGCGACGACCTATGTCGAATCGGCGTCCGGTATCGGCGACGGCGCGCGGACCGGTCTTGCCTCGGTCGCCACCGGGCTGCTGTTCCTGGTCACCATCTTCTTGTCGCCGCTGGCCCAGTTCGTCCCGTCCGAGGCGGCTGCGCCTGCGCTCGTCGTGGTGGGAGTCCTGATGATGCGTCAGATCCGCAACATCGACTTCAACGACTTCTCGCTGGCGGTGCCGGCCTTCCTGACCATTGTCTTGATGCCGTTCACCTATTCGATCACCAATGGGGTCGGGGCGGGCTTCGTGAGTTACGTGGTTCTGCAGATTGCTGTTGGCCAAGCCCGACGGGTGCACCCGTTGATGTGGGCGGTCGCGGCATTCTTCGCCATCTACTTCGCTATCGAGCCGCTTAAGACCCTGTTCGGGATCAGCTGAACGGTGGCGAACCCAATGGTCGTTAGCTAGACTAAACATGTGCCCATGACCGCCGCGATGACCGACTCCGAATTGGCGTCGATCATTCGGCTGTCGGTTCTGCGCACCGCCCGCCGGTTGCGATCACAGCGGGTCAATACCGCAGTGACCTTGTCCCAGCTTTCGGCGCTCGTCACCGTCAAGAAGTGTGGCCCACTCAGCGCCGGCGAGGTTGCGGCCATCGAGCGGGTACAGCCACCGTCGATGACCAAGATCCTTGCATCCCTCGAGGCGGCCGAACTGATTGAGCGGACCGCCCACGCCGAGGACCGAAGGCAGGCGATCATCTCGGTGACCGACGCAGGTCGTCGTCTTATCGACGACGAGACCCGGGCCCGGGACGAATGGCTTGCCGAGCGTCTGACCGGCCTGAGTGCGCAAGATCGCGAAACGCTCGTCCGGGCCGCCGAGGTTTTGGATCGGCTCGGTTCGTAAGTGACCTCTGCTCCCGTCGAAGCCACCGAGCAGGCGCTGGCCGAATCGGGCGAACCTCCGATCGGACCAGCGTCCGGCGTCCATCCCACTGCTCGCCGGAACCCGTTCCAATCGCTGCGGGTCCGCAACTATCGGCTGTATGCCTCCGGTCAACTGGTGTCACTCACCGGGACCTGGGCGCAGCGCGTGGCGCAGGACTGGCTGGTTTTGCAGCTCACCAACTCCGGCACGGCATTGGGCATCGTGACGGCCCTGCAGTTCGGGCCGTCACTGTTGCTGTCGATGTACGGCGGAGCCCTGGCCGACCGAGGTGACAAACGCCGATTGCTGCTGGTCACTCAGTCCTCGATCGCCCTCACCGCGCTGATGCTCGGTCTGCTCGACGTCACCGGCGTTGTAAAAATCTGGCATGTGATGGCGTTGGCCGCGATCCTTGGCGTGGCCGGCGCCATCGACTCGCCGATACGGCAGTCCTTTGTGGTGGAGATGGTTGGGCCGTCGGACCTGCCCAACGCGGTTGCGCTGAATGCCACCACCTTCAACCTGGCCCGCATCATCGGACCGGCGGTCGCCGGCCTGCTCATCAGCGCGGTCGGCACCGGATGGGCGTTTCTCGGCAATGCCGCCTCGTCGGTTGCCGTGCTCGCGGGCCTGCTGCTGATGCGGCCGGCCGAGCTGTTCCCGTCCAAGCCGGTTGATCGCGAGCCTGGACAGTTCCGTGCCGCGCTGCGCTATGTGGGTGGGCGCTCGGACCTGATCCTGCCGATGGTGCTGATCTTCGTCGTGGGCACCTTCGGGATGAACTATCAGCTCACGATCGCGTTGATTGCAAAGCAGGTATTCCACCGGGGTGCCGACTCCTATGGGCTGCTGTCGACCTTGCTGGCCGTAGGTGCGACGGCAGGAGCGCTGGCCGGCACCTTCCGACGTAGGCGGCCTTCTCGGCTCTTTCTGGTCTCCGCCGCGATGGCGTTCGGAGTGTTCGAGATATCAGCGTCGCTGATGCCGACCTTCGCGTTGATGGGTACTGCGCTCATCCCGGCGGGTATCGCGATGATCGTCTTTGCCCAGTCGGCCAACGCGATGGTGCAGCTGGGAGTCGAGCCGACCATGCGTGGCCGGGTCATGGGCTTGTACCTGATCTGCTTCATGGGCGGGACGCCCGTCGGTGCGCCGGTCGTAGGCTGGGTCGCGGAGACGTTCGGACCGCGATGGGGCATGTTGGGCGGCGGGATCATTTCGCTGGTCTTCACCGTCGTGCTCGCAGGGTGGCTGTCCTATCGTCATCACGTCGGGTTGGTCGGTCTGCGACGGCGTTTCGGTACCGTGCGTACGTGACTCAAAGGTCTTTCGGACGTGACTGAGCGCGAGACGGTCCCCGCCGTTGGCGGGCCTTTCACTTTTCCGATGATCACCGACCCGGCTGACCTGCGATTGGACGATTTCCGGTCATTGATCGATGCCGACGTCCGTCCGGATCGCCGTGGCATCGTCATCGCCGAAGGCGTGAACGTCGTCGAAAGGTTGACCAGATCCACTTACCAGATCAAGGCGATTGTTGGAGTCGAATCGAAGTTGACGGCGCTGGGTCCGTCGCTGGCCGGGGTGCAGGCTCCGGTGTACTGCGTCGACAAGTGGACCTTGTCCGAGGTAGTCGGGTTTCGGGTGACCCGAGGCATCCTGGCTGCTGCCGAGCGCCCCGCCGCGGTAGACCCTGAATGTCTTATTGCCGCGGGCCAGCGCTTCGTGGTTCTGGAGGCGATCAACGACTTCGAGAATCTCGGGTCCATCTTCCGCAACGCCGCGGCGTTCGGTCTGGACGGGGTCCTGCTCGATCCACGTTGCGCAGATCCGCTGTATCGACGCAGCGTTCGAGTCTCCATGGGTCATGTGTTCGCCATGCCCTTTGCCGTCCTGGCGGATCCGTGGCCGGAGTCTTTGCGGACGCTGCAG
>JAVEET010000206.1 GCA_030840295.1 Pseudonocardiales bacterium
GCGGCCGAAGCCCTGCTGCGTTGGCAACATCCCACTCGGGGCGTGCTGTTGCCATCGCAGTTCCTCGACATCGCCGAGGCGACCGGCCTGATGAGCGACCTGTCCGAGCTCATCATCCGGCAGGCGATCGAGGCGGTCGCGACGTGGACGGAGGCTGGACAACCTCTGATGGTGACCGTCAATGCCGGTCGCCGGGAACTGGGTAGCGGCCGGTTCGCCCGGTTGATCGCGGCAGCCCTCGATGAGACCGGCACGCGTCCCGAGCAGGTGTGCCTCGAGGTGACGGAGTCGGTTCTGGTCGACGCCGGATCGCCCGAGCTGGCCGAGCTCTGGCGGTTGCGTGACCTCGGTCTGGAGATCGCCTTGGACGACTTCGGCACCGGGTACGCCCCGTTGACGTACCTCAAGCGAATTCCGGCCACGATGCTGAAGCTCGACAAGTCCTTTGTCAGCGGGCTCGGTTTGCCGGTCCCGAATCGTGTCGATCTCGCCGTGTCGCGGGCGGTGGGTCAGCTCGCCGACGAACTCGGGCTACGGGTCGTCGCCGAGGGCGTGGAGTCGGAGCGCCAGATGCGGACCCTGATGTCGATCGGCTACCGGCTGTTCCAGGGGTTCTGGGCGCACGCGCCGATGCAGGCCAGCGAGCTGGAGCGACTCTTCGCGGTGGGCTGAACCCGTTGAGCTTCAGCGCCCGAGCCAGCTACCGACGACCCGGCTCATGCCGCCGTGTTGCGGGCGGAATCCCAGGCTGGCATAGAACGCCGGCATGTCCTCGGTGAACAGCCCGACATGTTGTCCGGGCACCGTGGCCGTGAGCCTTTCGACGACTTGTCGGCCGATCCCCTGCCGGCGGTGGGCCGATGCGGTCCAGATGTCGACCAGGTAGGCATTGCACACGCCGTCGCTGAGGATCCGGCCGTTCGCGACCAGCTCACCGTCGAGACTGGCGACGATGATGGCGTGCGAGTTCTCGTGTGAACGTCGGTACTCGTCGGGAGTACGTCCGTTGTCGAAGTAATCGGCGACCAGCGCTGCTTTGAGCGCGGCCCAGTCGACGTCGAGGCCGGCGGAGAACACGATTTCGCTCACGTCAGGACGGTCCCACGCAATGCAACCGGATATTGGGTCGCTCAGCCGGCAGATGAGGATCGTAAATCTTCGACGTCGTCTCGCCAGCTCTTCACCCGCCGGCAGTCGAGTTCGTCGGTGCACGGCCAGAGCTGTATCCGCCAGTGATCACCGGGCGTGGTCGAGCCGGGCCAGCCGTGCTCGGAGAACCCTTGCCCGCAGATCAACCCCTGGTACAGGCCCGGTGGTACCGGAATTCGGAAGCTCGCCAAGGTCGGGGAGTCGTAGATCAGGCCGTCCCGCCCGACCTTGAGCGTCACCTCGAACACTTCCTGCCACTGGCTCAGATCGTCCGGGGGCCGGTCGTCCCACAGCTCCACGCGCAGTCCCATCGCGAAGTTGTTCTGATGCGGCGAGAGCACCACCAGCTGGCCGTACGCCTGGGCGATGCCAGCTCTGCTGATGGCCCGGTCGACCAGCTTCGGTCCATGCACCTCGGGTCGTCCGTAAGGGTCCTCGGTCTGCAGGTAGAACTGCCCTTGATCGAGTCCGACAGTCAGATCCCACGACTTGAGTAGCGCGACTTCGGCCATATCTGCATGGTGATCCTCAGGCGCGTATCTGTCCAGGTTCAGCCGGGACCGCGAACGTCCAGCACCGTTTCGTGATCGACGATCAGGGTCACGCGGGTGGCCCGGAAGTCCAGCGTGACCATGCCGTCCGGGGGGACCGTGCGGACCTCGCCACCGGCGTCGGAGATCCGTTCGCGCGCCTGTTCGACGGGCAGCCCTACCAGGCTCTGCAGGTCGAGATCGCCCAATTGCCCGCGATCCTGTGTCATGCCTCCAGCATGCCCCGAATTCAGCGGGTGCGGGGGAATCCGAGGTCGACGGTGGAGGTGGCGGGATCCGGCCAGCGGGACGTGACGACCTTTCCGCGGGTGTAGAAGTTGATGCCCTCGGGTCCGTACATGTGGCTGTCGCCGAACAGCGAGTCCTTCCAGCCGCCGAAGGAGTAGTAGGCCACCGGCACCGGGATCGGAACATTGATGCCGATCATCCCGACCTCGACGTCGAACTGGAACTGCCGGGCTGCGCCACCGTCGCGGGTGAAGATCGCGGTGCCGTTGGCGTAGGAGTTGGCATTGATGATGGCCAGCGCCTCGTCATAGGTTCCGGCCCGGACGACCGACAGCACCGGGCCGAAGATCTCGTCGGTGTAGACGCTCATGTCGGTGCTGACGTGGTCGAGCAGGGTGGTGCCGAGGAAGAAGCCGTCCGAGGGCAGGTCAGCCTGCCGCCCGTCCACGACGACGGTCGCGCCCGATTCGGCACCGGCGGCGATGTAGCCCGCTACCTTGTCCCGGTGCTCGGCGGTGATCAGCGGACCCATGTCGGTGTCGGGATCCGCTCCGTTGCCGATGGTCAGCTTCGGCAACCGGGCCGCGATGGCGTCGACCAGGGCGTCGCCGACGTCGCCGACTGCCACCGCGACCGAGATCGCCATACAGCGCTCGCCGGCGGCTCCGTAGGCGGCGGACACCGCGGCGTCGGCGGCCATGTCCACATCCGCGTCGGGCAGCACGACCATGTGGTTCTTCGCACCACCGAGGGCCTGCACCCGCTTGCCGTGCGAGGTCCCCGTCTCGTAGATGTAGCGGGCGATCGGGGTCGATCCGACGAAGCTGACCGCGGCCACGTCGGGGTGGGTGAGCAGGGTGTCGACCGCCTCCTTGTCACCCTGGACCACGGTGAACACCCCGTCGGGCAGCCCGGCGTCCTGCCACATCTGAGCTAGGAACAGCGCGGCGGACGGGTCCTTCTCGCTGGGCTTGAGCACGAATGCGTTGCCGGTGGCGATCGCGTTGGCACCCATCCACAGCGGCACCATCACCGGAAAGTTGAACGGGGTGATGCCGGCGACCACCCCGAGGGGCTGGCGGATCGAGTACACGTCCACCCCTGTCGCGGCCTGTTCGGAGTAGCCGCCCTTGAGCAGATTCGGCACCCCGGTGGCAAATTCCACGTTCTCCAGCCCACGGGAGATCTCACCCACGGCATCGGAGAGGACCTTGCCGTGTTCGGCGGTGACGATCTTGGCCAGTTCATCGGTTCGAGCGTGCAGGAGCTCGCGGAATGCGAACAGCACGGCCGCTCGACGCGACAACGAGGCGGATCGCCACTCGCGCGCCGCCGCCACCGCACTGGCGATGGCCGTGTTGACGTCGGTCACGCTGGCCAACTCCACATCGGCCGTCTGCACACCGAGGGCCGGATTGAACACCGGAGCCAGCCGACCAGAGGTGCCGGACACCAGCCGGCCATCGATCCAGTGCGAGATGCGGTTCGTCATGTTCCGAGATTACGTGACAACACACCACCCAACAAAAGATAAATTGCTATGTTACAAAGTGTGAAGGAGCTATTGAGCGGCCTGGAGGAGCGGCTGGAGGAGCCGACCGCCCGCGGATTGGCCCGGGCCGTGAGCCGCGGTCTGCGCGACGGCCTGCTCGGTGCGGGTGACAGGTTGCCTCCTATCAGGACCGTGGCTATCGAACTCGGCCTATCGCCCACCACCGTGAGCGCAGCCTGGGCTTTGCTCGCGCGATCCGGGGCGATCTCCACCGATGGCCGTCGCGGTACGACGATCGCCACGGAGCCGGGCTTCGGATCGGTCCGGTATCGGCGGGCTCTCGGCCGCAACAGCTCCTTCGACCTCGATCTGTCAACCGGCGTACCCGATGAGAACCTGTTACCGGATCTCAGCCGGGTACTGCGCTCGATGACGGTGACCGCGACCCCGAGCAGCTATCTCGACGACCCGGTGCTGCCTGAGTTGCTCGATGTCCTGCGTCGGGACTGGCCCGCGAATGCAGCGCACCTGACGGTCGTCGACGGTGCCATGGACGCCCTCGACCTGGTCTGCCGCTCCGTCTTGCGGCTGGGTGACCGGGTCATCGTCGAGAGCCCGTGCTTCCCACCGCTGCTTGATCTGCTCGAGGCGCTTCGGGTGGATGTGGTCGGGGTGCCCGTCGATGACGAGGGATTGCGGGTCGAGCCGCTGGCGGCCGCCTTGGCCGGACCTGCAAACGGATCCACCAACGGATCCAGGGCGGGATCCACCGCCGCAACGGTGGCGGTCTTCCTGCAGCCCCGGGCGCAGAACCCGACCGGGGCATCGCTGTCTGCCGGCCGCGCCGCGGAGCTGGCCGAGCTGATCCGAGGAACGAACGCGCTGATCATCGAGGACGATTCGGCCGGTGCCGTGGCGGCGAGCGACGCCATCAGCCTCGGCCCTCTGCTCGCTGACCGCGCGGTGCACATCAGGAGTTTCTCCAAGTCGCACGGTCCCGATCTGCGGTTGGCAGCGATCAGCGCGCCACCAGAGGTGATGCACGAGATCACCGGACGCCGTCAGCTCGGCCAGGGCTGGAGCAGTCGGCTACTGCAGCGGATCCTGCTGGGCCTACTCACCGACCCGGTCTCCATCCGTGAGGTCGCCGAGGCCCGGGAGGAGTACGCCCGACGCCGGGCCCTGCTGGTGGGGGCACTTGCCGATCGAGGCGTCACCGTGAACGGGCGCGACGGCATGAATATCTGGGTGCCGGTAGCCGACGAACCTGCTGCCGTCCTCCGGTTGGCCAGTCAGGGCATCGGTGTGACGGCCGGTGCACCGTTCGCCGTGCTGCCCGGCCAGTCCGGTTTCGTCAGGGTTACCGCCGGCCTACTGGCCGACCGTCATGACCAGGTGGCCGACGCGCTCGCTGCCGCGGCTCGCGCCGGAGGTTGGCCCGGCGTACTGCGTTGAGGGCCGTTGGGGACGTAGGCTGCGTGCGTGCGCAGGTGCGACGTCGGCTTCGGGATGGAGACAGCGTGACCGGGACCGGTGAGCGCCATACTCACAAAGGGCAGGATTGCGCCGACGACCTGATCGGGGCGCAGGAATATCTCAGTTCACAGGCGCCCAAAGATCTGCGGGCCGCCGGCCTTCCGCTCGTCGAATTCCACAATCTGAACAGGCGCGAGAAGACGACCTTCTTCGGCGGTAAGAAGTTCGTGTATGACGTGATTCCGGCGGGCCGAGGCTGGCTGATCGGGGACATCCTGTGGTCGTTCAATGAGGGACGTCGCGTACTCGGCGCCGACGTGTCCCAAGAGGTGCTCACGGTATTGATGGAATCGGGCAACCGGTACGGCCTGCATCGGGGGCTCATCAGAGTCCGGCCGGACGCCGACCACGGCGGTTACCTCGCTCTCGGCGGATTTGCCGAGGTCCTCGGGTGGACCAAGGCCGCCTGCGCCATTCGCACCATTACTACCGAGTGATCATCGGCCGGTGGGCAGCTGTCGTCATCCTGTTCAGCGTTGCCCTCACTGCCTGTGGCGGACCGAAGCACACCGGCGCCGCGTCCGCGTCCGGCAATGTCGCGGCCCCGCTGCTTTCAGCTCCACCGACCCGATCCGGTTCGGCCGATCCAGGTTCGAACTCGTCGCCGGCCAGCGCATCCCCGGTCGGCGCATCCCCGGTCGGCGCATCTCCAACAGCGCGCACGGTCACCGTGCTTGGTTCCGGTGACGTGCTCATCCACCCTGCCCTGTGGGAACAGGCCGCCGCTGATGCCAAGGCCGAGAACCGGCCGGGCTATGACTTCGGGCCGATCTACGCCTCGATCGCTCCGGTGACCCGGTCCGCGGATCTGGCCATTTGCGAGATGGAGACCCCGCTGGCTCCGCCGGGCGGCCCCTTCGCCGGCTGGCCGAACTTCAACGCGCCGCCCCAGGTGCTGACCGCCCTGAAGGAGATCGGTTACGACAGCTGCACAACGGCTTCCAATCACACGCTCGATCAGGGCCTCACCGGGGTCAAGCGGACCCTCGACGAGCTCGACGCGGCTGGTCTGAAACACACCGGCAGCGCCCGGTCGGCCCGCGAGGCTGCCAACTCGCTCATCGTGACCACGGCTTCCGGCGTGAGGATCGCCCAACTGGCCTACGCCTTCGGGTTCAACGGGATACCGGTTCCGGCCGAGCAGCCGTGGCTGGCCAATCTGACCGATGTGGCGACCATTCTGGCCGCGGCCAAGCGAGCCAAGCAGGCCGGGGCCGACCTCGTGGTACTCAGCATGCACTGGGGGACCGAGTACCAGCACGCGCCGACCGCAGAACAGACCGCACAAGCGAAACAGCTGCTGGCCGCACCGGATATCGATGTGATCCTGGGCGATCACACCCACGTCGTGCAGCCGTTCGCCAAGGTGGGTAAGAAATGGGTGGCGTACGGCATGGGCAACCAGATCTCCCGCCACGCAGATCCGGTCAACGACAGCCGTGAGGGAGTGATGCCGCGGTTCACCTTCACCGAAACCGTGCGGGGTTCTCATAAGTGGACGTTGACGAAAGCCGAAGCCATCCCGACCTGGATGGACATCACGCCCAGACTGCGCCTGGTAGATCTGCCGGCCGCGCTGGCCGATCCGAACACCAAAGCCGGCCAGCGGGCCACGTACCAGGCCGCCTATACCCGGATCACCGGCTACTTGAACTCGCTCGGGGCGAGCGGGCAAGGACTGGTCGTTGACTGACCGGCTCGGCCGGGACGAGGAAGGGTTCCAGCAACCCCGGGGTCGCGGCCCGGGCCACCCGGATCGCTTCGTCCGGTTCGAGATCCGTCAGTCCGTAGCTCTGCCGTCCGGCTGCCGTCGTCGCGGCGACGCTGATCAGTCCGAGCCGGCGCTGGAAGATGGTCTCGCGCAGGTTCCAGCCGATGATCCCGTCCGTGTCGATCATGGCCCGGCGGCGATCCAATGAGCCGTACCGGGTGACCAGGTAGCCACCGTGCAATGCGTGCCCGAGTGACCGGTAGCGGTCCAGGCCGAGCACGGCCGAGGCGGCGAGCAGCACCAGTGACGCCAGTGCTAGCCAACCTGACCACTGCGCCCACCACCACAGGGCGGCGAACCCAAGGGCGATGACCGAGCAGGGCGCAACCGCCCGGATCAGCCTTCGGCGCCGGGCGTTGCGGCCATGCTGACGAAGCTCCCCGCTGACCACCCGGGCCATTTCCGGGCCGTGCAGGACCGCTGCTGCCACCTGTTGGATGCGGCGTTTCGGGGCGGGTGGCGCCAACACTGTGCCGCCGCGTTCCGAGCCCCGTCCGACCCGCAGCCCGGTCGCGATGGCGGTCATCCGGGCGCCACCGACCGCCCTCAGCAGGATGGGTTCACTGAGGTAGGCGCCACGGAGCCGGCGATCCTCGATGCTGGTTGCCCGGGTCGTGATGAGACCCCTGGTGATCTGCAGTGTGCCACCAGGATGCCTGGAGAGCCGGAAGTTCCAGAAGGCCAGCAGATAGCCGACGATCGACAGCACGGTGATGATGAGCAACACTCCGATGCCCAACTGCACCACCAGCAACCAGAGGGGGGTGTCGCGCAGGTGCCGGGACGCCGACTGGACCGGCCCGAGTTGACCGGCGTTCACCTGAGCCTGGTTCAGGATGTTCCACGCGAAACCGGCAACGGCCAGTGCCGTCACGAACCCTGACAGCGTGAAGGGAGCAAAACGCACCCAGGACGGATCTAGTTTCAGCAGCTCCACCTCGTCGACGTCGCGGTGGCTCGCAGCTGCTGGGACGGCGGTGGCGGGCGGATGCGGCTGGCCCGGACGTGCCGTGGGCTGCCTCCGGTGCAACAGTTCGGCTCGCAGCGCTCGCGCCTCGGCGGTGGGAAGCCCGTCCAATACCAGGCCGTCGCGCTTGCGGTCCGAGGTGCCGGTTCCGATGCTCACCTTGGCCAGTCCGAGGACCCGGTGCAGCGCGTGCTCGGTGACATCGACCGTCCGGACCCGATCAGCCGGCGCGGCGATGGTCCGCCGGCGAACCAGTCCGGTTGTCAAGGAAATCTGGTCCTCGGTGATCTGGAATCGGGTGGATATCCAGCGCATCACGCTGACGACCAACACGACCGCGAGCCCGGCGAGACTCCACCAATGGCCCTGTCCACTGCTCCGCCCGGCCAGGAATACCCCGAGCAACGCCGGGATGAACCGGATCACCTCGCGGACCGGGTGGATCAGCAGCATCCGTGGGCTGAGCCGTCGCCAGGGCACTTCGACCAGCGGGACCGGCGGCGGCGTCACGTCGCGTCGCCGGTGCTGGCCGAGGTGATGGTGGTCAGTTCGTCCACCAGCCGGTCCGCGACCCCGGCATCGAGGCCGCGAATCTTGATCGGCCCCGCGGCCGATGCAGTGGTGACGGTGACATTCGCCAGGCTGAAGAGCTGTTCCAGCGGCCCGCGTTCGGAGTCGACCGTCTGGATCCGCGACAGCGGCGCGATCCGGCGCTGCCGGGTGATCCAGCCGGACTGGGCGTAGCAGGCGGTGCCGGTCAGCTCCCACCGATGTACTCGGTACCGCCACCTCGGCATCACGCTCAGGTGGACGCCCGCGACCAACACCGTCACGGCGAGCACAATCTCGTACACGGAGCGGTGGCTGCTGGTATCGGCGAAGATCAGGATGATCACTTGCAGGGCCCCGAGGGCGAGCCAGCCGATACCGGCCCGGACCGTCCAGAAGCTGATCGCTCTCGAGCTCACCAGGTTGGCCGGGTCCCGCAGGCGCAGTCCACGGGCAAGTCCGTCCGGTGGTGCCGACACTGGCAGGGAATCGGTCATATGCCTACCGTGCCACGCCCGTCGAGAGTCATGCGGTCGGAGTCAGTCCCGGAATGGTCGCCAGATCGGCGAGGACCAGATCCCGGTCCTCGTCCTCGGCTATGGCCTCGCTTGCTCGATAAGCCTGATCGGCCCAGGACCGGGCGGCCTCCAGATCGCCCCCGATGGCCGCGGCGCGTGCCGAGGCCTCGTAGGCAAACGCAATGTCCCAGTCGCCGATCCCGTGCTGCTGGCAGATCTCCAAACAGCGACGGGCGTGATAGGCGGCAGGTTCCGGACGGCGTAGCACGGTGTAGACCCGGGACACCTGCCATTCGCTGCGGGCCAGGTTGTTCGCGCTGGCGCCGGCTCCCGCCGCGCGCCAGTGGTGGGCCGAAGCATGCGCCATGTGCAGCATGTCGTCGCCCTCCGCAACGGACCGATCAGCCTTGTCCAGCAGCGTCCAGGTCGCGTTGAACAGGTGGATGCCGAGGGCCCGGTTGTCGATTCCGCTGTCCGGATCGTTCATGGCAAGCGGCCTTTCGGGTCGTGAGCGGCCAGGTTGGTAGCTGCTCAAGTTACCGGGTCGCCACCGGGTCGGCACGCGTTCTCTGACCAAGGACGCCGAGTACCTGTTACCGCTGGTATCGGATACTGTGGGCGGATGGCACGCCCTCCGAAAGCCGACGGACGGTCCGCTCGGTGGGATGCGCACCGCCAGACCAGACGTGCCGAACTCGTCCAGGCAGCGATCTCGGCCGTGGAGCTGCACGGCGCTTCGGTCGGTATGGACCAGATCGCCGCGGTGGCCGGGACGTCGAAAGCGGTGTTCTACCGGCATTTCTCAGACAAGGCCGATCTCTACAGAGCCGTGGGCCACCAAATGGCCGGCGTCTTCTCCGATCAGCTCAGCCTCCGGATGTCGAGCCAGGCCGATCCGCGGGCCATGGTGGCCGCGGGGATCGACACCTATTTGGCGCTGCTGGAGAAACGGCCCGAGCTGTACCGGTTCGTCGTCCGTAACCCGGTGCTGGAGCAAGCCGGATCCCATCGCCGGATCGACTACACCGGCATCATCGCATCCCGGCTCGATGACATCATCCGGCTGGCCTCGCCGGCGCAGGATCCGGTCGATCCGGCCCGCCGGCCCTGGGGCGCCGCCATCGTCGGCTTCATCAAGTCCGCCGGTGACTGGTGGCTCGATCATCCGCGCGATCTGACCCGGGCCCAGCTCACCGACAGTCTTACCGACCTGCTGTGGAACGGAGCCGCGGGCATCCTGGCGATCTCAGGTCGTCCGGCAAACGAGCGAAGGGAAGGCGCATGACCCTCACTGAACTTGGTGCTGAGCGTAGCGGCGAGGGGGCGCTCAGCACCGTGCAGCATGCCTTGCAGAGCCATCTGGACGGGCGTTGGGCCGACGTGCGGGCGACCGCGCGCACGTTGAGCGAACGCGAGCTGTTCCGTCCGGCCTTCGGCCTGAGCACGGCCGAGCAGCGGGCGCGGACGTTGGAGCAGCTGCGGGTGTTGTGCGCCGAAGGCCTTACCGGATTGGGCTTTCCGGTCCGGCACGGCGGTCAGGGCGACATCGGCGCCTCGATCACCGCTTTCGACATGCTGGCGATGGGCGACCTCTCGCTGCTGGTCAAGGTCGGCGTCCAGTTCGGCCTGTTCGGCGGCGCGGTGCTGCATCTGGGCACCGAACGCCATCACGCGAAATACCTCGCCGACATCGCAGCCGGCCGGCTGCTCGGCTGCTTCGCGATGACGGAGCACGGTCATGGCTCCGACGTGGCGTCGCTGAAGACCACCGCCACCTACGACCCGGCCACCGATGAGATCGTGGTGTCCACTCCCGAGGACAACGCGCGCAAGGAATACATCGGTAACGCCGCTCAGGACGGCAGGCTGGCCGTGGTGTTCGCCCAACTGATCACCGATGGTGACCGGCACGGTGTGCACGCCGTGCTGGTGCCCATCCGAGACGAGGCCGGCCGGCCGATGCCGGGCGTGCGCATCGCCGACTGCGGCCCGAAGGCCGGGCTGAACGGTGTCGACAACGGCCAGCTGTGGTTCGATGACGTCCGGGTGCCGAGGGAGAATCTGCTGAACCGCTATGCGGATGTGGCGCCCGACGGTTCATATCGGACCGAGATCGAAAACTCCACGAAGCGGTTCTTCACCATGCTCGGCACGCTGATCCAGGGCCGTATCAGCGTGGCCGGCGGGGCCGCCAGCGCGACCAAGGTGGCCCTGAATATCGCCACCCGCTACGCCGAGCAGCGAACCCAGTTCGAAGCCCCGGGGCGGGTCGGCGAGGTCGTGGTGCTCGACTACCTGGCCCATCAACGCAAGCTGCTGCCGCTCATCGCCAAGTCGTACGCGTTGCACTTTGCCCAGTCTGCTTTGGTGGAAACGCTGCACGAGGTGTTCACCGACGGCACTGTCGACGATCCGAGGCAGCGAGAACTGGAGGCTCGCGCCGCCGGCGTGAAGGCGGCCGCGACCTGGCATGCGACCAAAGCCATCCAGGTCGCCCGCGAAGCCTGCGGCGGCTCGGGATATCTGTCGGAGAACCGGCTGGCCGATCTCAAGGCCGACACCGACGTGTTCACCACCTTCGAGGGCGACAACACGGTGCTCCTGCAGTTGGTGGCCAAGGAGCTGCTGACCAGTTACCGCGACCACTTCGGTGAACTCGATGTGCTCGGCACCGTCAGGTTCGTGGCCAATCAGGCCGTGGGCACCGTGCTGGAACGTACCGCCGCGCGCAAGTTGATCCAGCGGCTGATCGACAAGGCGGGCCGGGACGACGAGGCCGAGTGGACCGACCGGGGTTGGCACATCTCATTGTTCGACTATCACGAGAGGCACCTGCTGCAAGGACTGGCCCGCCGGTTGCGCAAGGCCGCCGGGGCCGCTGATCCGTTCGTCGTCTTCAACGCCTGCCAGGACCACCTGCTGGCCACCGCTCAGGCCCACGTCGACCGGATCGTGTTGGAGGCCTTCGTCGCCGGCATCGACAGCTGCCCGGATCCTGCCGCGAAAGCATTGCTGGAGCGGGTCTGCGACCTCTACGTGCTGTCGACGGTGGAAGCCGACCGGGCCTGGTACCTCGAGCACGGCCGCCTGACAGCGGCACGCACCAGACAGCTCGCCGGTGTGGTCAACGAACTGTGCGCCAAGCTGCGCCCGGATGCGCTGACGCTGGTCGGCGCGTTCGGAATCCCGTCGCCGATGATCGATGTGCCGATGCTGCGGGGCTCGGTGTACTGAGAACTTGCCCCGGCAGCACCGGCCGCTCTTACCTAACTTGGAACGGCGGGCCGAGCCATCGACTGTTGCAGGATCTGGGCCACATCGAGCACCTGCACGTGTTCCTTCGCCGAGCCGTCGGCCTTTTTGGCGGTGACCGCGTCGGACAACATCACCATGCAGAAGGGGCAGGCGGTCGAGATCAGGTCCGGGTCGAGGCCGAGGGCCTCCTCGGTCCGCTCGACGTTGATCCGCTTGCCGATCTTCTCTTCCATCCAGAATCGAGCGCCGCCGGCCCCACAACAGAATCCGCGGTCCTTGCAGCGGTGCATCTCCTCGGACTTCAACGCCGGGATCGCGCCGAGCACATCGCGTGGCGGGGTGTAGACCTTGTTGTGCCGGCCGAGGTAGCAGGGGTCGTGGTACGTCACGTTCTTGTCGACCGGCTCGACCGGGGTCAGGCGGCCCTCGTCGATCAGCTTGGCCAGCAACTGGGTGTGGTGTACGACCTCGTAGCTGCCGCCGATCTGGGGGTACTCGTTGGCGAGGGTGTTGAAGCAGTGCGGGCAGGTCGCCACGATCTTGAGCGGATGGGACCGTTCGATCGAGTTCAGGGTCGCCACGTTCTCGGCGGCCAGCGTCTGGAACACGAATTCGTTGCCGAGCCGGCGGGCCGAGTCGCCGGTGCAGGTTTCGTTCTTGCCGAGGATCGCGAAGTCCACGCCTGCAACGTTCAGCAGTTCGGCAAAGGCCTTGGTGACCTTCTTGGAACGGTCCTCCAGGGCGCCGGCGCAGCCGACCCAGAACAAGTACTCGACCTCGGATGGCAGTTGCTCGCCGGGGTTGATCCGGCGGACCTCGAAGTCGACCTCGTTGGCCCAGTCCTCGCGGTTCTTGCTCGGCAGCCCCCACGGGTTGCCCTTGTTCTCCAGGTTGCGCAGCATGGTGCCGGCCTCGGAGGGGAACGAGGACTCGATCAACACCTGGTAGCGACGCATGTCGACGATATGGTCGATGTGCTCGATGTCCACCGGACATTGCTCGACGCAGGCGCCGCAGGTGGTGCAGGACCACAGCACATCGGGGTCGATGACGCCGAAGGACGCTGCGTCGCCGACCAGCGGGCGGGCGTACTGCAGGGGATTGGTCCCTTCCACGCGGCCGAAGCCGGATTCGGGGACGCCGTGGCCGTTACCGCCGGCCTCGCTGTCACCGCCAACCTCGAGCGCACCCTCGTCGGGGACGGCCTTGCCACCGATCAGGTACGGGGCCTTGGCGAACAGGTGATCTCGCAGGTCCATGATGACCAGCTTCGGTGACAGCGGCTTGCCGGTGTTCCAGGCCGGACACTGGGACTGGCAGCGCCCGCATTCGGTACAGGTGGCGAAGTCGAGGTAGCCCTTCCAGGTGAAATCCTCGATCTTGCCCTTGCCGAAGACCGTGTCCTCGGAGAGGTTCTCGACATCCATGAAGTCGATCGGCTTGCCCGCGGCGTCGGTCGCCGGCAGCAGCGCCCCGAGTGCCCGGGGCAGCCGCTTGAAGTAGACGTTGATGGGCGCGGTGGCGATATGCAAGTGCTTGGAGTACGTGACGATGATCAGGAACGCGAGGACGACCGCGATCTGGGCCAGCAGGAAAATCGTGGCCAGCCCG
>JAVEET010000232.1 GCA_030840295.1 Pseudonocardiales bacterium
GTGGATCGCGACTACGACGGCTCCTTCCGGGCCGGCGCCCGCCTGATCCAGCTGGGGGCATCCGCCCTCGGTCGCCAGGGCATCGTGCGCCTGGCCGAGCCCGGGCTGCGCCGCATGGTCGCGGCCACCGGCGAGTCGGCCTACCTGGCCATCCTCGGGCCCAACGAGACCGCGATCTACATTGCGATGGTGGAAGGCACCCACGCGGTGCGCCACACCAGCTGGGTCGGTCGCTCGCTACCGCTGGCCAACCTCGCGGTCGGGCGCGCATTGCTCGACGACATCGGCCCGGCGGGGTACGTCGCCGAACGCGATCGGCTGGAACCGGATGTGACAGCCATCGTGGCCCCTATCCGGCGGCCCGGCGGCGTCGCCGGTGCCCTCAGCCTGCTCGGTCCGACCTATCGGATCGATGACAAGACCCTGCACCGCTACGGAGACATCGTCGCCGAGGAAGCCCGGTCACTCGGCACTCAGCTCGGCATTGCCCCACCACGTTCGCCGGGACCGGCGCGCACCCCTCGACAGGAGACTGGAACGTGATCCGCTTCGAATCGGTATCCAAGCGATACCCCGATGGCACCGTGGCCGTGGACGAGTTGGACTTCGTCGCCCCCTCTGGCCAGATCACCGTCCTGGTGGGTCCGTCCGGCTGCGGTAAGACCACCAGCCTGCGGATGATCAACCGGATGATCGAGCCGACCGCGGGACGAATCCTGATCGACGACCAGGACGTCACCAAGGTCGATGCCGCCCAACTCCGGCGTGGCATCGGGTACGTCATCCAGCACGCCGGGCTGTTCCCGCACCGCACCATCATCGACAACGTCGCCAGCGTGCCGTACCTGCTGGGCACCGACAAGAAGCAGGCCAGGGCCCGCGCGATGGAACTCATCGAGCGGGTGGGACTGGATCCCAGGTTCGCCAAGCGCTATCCCTCCCAGCTCTCGGGCGGTCAGCAGCAGCGCGTGGGCGTGGCCCGGGCGCTAGCCGCGGATCCGCCCGTGATGCTGATGGACGAACCGTTCTCGGCCGTCGATCCGGTCGTGCGCGATCAGCTCCAGGAGGAGTTCCTCCGACTGCAGAGCGATCTCGGCAAGACCATCGTGTTCGTCACTCACGACATCGACGAGGCCATCAAGCTCGGCGACCAGGTGGCGGTGCTGCGGGTCGGGGGGCACCTGGCCCAGCTGGCCACGCCGGCCGAACTGCTGAGCCGACCCGTGGACGAGTTCGTCGCCGGTTTCGTCGGGCGCGACCGGGGGTACCGGGCCCTCACCTTCACCACTGTCGGTGAGCTTGCCGTGCACGACGAGCAAACCGTGACCTTGGGCGCCCCAGTGCCCAGCGGTGCCGACCTGGACAACTGGATCCTGGTCGTGGACGCTGCCAACGTCCCGCAGGGCTGGCTGAACCTGGTTGAACTCAGCCGGGACGACACCACAGTCAGCGCCGATTTGCTGTATCGGGGCGGCACCCTGGCGACTCAAGGCGGCTCGTTGCGCGAGGCATTGGATGCCTGCCTCTCCTCGCCGTCCGGGCGCGGTGTGGTCGTCGACTCCGACGAGACACTCCTGGGATCCATCACCGCCGCGGAGGTTCTCGCGCTCATCGAGAAGCGCAGGCCCGCAGCGGCATCGGTGACCGGCTCCGGGTCGGAACGGAGGTAGGGCATGACCGCACTCGCCACCTCGTCGAGTTCGTCTCCCCTGCACTTCTGGGGCTACTTCATGGACCATCGCAGCACCGACCTGAGCTGGCTGTGGTCGCATACCTGGCTGTCCGTCGTCCCGGTGGTGATAGGCCTGCTCGTCGCGCTGCCGTTGGGCTGGTTGGCTCGGCGGTACCGATTCGTGTACCCGCCACTGATCTCGCTGACCGGACTGATCTACACCATCCCGTCGATCGCCCTGTTCGTGTTGATCCCTCCCCTGTTCGGACTGAAGTCCCTCGACCCGAAACAGGTTCCGATCGCGCTCACGCTGTACTCGATTGCGCTGCTCGTGCGCGTGGTGGCCGATGGGCTGGCCTCGGTCTCTGAAGACACCGTCCAGGCAGCGACGGCGATCGGGTTCAAGCCATTGGGCCGCTTCTTCCGGGTAGAACTGCCGATCGCCGTCCCGGTCATCACGGCCGGTCTGCGCGTGGCACTCGTCGCCAACGTCAGCATCGTCGCCGTCTCGGGGACGATCGGCATGTCGAACCTGGGTCAGCTCTTCACGCTCGGGTTCCAGAATTCGACCAACGGGCCGTACTACCCGCCGATCGTGCTCGGCATCGTGCTCTGCGTGCTGCTGGCGCTGGTGCTCGACCGGATCGTGATCATCCTCAACATCTTGCTGACCCCCTGGCGAAAGGCGGTGCGGTCATGATCGGTGAAGTATTCACGTGGCTGAACGACCCCGGCCATTGGAAGGACACTCGCTTCGACACCGGGATAGCCACCCAGTTGACGGCGCATGTGCGTTTCTGCGCCTTCGCCCTGCTGGTGGCTCTCATCATCGCGCTGCCCCTCGGGCTGGTCATCGGACACACCGGCCGTGGCAGGTGGCTGATTGCAGCCGCCAACACGCTCCGGGCGCTGCCGACGGTTGGCGTGCTGGTGTTGCTCACCGTCGTCATCGCGCCGCATTTCTACGGGCGAACCGACACGGGCTACCTGATTCCAACGGAGATCGTGCTGATCGTGTTGGCCATTCCCTCCATCCTGTCCAACACCTTCGCCGGCGTGGAGAATGTCGATCCGGCGGTCCGGGACGCGGCCGAAGGCATGGGCATGACCGGGAAGCAGGTGCTGCTGAAGGTGGAACTGCCCTGCAGCCTGCCGCTGATCTTCTCCGGATTCCGGTCCGCGACCCTGCAGGTCATCGCCACCGCCACCATCGCCTCGTACCTGCCGCTCGGCGGATTGGGCCGGTTCATCTACGACGGGTTGGCCCAACAGGACTTCCCGCAGATGATCGGCGGTGGCGTTCTGGTTGCCGGACTCGCGCTGGTCGCGGATCTGTTGCTGTATCTCGTCCAGCGCTACACCGTGTCACGCGGCCTTACGGGACGGTTCTCCAAGAAGCGGATACCCGACGCCAGGCTGGCAAGTGTGACGCAGGCGGAGGTGGCTGCCGTCTGAATCCGTCACCCGGTGGGCAGACCAATCCAGGTAATGTCTAGTAACTCAACTATTCCTATGGAGACGACATGAATCGCAAGACCTTGATGCTCGCCGCCGCGGCGGCCGCCCTCTCTCTCGGGCTCTCCGCCTGCGGCGCGGACAGCTCGAAGACCAGCACGGGCGCCAGCACCGGCTCGGGTTCGGCTGGCACGACAACCATTGCCAGCAAGCTGATCATGGGTGGTCCCCCGGAGTTCAAGACCCGCCCCGATGGCCTGCCCGGCCTGAAGAAGAACTACGGCGTGGTCTTCGGCAAGTACACCGTCACCGACACGGGCGGACCGGTGACCGTGTCGTCCCTGAAGAACGGTCAGATCGACGCAGCGGATCTGTTCACTACCGACCCGTCCATCCAGGCAAACGGCTTCGTGATCCTCGAGGACCCGAAGAGCAACTTCGCGGCCCAGAACATCGTGCCGATCATCAGCAAGGCCAAGGCCACCGACGGGGTCAAGAAGATTCTCAACGGCATCCAGGCCAAGCTGACTACCGACGGTCTCGGCCAGCTGTTGACGAAGGTGCAGAACCAGAAGCAGGATCCCGACGCAGTGGCCAAGCAGTGGCTCTCCGACAACGGCCTGTCCGGGACCGGCTCGTCGGCCTCGGGGGTAAAGCTGACCGTGGGCTCGGCCAACTTCCCGGAGAACGTGATCCTCGCCGACATCTACGCCGAAGCGTTGAAGGCACAGGGTGCCTCGATCAAGACCACCCTGAACATCGGTAGCCGGGAAAAGTATTACGCCGGTCTGAAGGACGGATCGATAGACCTGTTCGCCGAGTACACAGGCACCATCCTGCAGTTCATCGACAAGAACGCGACCGCGACCAGCCCGGACGACGTCTACGCCGCGCTGGTCAAGGCATTGCCGTCGAACCTGATCGCTCTCGATAAGGCCCAGGCTCAGGACAGCGATGCCATCGTCGTCACGAAGGCCACCGCCGACAAGTACAGCCTGAAGACGATCGCCGACCTAGCCAAGACTGGCTGACCGTTTGGGCTAGCTGTTTGGCTGGCCTGACTGTTTGGGCTGGCTGTTTGGCACTGAACGGCCCGAATCCTCGGCCTGTTCGCTGGGAGCCGAGGATTCGGGCCGCGATGCGGTTCAGACTGCGGTCAGCGTGACCACGATGTTGCCGCGGGTGGCCTTGGAGTACGGGCAGAACTGGTGCGCAAGTTCGAGAAGCTCGTGGGCCTTGGTCGCGTCGACACCGGGGATTTCGACCTCCAGTTCGACAGCCAGACCGAAGCCACCGTCCTCGGCCGGTCCGAAGGAAACGTTCGCCGTCACCTTGGAGGCGGAGGTGTCGATACCTTGCGTCTTCGCCCGGTTTGCCAGCGCACCCTGGAAACAGGCGGCGTAACCCGCGGCGAACAGGGTTTCGGGGTTGACGGCCGGTTCCGGGGTGGTGCCGGGCTGGGCCAGGTCGAAGTCGACGAGCCCGTCCGCGCTCGTGACATGCCCAGCGCGGCCGCCGACAGCAGTGGCGGAGGTGACGTAGGCGACCTTGGTGAGTTCGATGGGCATGTGACTCCTTCATTCGGACTGATTAGTTGGTGTGTTCGGCCGGCCGTGGCGGTACTGGCAAACTGAACACACCATGTCGTCTGTCCAACACATCACCCGCACCGGACAATTCCGCACCCGGGTCCGCTCAGTGTCTACCGTGTCACCTCGAATGCGTCGGATCACGCTCGCTTCGGTGCCAGGCGCGACTTCGATCGCCGCACAACGCTGGCCGGTCGGTTGTGACATCGCGATCGTCCTGACCGGTACCGAAGAAAACCGCGAGGTGCGGCGCCGGTACACCGTCCGTTCGGTGATCGAGGACACCCTGGTGGTCGACGCGGTCCTGCACGGGCATGGTCCGGGGTCGACCTGGGCAGCGGGGCTGGAGGTCGATGATGCGGTTACCTTCCTCGGACCGCGCGGCGAGATCCCACCACCCACAGCGGACTGGGTCGTTGCCCTCACCGATGAATCCGGGTTGCCCGCGGTGGCTGCCCTCGCCGAGTCGCTCGAACGTGAGCTACCGGTGTTTGCCGAGATCACCGACGATGCGGAGGTCTACCCGCTCCCCCCGAATGCCCCGGTCAGGTGGCTGCCGCGTAACGGACAGCCAGCCGGTTCGGTGGAGCTGCTGACGTCGGCGCTGGATGAGGTGCGTCCGGGCACCGGCACCGGATACGCCTATGTGATCGGTGAATCCCGGGCGGTGGTGGCTCTGCGGGACAGCCTCGGGCGGTTCGGCCTGACCCGGTCCGACGTGTACGCCAAGGGATACTGGAACCTCAACTCCCGTCCCACCCGCTGATCGCCTACCGATGTGATCGGGCTTCCGTCGGTAAGCAGGCAGGTGGCGGGTGATCAAGCGCCGGATGCCGGGTGATCAAGTGATCAACTCGCGAAAACCCGCGCCATATAGGTCCAAAAAAGGCGAGTGGATCACCCCGACTGGAGCCCTGCGGCCAACTGGCGAGGCTCCTTCAAGGCCCGGTCGATGACCAGCCCAGCAGCCCCCCGCACGGCCGCATCCACGCCGAGCGAGGAACGGCGGATCTGGCCGCCGCCCCTGCCGGACGACAGGACGC
>JAVEET010000280.1 GCA_030840295.1 Pseudonocardiales bacterium
TGGCGGTGGCGCAACGACCGGTGTTACCGGGAAGGTCTCGCTCGGTTGCCCGGCCGGCGTAATCGCTACCGTCGTCCCGCTGAGGTCGGCGATGGATTCGACGAACGTGTTCGTCCCGGTTCCGCAGGCCGGCAGAGTAGGCGTCTGCGCGGTGAAGCCACCCAGGGCATCTGTCGTGACCGTGAGCGAAACGCGGCCGCAGCTGACGCCGGTCGAATCGAGCAGGGTGGCGGTGACCGAGTACCCGGTCCGGGGTACAAGACCAGAGGCAGTGACCAGATCAGACACCGGTGTTCCCAAGATTCTCGGTCCGGTGCCGCTCATGACGGCCGTCGTCACCAGGGGCGGAGCCACCACGACGGAGCCTCGACCGGCTGGTGCCGGCCTGACATGCGTGGCCGAGGCGACGGCCAACCGCTGAGAACCGGTATTGAAGTTCGGGGTGTTGTGGGTGGGGGAGTAACCCAGTCGCATAGTGGTGGCCGGCACCGCGGTCCCATGGGCGGTGACCGCGACCGTCCCAGCCTTGCCGGCCCGATAGGTCAGTCGAGCTACCCCGGACACCCCCGTGTTACCGGACGGCTTCGACACGAGCTTGCCGCCGGCGATCTCGGTGACCACGAACGGGGCGTTGCGCACCGCGGCACCGGAAGCGCTACGAATCGAGACGGCGAAGGTCCCGGTGCCTCCGGGTGCCGGTGCGGCGCCAAAGATGATCCTCGTCGCGTATGGGCCGGCGAATCGATCGGAATCGGCGAGCATCTGGTCGATACTGACGCCGATAGCCGGATTGATCCTGGCCAACTGCGCCTTGAAGTAGCCGTCATAGCTCTTCATGAACGGCTTCGAACGCGTCAGCAGATTGATGGCCATGGACACGGCTGAGGTCGTCACCGGGGACGCGGACTGCCCGTAGCTGTTGACGATCCAGATGATGCGCTGAGCGGCGTGACCGCTGGCGCCGCTGTTGGATCCGGCGCGGCCCGGCCAACTCGACACTTCGGTCGTCCGGTAGCCGTAGGCGTGGTTCGGATAGTCATAGAAGTCGTCGATGCAGTACGCCTTGGCGGATCCGATGCCATCAATGCTTCGATAAGCCCCGGCCCAATAGGCGGCCGACGCGCCCTGCAACGGATCGGTGAGCAGATAGCCGGTTCCCGGCATCTCGGACGACTGGTTGGGCGCCACGGATCGGTGGTCGAACGGTGCGGTGGCCGCAACCGGACCACCGAGCTTCACGTAGCCACCGACAGCGACCAGCGCGGCCAGTACCGCCAGCGCCAGGCCGAGCCCTCGGGAGCGGCGGGGCTGGCGACGAGGGCGGGGCTCGTCAACACGACGATGCCGATTTCCAATGCGAGTCGGTGGCGGGGCGTCTCTGATCATGCCGGCGGTGCTCCTGTTCAGTTCCGGATTCAACGGGTCCGCGGGGCTTCCTCGGACCCGTTGATCCAATCGACCGGACGAGGGCACAGACCGGCGCGACGGCAATCTGTGGACAAGATCAGGACCTGTGGACGGCAGTCCAAAAGGACCGCTCAGACACGGCCCGAAGCCCTCCAAAACAGCGCGAAATCCATGCAGAAAAACCACCGCACGCACCTGGACCAACTCCGGAGGACGGCAGCCACCGCGCGGATCCTGTCGGTGCTCCGACGTAATCTGGCCTCATGTCCGCATCCCCACCCGCCATCGGCGCCCATGTTGACTCGACCGATCCGCTCACCGCCGCCGCGGCGGTCGACGCGGCCGCCATCCAGTTCTTCCTGGCCGACCCGCAAGGATGGAAGGCACCGAAGGAGCACCCGCACGCCGAGGCCATCAAATCCAGCGATCTCACGATCTACGTGCACTCGCCCTACGTGCTGAACCTGGCCACCACGAACAACCGAATCCGGATACCCAGCCGCAAGTTGCTCGGCCAGCACGCGGCAGCCGCAGCGGCGATCGGCGCCAAGGGCCTGATCGTGCACGGCGGCCACGTCGGCGCCTCGGACGACGCGGCGATCGGCGTAGACAATTGGCGAAAGGCCTTTGCGCAGGCGTCTGAGTCGGGCGGGTTCCCGCTCCCGATCCTGATCGAGAACACCGCTGGCGGGACGAAAGCCATGGCGCGACACCTGGACCGCATCGCCCAGCTCTGGGACGCCATCGGCGATTACGAGCCGGGCTTCTGCCTCGACACCTGCCATGCCCATGCCGGCGGCGAGGATCTCGATGGCATCGTCGAACGGGTCAAGGCGATCACCGGACGGATCGATCTGGTCCACGCCAACGACAGCCGGGACTCCTTCGACTCGGGCGCTGACCGGCACACTAACTTCGGCACCGGGTTCATCGCGGCCGAAGCCATCGCGGAGATCGCCAAGCGGGCAGGCACCGACGTCATCGTCGAGACGCCGGCCGACGGTCAGGCCGAGGACATCAAGTTCCTACGAGCCCACGCCAGCTGAGCGAGAGGGGCCAGCAGCCCGGGGATTTCACTCGCCGACGGCGGCCAAGATCTCCGCCACAGCGGAGGACAGGGCGATCTCACGCCGCTCATCCGACGCCCGGTCCTTGAGTTCGATGACCCCGTCGGCCAGGCCGCGGCCGACAATCACGATGGTCGGCACGCCGAGGAGCTCGGAGTCCTTGAACTTCACACCGGGCGACAAGCCGCGTCGATCGTCGAAGAGCACCCGCAGGCCCGCAGCTTCGAGATCGGCCGTCAGCGTCTCGCAGGCCTCGAAGATGGTCTCGTCATTCTTGTGGGCCGGAACCAGATGCACGTCGGCCGGCGTCACGGATCGCGGCCAACACAGCCCCTTGTCATCGAGAGTCTGTTCAGCCAACGCAGCCACCGCACGCGTGACGCCGACGCCATAGGAACCCATGGTGACCGTCACCGGCTTGCCGTCCGGGCCGAGGGCCGTCAAGCCGAAAACCTCCGCGTACTTGCGTCCCAACTGAAAGACGTGACCCAGCTCGATACCGCGCGCGATCTCCAAGGGAGAGCCGCATTTGGCACATCGATCACCGTCGCGGATCTCTACCGCACCGATCTCACCGTCTGGCGTGAAGTCCCGATCCCGCACCACAAAAGCCGCGTGCTTATCCGACTCGTTTGCTCCGGTGACCCAGGACGTGCCCGGCGCGACCAACGGGTCGACCAGGTAGCGCACCTTGAGATCGGCCAGCACCTGGGGGCCGATGTAGCCCTTGACGAGGCCGGGCTGCTTGGCCAACTCCTCCGGGCCGGCCTGCTCGACCGCGACCGGCTCGAGCTGACCGGAGAGCCGCTTGAGATCGACCTCTCGGTCACCGGGCACCCCGACGACCAGCAGCTCCCAATCCGAGTCCGCCGGAGCGCGGGTCTTGAGCACCACGTTTTTGAGGGTGTCAGCGGCTGTGAACGTCCGGCCGAGTCCTAGATCGGCCGAGTTCAGGCGATCGACCAGTGTGGCGATTGTCGGAGTATCCGGGGTGTCGAGTACTCGCGTGAGCGGCACGTCGCTGGCATCGACCACGTCCGGCCCGGCGATCTCCACCGCTTCGGTGTTGGCGGCGTAGTCACAGTTGGTGCACTGGACGAAGGTGTCCTCACCGACCGGCGTCGGCGCCAGGAACTCCTCCGATGCCGAGCCTCCCATCGCCCCAGAGACGGCGGCCACGATGCGGTAGTCGAAACCCATGCGGCTGAACATCCGCTCGTAGGCGTCGCGGTGCGCCTGGTAGGACGCGGCCAAGCCCTCGTCGGTGAGGTCGAAGGAATACGAGTCCTTCATCACGAACTCGCGCCCACGCAGGATGCCCGCGCGCGGACGGGCCTCGTCGCGGTACTTGGTCTGGATCTGGAACAGCGACAGCGGGTAGTCCTTGTAGGAGGACAGTTCGCCCTTCACCAGCAGGGTGAACAGCTCCTCGTGCGTCGGCGCGAGCAGGTAGTCGTTGGATCGACGGTCGTGCAGCCGGAACAAGCTGTCGCCGTAATCGGCCCAGCGACCGGATGCCTCGAAGATCTCGCGAGGGATCAGAGCCGGGAAGTGCACTTCCTGCGCCCCGATGCCGATCATTTCTTCGCGGACGATCCGTTCCACGTTTCGCTGCAGTTCGATGCCGAGCGGCAGCCAGGAGTAAATCCCCGGCGCCACCCTGCGGATGTAACCAGCCCGCACCAGCAGCCGATGGCTGGGGACCTCGGCGTCAGCCGGATCGTCGCGCAAGGTGCGCAGGAACAGCTTGGACATCCGCAGTGCCACTTCGGGTACTCCTCGACTCGGCCGGTAACCACCCAAGGCTACCCAGCCGACCCGAACGGTTTGATCCCACAACCAGCCAGCCGACCAAGCCGACCCGAACGGTTTGATCCCACAACCAGCCGGCCGGCTTAGCAGTCGCACCACTACGGTTTGATCCCATAGTCAGCCGGCCGGCTTAGCAGTCGCACCACTGGCCGCCCGCACGAACTTGGCCAGGTCTTCGGATTGCTGCAACCGGGAGGGCTCGTGGACATACATCATGTGACCGGCCGGATAGTAGGCCGACTCGATGTTGACCTTCAGCTCGTCCGGGATGGGCAGGTGCGCCAGCACGTGTTCAGCGGCGAAATAGGGCGTGGCCCCATCGTGATACCCGAGCGCGACGTGCACCTTCAGATGACGGTTCGCCCGCATCGCCCGGGCCAGCCGTCGGGTGACATTGACCGACTGGTTCTCGAACTCCGAAAAGGACCACGGATTTACCTTCGGGGAGATCAACTCGTACGGCAGGTCGTTGGCGTATCCCAACTCAGCGCGCACGTAGTGGTTGAAGCCCGCCGCGTACGGCCCGGCGATCGCGTCGTAGCTCGGGTCGGTGTCCGAGGCGTCCACCACCCCGTCCTCGAGCCAGCCCGCGAACCGTCCGTCCAGCCTGCCCACGGTCCGTCCGGAGTCGCGCAGCAGCTCGGTGTAAAACCGCTGATGCTCCAGGCGCAGATCCGATTGCAGGACGTAGCGGACCGACAGCCCGGTCAGTTCGGCCAGCCGCTCGGCCGCTTCGACGCGCTCAGCCTCGGTGAGCCGATTGCCCCGGGCCAGCAGCCAGGGATAATCCCGGGACGCGAAGTCCTCGGCTTCCCGCAACACCGTCCGCAATGACTTCCGCCCATGTTTACCGTGGTAATGGGCGATGGCCGCATACGTCGGCAGAAAGAGCGTGGTCGGCAGGTCGTTGTCCAGATGCGGACGGATGGTGCCCATGTTGAGCACACTCGAGATAAGCATGATCCCGTTGCAGTACAAGCCGAACTTGGTCTGCAGGTGATCGGCCAGGGCCGCTGCCCGCAACGTGCCGTAGGACTCTCCGGCCAGGAACTTGGGCGACATCCAGCGGCCGTTGCGCGAGGTCCACAGCCGGATCAGCTCGCCGACGGAGTCCAGGTCCCGGGAATAGCCGTGGTACTCGTCGGCCTTTTCTCCCTCGGCCATCCGGGAGTACCCGGTCGAGACCGGATCGATGAAAACCAGATCGGACACCGCAAGCAATGACTCGGCGTTGTCGGCAAGTTCGTACGGCGGAGCGAGCAGCGAACCGGCGTCTCCCATCAGGATCCGTCGCGGACCGAACAGACCCAGGTGCAGCCAGACCGAGGACGAGCCCGGGCCGCCGTTGAAGGCGAACGTGACCGGTCGCTTTGCAGCATCGGCGCCGTCGACCGTGTAGGACGTCACGAACATCTCCGCGCGCGCGGCCTGACCCTTGAAAACCCCGTCGGCGATGTGCTCCTCGCGCAGGACCACCCGCCCGGCGGTGGCGGTGTAATCCAGGGACTTGCGCCCCACCCGGAGCACATGTCGGGTCACCGACGAGCTGTCGGCCAGGTCGCCCCTGGCGTCGTCGGTCGGCGGAAGCGGATCGGACCGCGCTTCAGGCTCAGCGGCCCCGGCGCCCTTGGTGTCGGTGGCCCGGGCACCCTTGGTATCCGCGCCACCGGCGCCCCAGGTGTTGGCGCCACCGGCGCCCTTGGTGTCGGGCTCGCCGGAATCGATCACGCTTGCACGATATCGGAGTCCGAATAGCGGCGGCGACGGCCAAGAACCCGGTCCGTCGTCGAGGTCGCGAACGGGCCGGCTCCCGGGTCCGGCTCGTCGACGCTGCGAACCACGTCGGCTTCCGGATGACGAATCTCATGGACGACCATGCCCATCAGCACCAGCAGCACGCCATCTCGCGCGAGGAGAATCACCATGAGGCCGTCGTAGGTGAAAGCGTGGGCCCCGCCGACCAGCCAGAGCATCTTGCCGATCCAGACTGCGATCTCGCTGAACTGCCAGATCAAGGCCATCCGCCAGCGTGGCCGCGCCAGCGCGACGAGCGGCACCAACCACACCGAGTATTGGGCGCTGGACACCTTGCTGGTCAGCAGGAACGCAGCGGCGACCAGGAACACCAGTTGCGCCAGTCGCGGACGGGACGGAGCGGTGAGCGCGATCCAGCAGACGACAGCCATCGCGGCTATCACCACCAGCCCAACAACAACCGCGGACGGAGTCCACGCCCCGTCCTTGCCGAAGGTGGCGGGGTAGTAATGATTGAGCATGAACCAGAAGCTCTCCGCCTCCGCGGGCCGAGAGCCGTTGAACGAGTAGAACTCCCACCAGCCCTTGGTCCACGCCAGCGCAACCGGCAGGTTCACCGCGAGCCAGGATCCGACGGCCGCCAGTAACGCCCACAGCACGGGACGCCAGACCCGGGAGCGGTAGGCCAACAGCAGCAGCGGTAGCAGGATCAGCACCGGGTACAGCTTCGCCGCCGTTCCCAAGCCGATCAGCACCCCCGCGGCCACCGGACGATTGCGGGACCATGCCCACAGTGCCGTCGAAGCGAAGGCCATCGAGAGCAGGTCCCAGTTGGTGAAGGCATGGCAGATGACCAGCGGGCTGGCGGCGAAGATGGCCGCGTCCCATTGGCGTCGTCGGCCGGCAGCGCCCGCGGTGGCCCGTACGGCGATCAGGCCGCAGGCCGCCAGCAGCACGCAGCTGACCACCCCGAATACGACGCCCTGGTCGGAGCCGGGCTGGACGACGGCATGCCATGCGCGGGTCAGCTCTGCACTGATCCACATGAATGCGCCGGTGATGACGGGATATTCCACGGCGTGATCGCGGTACGGCAGCGCCCCGTCGGACAGTCCCTCAGCACTCCAGAGCGGGATGATGTCGGAATAGCAGGCGTTGGTGTATTGGGAGGACGCCACCCACTTCCCGTCGGCGCACGGCGATTTCTGCGCGTAGCCGAGCAACATGGTGAAGGCCGCGATGGCCAGGATCACCCGCAGCGGAGTCCACCAGCGTGATCCGGTGCGGGCATAGCGACCCATCGGGCCGCCGATGACCGCGCTGGCCCGCTCGACCGTGGGATCTACCAGCGACGGCGACGGGGTGACCACGCCGGATACGTTAGCCGCCACCGGGGTTCGTGGCCGCACCGTTACCCGCAGGCGCAGTCCCAGACGAGGCCGGCGGACCGCTGGACGGGCAAATGATCGTGGCCAACCCGCAACTGGCACTACCAGTGGCCGGTGGCCGGGTCGTCGTACGCGGCGGGGTCGTCGTGGGAGGAGTGGTGGTAGGCCGCGTCGAGGTGGGCGCCGGCGTAGTGGTCGTTGGCGTCGTCGGCGCGGCCGAGGACGGCGGCGGCGTGTAGGTCGGCGGCGTGTTTGCGCCCTTGGTGATCATCTGTGTCGTGGGCAGCGGCAGATTCTCCTTGCCGTTCAGGTAGCTGTCCATGAATTCTTTCCACGTCTTGCCCGGCAGGTCGCGGCCGTATTCCTGCCCGCCGCTGGCATCGGAGATCGGTGTCGTGCCTCCGCTGCCCACCCAGACGGCGGCGCTCACCTGTGGGGTGTAGCCGACCGTCCAGGCGTCGCTGTTCTTACCGGCGTTCGGGCCGCTCTGGATGCCCGCGGTACCGGTCTTCGCGCCGGATTCGCGGCCGTTGTTCAGCGGGTCACCGGAAAAGTCGGCGACTGGTTTCAGGGTGAGTCCGACGTCGTTGGCCACCTTCGGGTCGAACGCCCGGGTACCCGAGGTCTTGTGGGTGTAGACGAGCGCGCCCTTGGCGTCGGTCACCTTGCTGACGAAGTACGGCGGGTGTTGTGTGCCGCCGTTGGCGATGGTGGCGAAACCGACCGCCTGGTCCAGCGGGCGAACCGCATAATCGGCGTCACCGATCCCGATACCGAACGCTGTTGTGCCGTCCTTGCGGACCAGCGTCGGAGCACCGTCGTTGTTCGTCTTGCGAATGCCCGCCGCGTAGGCGGTGTTGCGGACGTTGGCCGGACCGATTTCGTTGGCCAGGCCGTCGAAGACGGTGTTGAGCGAGACCTTCATGGCGAAGTCGATGCGCACCGAACTGGACGAGTACGGCGCGTCGCTCGGGTCGTTGCAGACATTCGTGGCGGCGATCGTCACGCACTGGCTGCCGTTGTAGGTCGAGCTGATCGCGTACGCCGGGGTCTTGCCGGCGAGGTTCTGTGACAATGCCGTGGCCAGTGTGTACGGCTTGAAGGAGGAGCCAGGTGGCCGGTATCCGTTGGCGTAGTCGAAGTCGCTGCCCTTGGAGTTGCCGTAGTAGGCCAGCACGGCCCCGTCGGCCGGGCTGACCGCGGTCAGCGCCGGTCGCATCTTCTCCTGCTTCTGCTGTGCGGTCAGGTTACTGAAGTTGTCCTTCACCGCCTGTTCGGCCGCGGTCTGGGCAGTCGGATCGATGGTGGTCTGGATTCGCAGCCCACGGCTGTTGATCTCGGAGGCGTTGATGCCGTTGGCAGCCAGCTCTTTTTGCACCTGGAGCCAGACCAGGCCCATGGGTCCGTCCAGGGCCGAGGTCGCGTTCCTCGCCGGCTTGATCGTGGTGGGCATCTTCAGCCTGTCCCGCTCGGCCTGGGTCAATTTCTTCGTAGCCACCATGCCGTCGACCACGTAGTTCCACCGTCCCTGGGCCGCGGTGGGCGTAACCCTGGGATCGAAGTACTCCGGCGACTTGATCACAGCGGCCAGCACAGCGCCCTGCGCGACGCTGAGCTTGCTGACATCGAGGTTGAAGTATGCCTTCGACGCGGCCTGGATGCCGTAGCTGCCCCGGCCGAAGTAGATGGTGTTGAGGTAGTACTCCAAGATCGTGTTCTTGGAGTACTCGCGGCTCAACTTCAGTGAGATGGCCGCCTCCTTGAGCTTGCGGCTCAAGGTTTGGTCGGAGCTGAGGTAAGCGTTCTTCACGTATTGCTGGGTGATCGTCGAACCACCCTGGGACGAGCCGCCCTTCAGATCGTTGAGCACCGCACGCAAGGTGCCGCGCACCGAGACACCCGGTTCCGAGTAGAAGCCGCGGTCCTCAGCCGCGATGACTGCATCGCGGACGTGCTGTGGGACCTGTGACAATGGCACGTTGATCCGATTCTCAGCTCCCACCGTCGCGATGGTCTGTCCGTTGGAGTAGGTGAGCGTTGCCAACTGGTTCTGTGGCAGCGACTGTGGGCTGGGCACGTTCACGAACTTGTAGACCCCGACCGCGGCGATGGTCACCAGCAGGGCCATCAGGCCGAGCAGCCAGGTGAACAGGAGACCGACCCGGCGGCCGATCCGCTTCTTGCGACTCATCTTGGCCAGCCGGCGCTTTTTCGCGGCCCGCCGTGCTCGCCACCAGCCGAGCTCTGCGCCGTGGGCCGGCCCGCGGGAGCCTTCGGCTGCTGCCCCTCGGCGGCCTGACCGCGACTCCTCTGGCACGACTGAACTCCTCTGATAGGTGACGGGACTGCAGACGAGGGTACGTGCGAAAGGTGGGTGACCTTGATGGCCGCCTCACCCAGGTGCGAGCCGGCCGGTGGCTGACGTATCGTTTCGATGTGTCGTTGCGATGTGTCGTGTTGATGTATCGTGCTGATACATCTCGCTGACGAAATCCGGGAAAGACGCCGAGGGGAGGACATCGCTCACATGCTTGAGATCGCCGTGCTTGGACTGCTCAACGAGTCCCCGATGCACGGCTACGAATTGCGTAAGCGGTTGGCCAGCCTGCTCGGTGCCTTCCGCGCGTTCTCCTACGGTTCGCTCTACCCGACTCTCCGGCGCCTGCAGGAAGCCGGCTGGATCGACGAAGAAGCTCCGCTCGAGCAGACCCCGGCTCCCTCGGTCGGCTTCGCCGGTCGGTCCAAGCGCGGGAAGCGGGTCTACAAGCTGACCGCCGAAGGCAAGGAGCACTTCGCAACGCTGCTGGCAGAGGTGGGCCCGGAGGCCTACGACGACGAGGGTTTCGGCACTCGGTTGGCGTTCTTCGCCCAGACGCGTTCCGACATCCGGCTGCAGATCCTCGAAGGACGACGGCAGCGGATGACCGAACAAGCCGACGGGATGCGGACCTCACTGGCCCGGACCCGGGAGCGGATGGATCGTTACACCCTGCAACTGCAGGAGCACGGCCTCGAATCGGCGGATCGTGAGGTTCGTTGGCTCTCGGAACTGATCGAGAGCGAACGCACCGCCAGACCACCGCTGGGCTGAGCAGCACGAAGGCAAGCTGCGCGACGGTCAGCAGTGTCGAGCGAGCAGTTACCCCTTCGAGAGCACACAACCGAATAGAGCAGTACTCAACCTAAGGAGGACCCGATGGGTTCGGAAAGCGCAACCTCGGCCGCGGGCCGGATTCGCGTTGCTATCGTCGGCGTCGGCAACTGTGCCGCGTCGCTCGTGCAGGGCGTTCATTTCTACCGTGACGCCGACC
>JAVEET010000292.1 GCA_030840295.1 Pseudonocardiales bacterium
CCCCGGCGGATCGGTGGACCTGCCGGGCGTCACCTGGGTCTCGGTGAGCCCGGTCTATCGCCGGCGCGGCGTCCTCCGCAGGCTGATGGAGCGGCAGCTCAGGGACTACGCCGACCGGGGCGAGCGCCTGGCCATCCTCACTGCAAGTCAGGGTGGTATCTACCGTCGCTTCGGCTACGGCGCCGCGACGCAGGTCCGCAAGACGTCCGTCGACCGCCGGCTGGCGCGACTCCAGCCGGACGAGCCGCCCGTAGCCGAGCCCGTCGAGTACGCCACCGCTGAGCGAGCACGCCAGGTGCTGCCGGAACTCCACGACCGTTGGCGTCGCGAGGTTCCGGGAGCCGTGAACCGAACCACGTCCTGGTGGGACCTGTTCTTCACCGACCGGGAGTCCCAGCGCGCTGGCATGACAGCCCGCCAGTTTCTGCTGCATCCAGACGGCTACGTCGCTTATCGCATCAAGCCGGACTGGGTGGACGGACGCGCCCATCATCTGTGCGTCGTTACCGACTATGTCTGGCTGAGCGCCACGGCACACCGGGCGCTCTGGCACATCCTGCTGGGCCTGGACCTGGTTGCTGCCATCGAAAGTCGCCAACTGGCGATGGACGATCCGCTACCGCACCTGCTGAACGACCCGCGCCAGGTCCAGACCACCTCGATCAAGGACGGGGTCTGGGTGCGGCCGCTGGACATCGCGGCGACCCTGAGCGCGCGTACGTACCCGGTCGAGGTCGAAGCCGTGCTGGAAGTCGTCGATCCGATGCTCGGCAATGGCCGATATGCGCTGCGAGGCGGCCCGGACGGAGCCGATTGCGCGCGCACCGAGCGAGGCGCCGATGTCCGGTTGACGGTCGATGCACTCGGCTCCTGCTACCTCGGCGGCCAGCGCCTGGGAGCCCTGGCCGCGGCCGGACGGGTCGAGGTGAGCGACCCAAGGGTGCTGAGCCGGATGGACCTCGCATTCCTCTCGGGGCGGGCACCGTTTCACGGGACGGATTTCTGACTTCGACAGGTAGCGTGCTGGGGTGTGACCGCGCTGCAGACCCGACCTCGGCTGCTCACGGGGTCAGACACCGCGCCGCTGCGTCGGTTGGTGCGCCGTGACGCCCTGGTCAACTGCGTGTTTGACTCAAGATTGCAGTACGCCCCTGATCTCGACGCGCGGCGGCTGGGTGGGTTCGTCTGGGGCCTCGACGGCCCGATGCTGGACGCTGACGGCTCACGCGACATCGACAACTCGCCGGGCTTCGACGGCGACTCCGCACCCACGGCCGGTGCGGCGTCGCTGCGGGCGGCGCTCTTCCACGGCGGAAACCTGATCCCGGTCGGGCGTGACCTGGAGGCGTTGGAACTGCTCGCCGAGCAACTGTCGCGCAATGGCCGCGGTTGCTCGTCGATCGTGGGTCCGGCGGTTTCGGTGCAGGCGATCTGGCCGGTACTCGCGCGTCGCTGGGGTCCCGCCCGGGCGATCCGGATGATTCAACCCCTGCTGATGATCGATCGTGCTGCGGCGCCGAAGATCGAGCATCTCGTCGACCGTTCGGTTCGGATCGTCCACCCGACTGAGGAGCAGCAGTTCCTGCCGGCCGCGGTCGCCATGTTCACCGAGGAACTCGGCCTGTCACCGCTCGGACGCGATCGGGGCGCGGGCTACCGCGCCCGGGTGAGCGAGGTGGTCGCGACCCGCCGGGCGTTCGCGAGGTTCGACGACCGTGGGCGGGTGGAGTTCAAGGCCGAGATAGGCGCGCTGTCCGCCGGCACCGCTCAACTGCAGGGCGTCTGGGTACGCCCGGACTTGCGAGGGCGAGGTATCGGCACCGCGGCGATGGCCGCGGTACTGCGGCTCGCGTTGGACCGGGCGCCGACGGTGAGTCTCTACGTCAACGACTTCAACACCCCGGCCCGTCGGATGTACGACCGGCTGGGCATGCGCCAGGCCGGCGTCCTGAGCACAGTCCTCTTCTGAAACACGGGTGTTGTCCGGCGAACACGGTGTCATCCGGCGAACACGGGTGTTGTCCGGCGAGGGCGGTCTGGACGCGCGCCCCGTCGGTGGTCTCTGATATTCATCTCAGCATGACTCTTGATGCCGTGATCTTCGACTGGGGCGGCACGCTCACTCCGTGGCATACGGTCGATCCGCTCGCGTGCTGGCTGGCCGTGACGTCCGACGAGCGACAGGCCGCGGCGCTGCACGAAGCCGAGGCGGCGGTCTGGGCCTTGTGCCGGGACGAGCACCGCAGCGCCACCCTGGACCACGTCCTGGACGCGGCCGCGTTGACACTGACCGCAGCTCAGCGTCGGGCCTACTTCGACTGGTGGGATGCGCACTCCTTCACCGATCCCGCGGTCGAACCGTTGTTCCAGGGCCTCAACGAGCGCGGCCTGAAGATCGGCATCCTGTCGAACACCATCTGGCCCCGGGACGAACACGAACGCATCTTCGCTCGCGATCTGGTGCACTCCTATATCGACGGAGCCGTGTACTCCTCGGAAATCGAATGGACCAAACCCGATCCGCGGGCGTTTCGCGCAGCCATGGATGCCGTCGGCGCGCAGGATCCGTCTCGCGCGGTGTTCGTCGGGGACCGGCTGTTCGACGACATCTTCGGAGCCAAACGCGCTGGCATGCGTGCCGTCCACGTTCCGCACAGCGAGATACCGGCCTGGCAGCACACCGGTGTGGTAGGCGAACCGGACGCGGTCATCGACGGCTTGCTCGATCTGTTGCCGGTCATCGATGCCTGGCGTTGACGAGGTTCGGCAGCGGCGTCAGATACCCGGAAAGGGAACCGTGGGGGTCGCGGGGGTCAACAGCGCGCGCCAGTAACGGGCGGCCTGGGCGGATCCCGACAGTCCGGTGAGGGCCTGCTTGCGCAGGGTGCCGATTTCGGTCGCTGCCGCGACGAGCAGAAATCGGTATCCGGCTGAGCATGCTTCTTCCAGGGCCAACGCCCACCGTTGGGCCGCGACGGCGTCGGTCAGCTTCTCCGGTGGTGTGTAGGACGGTTGGGCCGCGACCGGTGCTGCGCCAACGCTGGAAAGCTGGGTCATCAGGTCGTCGCGGGTCGCGCGGTGCTCGGCCTGCAGGTCCCTGATCCGACTCACCTGCGTCGGATCGGTCAACCTCACGCCGATCATCGAGTAGGCGAAATAGGCGGCATGCTGAGCGGCAAGAATGCTCTGCAGCGCCGTGATCGCGGCGCTCGCGCCGGCGGTGTTCGGCGAAGCGGTGGAACCGCTCGGGCTGGTCATGACAACACCTGGCCGTGGGTATCCAGACAGGCGGAGATGCTGCCGAGCATCGGCACGATCTGGCTGGCGTGCTGCTCCGTCACCGGCCACGTCAGGCAGGCCGCGGAAAAGGCTGCCGCAGCCGCTTTGCTGGCCCCGGTCAGGCCGGCCACCGTGGCGACCACTGCCGGGGCGGACGAGGCGCCGGCCGGTGGGAGCGTGGGGTTCAGTCTCCAGCCGGGGTAGTTCTCCAGGAGGCCGCGCAGGGCGTCACCGTGGGCGGCCACGTCGCCGCGCAGCGGGTCCAGGCGAGCTGCCTGGTCGGGCAGCGCGGTGACGGCCCGTTGGTACCCGGTCAGCAGCCGTACCTGGGTCGAAAGCAGGGCGGTCAGTCGCTGCGGCGGAGGTGTCGGTGGTAGCGCGACTCTGTGGTGCACTGTCCGGGTGACGCCCAATCCGGTACCTGCGGCTGCGGCGGCGACCAATACGGTGCGGCTCAGCAGCGTGCGTCGCGAGATCTCAACCATGACCGGAGCAGTCTTTCAGATGCCGGTAGTCTGATCCCAGGTAACGCCTCGCTTTACAACTGGACACCGACGGGAGCGCGAAGACATGGCTGCGCGGACACCCCAACGCCAACAGCTCATGGAGCTGCTCGGACCGGTGATCACGTCCCAGGGATACGACCTGGAGGACCTGTCGGTCACCGCTGCGGGCCGGCGCAGTGTCATCCGGGTGGTCGTTGACTCCGATACCGGCATCGACCTGGACGGCGTGGCCGAGGTTTCCCGGGCGGTATCCGAAATCCTTGACGCCGAGGCAGAGGCGGCGAGCGCGGCCGCGTTCGCGGGACCGTACGTCCTCGAGGTGTCCTCCCCGGGGGTAGATCGTCCGCTGACCGAGCCCAGGCACTGGCGCCGCGCCGTCGGCCGTCTCGTCAGCGTCGCCATTTCCGACCAGTCCGTCACCGGGCGCGTCCTCGCAGGTGGCGAGGACGGCATCGTGCTCGAGGTCGACGGAGCCAAGATCAATCACTCACTGTCGGAGGTGGGACCCGGTCGCATCCAGGTCGAGTTCTCCCACGCCGACGATCACAAGGAGGCCTGAGCCCCATGGTCTCAGTTGACATCGCAGCGCTGCGCAGTATCGAACGTGAGAAGGAGATACCGTTCGACACCGTCATGGAGGCGCTGGAAACTGCGCTACTTACGGCGTACCGGCACACCAACCATCCGATGCCCAGCGCTCGGGTGGAAATCGACCGCAAGAGCGGTGAGATCACCGTCTGGGCGGCCGAGCACGGTCCGGACGGCGCGCTGATCGAGGAATTCGACGACACGCCGACCGACTTCGGACGGATCGCCGCCATGACGGCGAAACAGGTGATCATGCAGCGACTGCGGGACGCTGAGCACGACACCACGTACGGCGAATACTCCGGCCATGAAGGCGACATCGTTACCGGCGTGATCCAGGCCGATGCCCAGGCCGCCCAGCGGGGGCTGGTCATCATCGAGCTCAATAACAAGATCGAAGCAGTACTGCCGCAGTCCGAGCAGGTTCCCGGCGAGGTCTATGACCACGGCACTCGGATCAAGTCCTACGTCGTCGCAGTCACCCGAGGCATGCGAGGCCTGCAGATCACGCTGAGCCGGACCCACCCCGGCCTGGTCAAGAAGCTGTTCGCGCTGGAGGTCCCCGAGATCGCAGACGGCAGCGTGGAGGTGATGGCCGTGGCCCGGGAGTCCGGCCACCGGACCAAGATCGCGGTGCGCAGCACCGTCGACGGGCTGAACGCCAAGGGCGCATGTATCGGTCCGATGGGACAGCGGGTCCGCAATGTCGTGGCTGAACTGCACGGCGAGAAGATCGACATCATCGACTACGACGACGATCCCGGAACATTCGTTGGAAATGCGCTATCACCGGCGCGCGCCCAGCAGATCACCATCGTCGACCCGATAGCAAAAGCCGCTCGGGTGGTCGTCCCGGATTATCAGCTCTCCCTCGCCATCGGCCGTGAGGGTCAGAACGCAAGGCTCGCCGCCCGACTGACTGGTTGGCGGATCGATATCCACTCCGACGCCGAGGGAAATGACGAGCGAGCTGACGGGCGGAACGGCGGGGGGAATGCCGAAACCGCCTCACCGGTTGTAGCCGAGGTCGGCAGTGGCGAGACGGCTGGCTCGGGGCGGTTGGTCGGCACGATGGGAGCTGCGGACCCAGGTGCGGTGGATTCGTCCGCCGACCGTAGGGAGTAGACTCGTCCGTGGCCGTCACCCCGTTGGGGGCAGTCCCGCTGCATCATGTGGTCATCCGCACGTGCATCGGTTGCCGCCAGAGAGCGACAGCCGCCGAGTTGCTCCGCGTCGTCGCGGATCGTGCGGTATCCATTGTCCCGGTTGATCCGGTTCAGGTCCGCCCGGATCCACGCCGACGCGCGCCGGGCAGGGGAGCATGGATTCACCCGAACCCGGAATGCGTCGCTCTCGCTGAGCGTCGTCGGGCTTTCGGGAGGGCGCTGCGGATCGCAGCGGCCACCGATCCGACGTCGGTCCGTGATTACGTCGCATCGCTGTTCGCCGCCAGCCCGTCTGGTGAGTGAGCGGCCCAGCAACCAGCACCATCTCGTTCGGCTACCGCCGATCGGGACGTAGGGGAGACCCGCGAAAGTGAGACGAAGAGCTATGAGCACCCGATGAAGCGCCAACCATGATTGCGTTTCCCACCTAAATCGGGACTGTGCGGGTCACCGCCAGTCCTGCGACAAGGAGTCCAGTGGCAGGCAAGGCCCGCGTACACGAGCTCGCCAAAGAGCTTGGTGTACCCAGTAAAGAAGTTCTAGCAAAGCTCAGCGAACTCGGTGAGTTCGTCAAGAGCGCTTCGTCGACGGTCGAGGCGCCAGTTGCGCGCCGGCTGCGTGAAGC
>JAVEET010000302.1 GCA_030840295.1 Pseudonocardiales bacterium
TGAGCGTTACCGCCTGGCCGGCGTGGCCGGCGTCCCAAGTCGTCACCAGCGTCTTCAGCACCCCGGTTGGATCCGCGGCGGCGAGGGTGATGGCGCCGGTGGTGGCGGTAGCGGAGTCGGTCGACGGCTTCTTCGACGACGTGCAGCCGGCTGCGGCCAGCACCGCCAACGTCACCACAGCGATCCAGCCGACCGCGGTTCGATTCGCCAACGCGCTGCGAATCAAGCTGCACCCCTCTCTCAGGCCACGCGTGCGGCCGGACGATTCAACCGCCTCCTCGGCAGCGGCCTACCACGGTGCCATGGCGAAGTCCCGGAATCTAAATCGGGATGATCCGCAAATCAGGTCAAACCACTAGGCAAGCACAGCAAGACGCCCCGTGCCGTCGAGGCTCGGGGCGTCTTGCTGTGAATCTCACCTCAGGAGCTGATCAGCCCTTCACCGAGCCGGCCAGCAGGCCACGGACGAAGAACCGCTGCAGGCTGAGGAACACGATCAACGGGACCACGATCGAGATGAACGCCGCTGCGGGCAACACCTCGCCGCCGGCCCCACTGGTGGCGCCGATCAGGTTGTTGATCTTGACCGTGATCGGGCTGATGGTGTCCGAGCCGCCACTCATGACCGATCCGACGAACAGGTCGTTCCACACCCACAGGAACTGGAAGATACCGAAGGCGGCCAGTGCCGGGCGCAGCAGCGGCAACATCACCGTGCGGAAGATCTGGCCGTGACTGGCGCCATCGATGCGGGCCGCCTCCAGGATGTCCTTCGGGATCTCTGACATGAAGTTGTGCATCAGGAAGACCGCTAGTGGCAGGGCGAAACAAGCGTGCGCCAGCCAGACCGCGCCGACCGTTCCGGCCAGGCCCAGAGTCGGCACGATGGTCGTCGAGCCCACGTGCCAACCGCTGACCACGAAGCGCAGCAGTGGTACCGCAGCGACCTGCAATGGCACTACTTGAAGTGCGAAGATCGCAACGAAGATCCAGTCCCGGCCTTTGAAGTCGATCCACACGAGCGCGTATGCGGCCATCGCCGCGACCGCCATCGGGATGATCGCGGCCGGGATCACGATAGCGAGGGAGTTCGTTATATAGGGCAATAGCGAACTCGCATTGTTGCCGTGCAGCCCAGTCGTCAACTGCCGGTAGAAATCCAAAGTGAACGGGCCGCCGTGCCACCATCCGGCCGAGTCCTGCCCCGTTTTCGGTCGGAACGACTGGATGAAGATGCCCGCGGTGGGGATCGTCCAGAGCACGCCGATCACCAGCGCGACCAAGGATGCCGCCCGGCTCGTCAGGGCGGACCGGACCCGGCCGACGGAGGTATCGGCCCGTACCGGAACGCGCGTAACAGGTGCGTTTCCGCTGGGAGGTATTACGAGTTCAGTGTCAGTCATCGTCCCGCCCTTGTCCGAACCATCTGGCGAACCTGGAACGCCACGAACGGAATGACCAGCAGGAAGATGATCATCGCCAACGTCGCCGAATGGTGATCGCCTACCGTGCCGCCGCCACCGACAGCGATTCCGCCCTGCTTCCAGGTGGTGAACATGAGGTTGGCCAGCGTGTCGCCGCCGTGCTGATTGGCCCCGAAGGCCTGAACGAGGTCGAAGACCTTGAGCGTCGCGACCGAGATCGTGACCAACACGACGATGAGCGTCGGGCGGATCGACGGAATGGTCACCTTACGGAACGCTTGCCAGGCATTGGCGCCGTCGATCCTGGCCGCCTCGAGCAATTCGGTCGGCACACCCTTGATTGCCGCGGACAGCAATACGGTGGCAAAACCGGCCTGGATCCAGATCATCACCACGATCAGCCAATAGGTGGTCGTGCTGTTGTTGGTGGGGAAGTTGATCGGGCCGGCACCGACCCAGCCGAGCACGACGTTGATCAACCCTGAGGGCGCGTTCTCGCTCGGCTGCTTGTACATCAGGCCCCAGATGACGGAAGCTCCGACGAACGAGATCGCGGTGGGCAGGAACACCAAGGCCTTGGCGAACGCCTCACCCCTGATCCGGTCGATGACCACGGCGTACGCGAGACCGACCACGGTTGCAACGATCGGCGCGATGAGGGTCCATTTCAGGGTGTTCACCAATGCATGGATCACATCGCTGTTGCCGAACGCCCATCGCCAGTTGTCCAGACCGGTCCACGACCCACCTTTACTCTGCAGGCACGAGTTCACCGCGGTCTTGATGCAGTTCTTCTTGCGCACCTCGGCCGAGGTGAACGAGGAGATTGCGGTGGTGACGATCGGACCCAGCAGCCCGATCACGATGAGTACGAAGGCTGGTAGCAGGAAGAGCAGTGCCTGCACCTTTTCCTGCCCGCGTTTGGGAGCGCGGTCGACCAAGAGCAGCAACAGGCCGATCACGGCGAGGAACGCTATGACAACGAGGAGGGCAAAGCTGAGCTTGCCGAATGCACCGGACGCGTGGGCCCAGTCGTGTAACCAACTCAAGTTGAATCACGTCCTTTCAAGGACGAGGCGAGAAGATCGGTTTACCGCGCGATCATCCTCACCGCAAGAGGCCTTCCGGACAAGATCGACGGCGGCCGGACAAACTGAGCCCAGCTCGTCCGGCCGCCTTCGCGGAAACTGCCTGTTTCCGTAATACATGCTGCTTCACAGCGAAACCACTTCGGCCTTACTTTGGCACTTATTCGGTGCGGCCGCGGCGGTTTGCGTGCACTACTGAGGCCAAGACTTCTCGATGGCATCGAGGGTTGCCTTGTCACTCTGACCCTGAATCCAGGCCGTCATCTGGGTCCAGAACGTACCGGCACCGACGGAGCTCGGCATGGCGTCCGAACCGTCGAAGCGGAAGGTTGCCTGCGGGTCGGTCAGCAGCTTCACCGACAGCGCATCCACCGGGTCGGTGAAGACACTGGGGTTGACATTCTTGTTGGCCGAAACCCAGCCGGGGTGCACCTTGGCCCGCGAGGACCCCCATTCGGCACTGGCCAGGTAGAGCTGAGTCGCCTCGACCTCGGCCTTGTCGGTGAAAGCTCCGACGAACTCACCGCCACCTTCGACGGGCTTGCCGAACTTGTCGGAGATGGTCGGTTCGTAGAAGGCGAAGAGATCGCCGTCCGGAGCCACGGTGTAGCCCTTGTCCCAGTTGGCTCCGTAGAACGAGGCCTGTTGGTGCATCCAGCACTTGCCCTTCTCGATGGGCAGTCCGGCCTTGGCGAAGGCGGTGGTGGCGATCGACTTGACGTCACCGATTCCGGCGTTGACGTACTTCGGGTTCTTCAGGATCGTGCCGACCTTGGCGATCACGTCCTGGACCTTCTGGTCGTTGAAGGGGATCTTGTGCTGAACCCACTGGTCGTACACGTCCGGGCCATACATGCGGAGCATGACCTCTTCCATCCAGTCCGTGGCGACCCAGCCGGTTGCCGTGCCCGACTCGATACCGGCGCACCAGGGCTTCTGACCAGAAGCGACGATCTTGTCCGAGAGGGCGATCATTTCGTCCCAGGTCGTCGGCACGGCGTAACCGGCCTTCTTGAAGGCCTTCGGCGAGTACCACACCAGCGACTTGGCGTTGGCACCCATCGGAGCGGCGAAGAATACGCCGTCCGGGCTGCCGTAGGACACCCAGTCGGCGTTCCAGTTGGCCTTGGTCTCTGCGAAGACGGCTTGCGACGCCGGCTTGAGCTTGCCGGCCTCGGCATAAGTCTTGACCAGGCCCGGCTGCGGGAAGATCGCGATGTCCGGTGCGTTACCGCCCTCGACCTTGGTCTTGATGGCGGTTTCGAATTCCTTGTCGCCGGTGTACGAGATCGTGATGCCGGTGCACTTCTCGAACTGCTTCCACGAGTCCTTGAGGAAGCCACCCTCGGGGTCGGTAATCGACGCGTACATCGTCACGGTGGTGCCCGCAGGGTAGCTGCCGTACTTACCGAATGGGGCGCAATCGCCGGACAAGGTCGCGGGCTTGATCTTGGTGGCCGGCTGCTGACTACCGTCGACGCCACCCGAACTGCTCGAGGTGGTACCGGGGGTGCCGCTGTTGTTGCTCTTGCTCGAGCTACATCCCGCGGCCACCAGCGTTGCCGCCGTGGCCAGCGTGATGAGCGCTGTGGCCCTTCTGAAACGCATCTAGTGCTCCCCTCAAACTTGGTGGCGGCACGGCTGATACCGCTTACACCGGTGGCTACCTTCGCACGCCTGGAGCAAAATAGTGACTTGTATCTCTGTTCGGATGCCGAACCGTTACACATCCATTACGAAGCCTTGAACGTTCCGTTACCCCAGCCCTGAGAACGCTCTCATGCTGGGTCCGGAAAGCCTAGCTGCGCTAGGGGAATGACAAGACCCCCAGTCCGGCCTGTTACAGCCGAACTGGGGGTCGAGGCGCATACGCCGCCAGACTTAGCGGTCGTCCGCGCCCGGGGACGTCTTTGCGATCTGCATCAGGAACTCGATATTCGTCCGGCTCTTCTTCAGCTGAGTCAGCAGCAGCTCGATGCCTTGCTGTGCGTCGAGGGCGTGCAGGACGCGGCGCAGCTTCAGGACTACGGCCAGTTCCTCGGCGCCGAGGAGGATTTCTTCCTTACGGGTGCCGGACTTGTCCACGTCGATGGCCGGGAACACCCGCTTGTCCGCGATCTTGCGGTCCAGGATCAGTTCGGCGTTGCCGGTGCCCTTGAACTCCTCGAAGATCACGGTGTCCATGGTGGAACCGGTCTCGACCAATGCCGTCGCGATGATGGTGAGCGACCCACCGTCCTCGATGTTGCGAGCCGCGCCGAGGAAGCGCTTCGGCGGGTACAGGGCAGTCGAGTCGACGCCACCGGAGAGGATCCGGCCGGAGGCCGGCGCGGCGAGGTTGTAGGCCCGGCCGAGACGTGTGATGGAGTCCAGCAGCACCACGACGTCATGACCCATCTCCACCAGGCGCTTGGCCCGCTCGATGGACAGCTCGGCAATCATCGTGTGGTCCTGCGGCCGCCGGTCGAAGGTCGAAGCGATGACCTCGCCCTTCACCGAGCGCTGCATGTCGGTGACTTCTTCAGGACGTTCGTCGACCAGTACCACCATCAGGTGACATTCGGGGTTGTTGACCGCGATTGCGTTGGCGATTGCCTGCAACACGGAGGTCTTACCGGCCTTCGGCGGTGACACCACCAAGGCCCGCTGACCCTTACCGATCGGCATCACGAGGTCGATGATCCGGGTGGTGAGGATGTTCTGCTCGGTTTCGAGCCGAAGCCGGTCCTGCGGGTAGAGCGGTGTCAGCTTGGTGAACTCCACCCGTTGCTTGGCCTGCTCCGGGTCGACACCATTGACGGTGTCGAGGCGGACCAGCGGATTGAACTTCTCCTTGCGCTCGCCGTCGCGCGGCTGCTTGACCATGCCGGTCACCGCGTCGCCACGCCGTAGGCCGAATCGGCGGATATGCGAATTGGCGACGTAAACGTCCTCGGGGCTGGCGAAGTAGCCCGCGGTACGGATGAACCAGGTGTTCTTGTCCTCGACGGCGTCCAGGATGCCCGCCACCGGAATCAGAACGTCATCGTCACCGATAGTCGGTTCGGCGTCCTGCCGGCCGCTGCCGGCGTTGTTGTCGAAGCGATCGCGGTTGCGTCCGCGGCGATCACGAAATCTACGTCCGCGGCGGTTCCCACCGAAGTCGTCGTCATCGTCAGCGTTGTTGCGGTTCTGACTGTCGCGGTTCTGAGTGTCGCGGTTCTGGGCATCCCGATTCTGGTCGCGGTTCTGACCGTCGCGGTTCTGACCGTCGCGGTTCTGGCCATCCCGATTCTGGTCGCGATTCTGACCATCCCGATTCTGGTTGCGGTTCTGACCGTCGCGGGCCTGACCGTCGCGGGCCTGACCGTCGCGGGCCTGACCGTCGCGGGCCTGACCGTCGCGGGCCTGACCGTCGCGGGCCTGACCGTCGCGGGCCTGACCTCGGGGGCCGGTCTCTTCGTCACGGTTGCGGTTGCGGTTACGGTTCTGCCGGTTCTGCGGAGGACCCTCGGCGCTTGCCGAGCGGTCGGTCCGGGTCGTGCCAGCCGCAACGTCTGAGGCCTCGCCACCGAACGAGCCGGCGTCAGAGGCCTCATTGTTTACCGCGCCGCGGTTCGAGGAGCCGGTATCCGACGAGCCGCTGCCCGACGAATCGGCCGCGGTCGGGATCTCCGCCGTACGTGGCGAGTCCGCGACGGGCGCAATGTCGTCAGTAAGGGTCTGCTGCGCTGGTCCGGCGGCTCGGCTGGCCGAGCGTCGGGCCCGAGGCGCCTTGATGGCCGGCGCTTCGGGCGCTGTGCCAGTTGCCACTTCAGCGATCGGGCCAGCCACGGCAGTGGGCGCGGCCTTGGTAGCCGCCTTTGTAGTACGACTGCCGGTGACGCTCGGTGCGCGGTTGGCTCCCTCGATGGCGGCGATCAGCTCGCTCTTGCGCATCTTGCCGGGTACCAGGCCCATCGAGTTGGCGAGGGCCTGCAGCTCGGGCAGGAGCAGCGTCGAGAGCGAGCCCGAGCGGCGCTTGGCCCGGGCGGCGGCCGCACCGGCCGCGCCGTTCTGGTCTTTGGTGGCACCGGCTGCCGAGGCGTCGGTGCTGGACAGGACGTCGAGCTGGTCCTGGGTGTCTGTCACTGTGGTGTCGGATCCTTCCGAGGTGGTCGTACGCCCAAGTCATGATGGTCATGGCAGGCATACGCCGATATGAATCGGCGGGTTTTCGCCGGGAGTGATCGGCGAGCCAATCAAAACTGGAGTACCAGCTGATGTCCGTGCGGTGTACTCCGAGAACCGAGAAACCGGTAAATTTCTTCGCTCTGGGGTGGCATCCGCAGGCTCATCGAGCTGCGTTCGTCGCGCTTCTCCACGAACCGTGGTTCCGCGAGGAATGAGGTCAGCGTAGACGCTTTCCTGTCATAGCGGCAACACGGGTGGGGTGTGTCGTATTCCAAATGTCATCCAGCGGTGGTCGAGGCGCCCTCCGCGACGGGCAACCGTGCGCACTCCCAGCCATCAGGGCAGTGCACTTCCACCTCGGCCGCCTCCGCCGAACTGCGGGCCAGGACCAGGACAGTCGGCCCCGCACCGGAGATCACCGCAGGCAGCCTTGCGGCGCGCAACCTAAACACGAGGTCGCTGCTCTCCGGCATCCGCTTGGCTCGGTAACCCTGGTGCAGCCGGTCCTCGGTCGCGGTCATGAGCAGATCCGGGCGACCGGTCACGGCCACCACCAGCAGCGCGCTGCGGGAGGCGTTGAACGCGGCGTCGGCATGCGGAACGGAAGTCGGCAGCACGGCCCGGGCGGCCTCAGTGGCCGATTCATCACGCGGGATGAGGACCACCGGAAGCACGCCGTCCGGGTCGATCCGCACGGCCGTGGCGGTTGCCGTGTCCGTAGCCGTCCAAGCGACGGTGACACCACCCAGCAGACAGGCGGCCACATTGTCTGGATGACCCTCGATGCTCGAGGCCAGCGCCAGGGCTGCGGCATCGTCCATCAAATTCCGCCCGCCCCGCACCAGCCCGCGGGCCAGCTCGACACCCGCGACGATCGCCGCAGCCGAAGAACCGAGACCCCGCCCGTGCGGAATGCGATTGGTGCAGTTCAGGCGCAGTCCGGGCGGCTGACCGCCGAGCCGGTCGAAGGTGGCCCGCAAGGACCGCACGATGAGGTGGCGCTCATCGCGAGGTACTTCATCGGCGCCTTCGCCGGTCACCGACACCTCGAGACCGCGGTCGATGACCTGAGCGCTCACCTCGTCATACCGGGAAAGGGCCAGGCCGAAGGCGTCGAAGCCTGGACCGAGGTTGGCGCTGGTGGCGGGCACCCGGGTGGACAGGAGCAACGATGTGAACTCGGCAGCGGGCATATCGACTCTCCCCTTCGCTCAGGCCAGTCCGAGTTCGACCGCGGCCGCGTGCCCGTCCACCGGGATGGTGACAGGCACCGGCGCACCGGCGATGGCCCATTCAGGATCCTTGAGGCCGTTGCCGGTGACTGTGCAGACCACCGTCGAGCCGGCCCGGACCTTACCCAGTCGGGCCGACTTGAGCAGGCCGGCCACGCTGGCCGCGGACGCGGGCTCGACGAAAACGGCCTCTGTTCGCGCCAGCAGACGATAGGCCTCGAGGATCTCCTTATCGGTGACCGAGTCGATCAGGCCATTGGATTCATCGCGGGCCTGCTCAGCTTGTGACCAGGACGCCGGGTTGCCGATTCGGATGGCGGTGGCGATCGTGATCGGCTTGAGCACCGGCGCACCCAGTACGATCGGCGCCGCACCCGCTGCTTGGAAGCCATACATCGCAGGAGTGCCCGTCACGACGCCATCGCGAGCGTATTCGGTGTAGCCCTTCCAATAGGCTGTGATATTTCCGGCATTTCCCACCGGAATACAGTGGATGTCGGGGGCCCGACCGAGCAGATCGCAGATCTCGAAGGCCGCAGTCTTCTGTCCTTCGATCCGGTCTGGATTGACGGAGTTGACCAGGGCAACCGGATAGTCGACAGCCAGTTTCCTGGCCAGTTCAAGGCAATCGTCGAAGTTGCCGTCAATCTGCAGCAGTCGCGCGCCGTGCACCAGGGCCTGAGCCATCTTGCCCAGCGCAATCTTGCCCTGGGGCACCAGCACCGCGCAGACCATCCCGGCCCGCACCGCATACGCGGCGGCCGAAGCCGAGGTGTTGCCAGTCGACGCGCAGATCACTGCCTTGGCGCCCGCCTCGGCGGCTTTGGAAATGGCCATGGTCATGCCCCGGTCCTTGAACGACCCGGTCGGGTTGGCACCTTCGACCTTGAGGTAGACCTCAGCGTCGACCCGTTCCGACAGGCCGGTGGCCGGCACCAGAGGTGTGCCGCCTTCGAACAGGGTGACCACCGGAGTAGCTGCCGTGACCGGCAACCGATCGCGGTATGCCTCGATCAGGCCGGGCCAGGCCGAGCCCAGGTATTGCCGTCCAGTCATCTGCGCAATCTCCCTGTGGCGTATGGCGAATCTGCTGTGCGACGCACGGTTGCGCCGAAGAGTTCCTGCTCCGGCTCAGTCCGTAGGCATCCCCTCGACGCGCATGACGCTGCCGGCACGGCGGATGAAGTCGAACTCCGAAAGCTGTTGCACCGTCGAAGCCAGCGCCGAGTCAGGCGCCATGTGGGTGACCAGGACCAGCGTGGCTGCGTCACCGCGGCCCTCCTGCCGTACGGTCTGGATGCTGACGCCGTTGTCGGCGAACGCGCGCGCGACGGACGCGAGGACGCCGGGCTTGTCCGCGACATCCAGTGCCACGTGGTAGCGGGTCGACACTTCGCCCATCGGCTGGATCGCCAGGTCGGCATACGCACTCATGCCTGCACCGCGGCTGCCGCTGACCCGGTTTCGGGCGACGGCCACCAGATCGCCGAGTACGGCGCTGGCGGTGGGCTCGCCGCCAGCACCTCGCCCGTAGAACATCAAGGAGCCCGCGGCTTCGGCCTCGACGAAAACCGCATTGAACGCATCACCTACGCCGGCCAGCGGGTGCGACAGCGGGATCATGGCCGGGTGCACCCGAACGGCGACCGATTCCTCTGGGCCGGCGATTCTCTCGCAGATGGCAAGCAATTTCACCGTGCAACCCATGGCGGCGGCGCTGGCAACGTCTGCGGCGGTGACCTCGCTGATGCCCTCACGGTGCACATCGGCGGCCGTGACCCTGGTGTGGAACGCCAATCCGGCCAATATCGCCGCCTTCGCCGCCGCATCGAATCCATCGACGTCGGCAGTCGGATCAGCCTCGGCGTAGCCCAGCGCGGTGGCCTCAGCAAGCGCTTCGGCGAATCCCGCTCCGGTCGAGGCCATCCGGGACAGGATGAAGTTGGTGGTGCCGTTGACGATGCCGATGACCCGGGTGATCCGGTCACCGGCCAGCGACTCGCGGAGTGGCCGTAACAACGGAATGGCGCCCGCTACCGCAGCTTCGTAATACAGATCGACCCCGTTGGCCGTGGCCGCGGCATGTAGCGTGGCGCCGTCCTCGGCGAGAAGTGCCTTGTTCGCGCTGACCACGCTCTTGCCTGACTTCAGCGCGGCGAGCAGCAGGCTACGGACCGGCTCGATGCCGCCGATGACCTCGACCACCAGATCGATGTCGGCACGGGTGACCAAGGCCTCGGCATCGGTAGTGAGCAGGTGCGCCGGCACATCGGTGTGGCGATTCGGGCGACGGACCGCAATACCGGCCAGCTCCAGGGGCACCCCGACCCGAGCGGTCAGGTCGTCGGCCTGATCGGTGAGCAGCCGGACAACCGCCGAGCCGACCACTCCGCAGCCGAGCAAGGCAACTTTCAGGGGCTTTCCAGCGTCTGAGCCGAGGACATCGGCCGCACTGCTTCTGTTGCTCATCTCAGCGCCCCGGCATCGATGGAACGGCTGGCATGTTGAGCAGGAACGGGCGGATCGGCCCAGCCGACATCGGTGGCCATGACCTCGTCCATCCGTTCTCGCCGGACGATCAGCGTGGGAGTTCCGTCAGCTACCGCGATCACCGGCGGACGCGGGACGCGGTTGTAGTTGCTGGCCATTGAATAGCAGTAGGCGCCGGTGGCCGCCACGGCGAGCAGGTCGCCAGGGGCGACGTCAGCCGGCAGCCAGCAATCGCGCACGACAATGTCACCGCTCTCACAATGCTTTCCGACAACCCGGGACAGTTGTGGCGCCACCAGGGATTCCCGGTTTGCCAGCACCACGGTGTATTCCGCGTCGTAGAGAGCCGTGCGGATGTTGTCGCTCATGCCGCCGTCCACCGAAATGTAGTTGCGCACCAAGCCACCGTCCAGGCTGATCGGTTTGACGGTGCCGACCTCATACAGCGTAATCATGGCCGGGCCGATGATGGCGCGCCCCGGCTCGACGGACAGCCGCGGAATGCGCAGGCCAGCTTGGGCGCATTCGGCCGCGATGATCGTTTGCAGTCGGACGGCGATGTCGGCCGGTCGCTGCGGATCGTCGGCATCGGTGTAGGCAATGCCGAGGCCGCCTCCAAGATCGATCTCCCTGAGCTCGATACCGTGGGCGTTACGAACCTCGACGAGCAGGCCGATCACCCGATGTGCGGCAACCTCGAAGCCGGAAGTGTCAAAGATCTGCGAGCCGATGTGCGAATGCAGGCCGACCAGTTCGAGCGACGGGTGTTCGAGCACCCGGGCCACGGCGGCCAGCGCCTCGCCGTTGGACAGCGAGAAACCGAACTTCTGATCTTCGTGCGCGGTCGCGATGAACTCGTGGGTATGCGCCTCGACCCCGACCGTGACCCGAACGAGCACCGGCTGCCGGATGCCCGCCGCAGTCGCGATCTCGGCCAACCGGTCTATCTCGATGGCCGAATCGAGCACCACCCGGCCGACACCGGTTTGCACAGCGGTCGCGAGTTCGGCCGGCGACTTGTTGTTGCCGTGCAGGGCCAGAGTCGACGGATCGACCCCGGCACGCAGCGCGATCGCCAGCTCGCCACCCGAGCAGACATCGATCCCGAGGCCTTCGTCCGCGATCAACCGGGCCACCGACGTGCACAGGAACGCCTTGCCCGCATAGAAGACGTCGGCCCCGGCGAACGCCGCGACGTAGGTACGGGCGCGCTCGCGCAGATCGTCGGTGTCGAGCACAAAGGCCGGCGTGCCGAACTCGGCAGCGAGACTCGTCGCCGAGATGCCGCCTACCTGCAGCTCACCGCCCGCGCGACGCGCCGAACCAGGCCAGACCTTGGGGCTGATGGCTCCGGTGTACTCGCGCGAACCGGATTGGGAGCCGGCGGGCAGCACGTCGGCATGCCGAGGGCCGGCCGGGTGCGCGTAACGGCTCATCGAAGGTGGTCCTGTCTGGTCGCTGCGGCGGCTCGGCAACCGCTGGATTCGTGGGCTAACGGTAACGGGGTCCGGATGGTGAGACGGCCGCCAGTGCGATAGTCACGCAGCTGGTCGGCCATCGACTGCGCTCGGCCCTCACATTCGTTCTGGCGCCGACACACCGAGCAACTCCAGTCCGTTCGCCAGCACCGTTCTGGCGGCGACGTTTAGCCACAAGCGGGTCCGGTTCACGTCGGTGATCTCCTCGTCGCCCTTGGGAATGATGCGGCAGACCTCGTACCACCGGTGCAGAGTGCCGGCGAGCGCCTCGAGGTATCGGGCGACCCGATGCGGTTCGCGCAACTCAGCCGCCTGCGCCACCACCCGCGGAAACTCTCCGAGCGCGGTCAGCAACGCCGACTCCGTCTCGTGGACCAGCAGTTCGGGCCGAAACACATCGAGTGTGATGCCGACCAGGGCAGCGTTCTTGACCACGTTGCAGGTCCGGGCATGGGCGTATTGCACATAGAAGACCGGGTTGTCGGGACTGCGCCGGGTGATCAGATCGAGGTCCAGCGTCAGCGGCGAATCGCTGGGGTAACGCGACAGCGAATACCGGACCGCGTCGACCCCGGCCACCTCGACGAAGTCGGTGAGCGTCACGATCTCGCCTGCCCGCTTGGACAGTCGCACCTCCTTGCCGGCCCGGAGGATCTTCACCAGCTGGCCGATCAACACCTCGATGTTGACCTCCGGGTCGTCGCCGGCACACGCGGCTACCGTCCGGAGCCGGTTGACATAACCGTGATGGTCGGCACCCAGCAGGTAGATGCAGATGTCGAAGCCCCGGTCCCGCTTGTCGACGTAATAGGCGGTGTCGGATGCGAAGTAGGTCAGATCGCCGTCACTCTTGATCAGCACCCGGTCCTTGTCGTCACCGAAGTCGGTGGTTCGCAGCCACAGTGCGTCGTCGGCGGTGAAAATGTGGCCCTGGGCCTTGAGCCGGTCCAGACCACGCTCGACCGCTCCAGAGCTGTGCAGGTATCGCTCGGAGTACCAGACGTCGAAGTGGGTACCGAAATCCTCAAGGGTTTTCCGCTGCTGGGCCAGCTGGAGGCGGTAGCCCTCCTCCCGGAACGCCTCGGCCTGCTTGTCGCCCTCGAATTCCAGGACCTCGGGGTGCTCGGTAACGATCTCGGCCGCGAGGTCGGCAATGTAGTCGCCGTGATACCCCTTCTCCGGTATCGGCTGGTTCAACGCGGCCGCCTGGAGGGACGCACCGAACAGGTCCATCTGAACGCCGCGGTCGTTGATGTAGAACTCCCGGGTGACGCTTGCCCCGGCGGCGCTGAGCACCCGTCCAATCGCATCGCCGACCGCGGCCCACCGGGTATGACCCAGATGCAGCGGTCCCGTGGGGTTGGCCGAGATGAACTCGAGGTTGACCTTCAGGCCCTCCAGCGTGGCAGAGCGCCCGTAGTCCGCGCCGGCTTCGACAATGGCTTTGGCGATCACGCCGAGGGAGGCGGAGTCGAGCGTGATGTTGAGGAAACCAGGTCCGGCGACGACGACGTGGTCGATGCCGTCGACGTCCTGCAGGTTCGCGGCGATGGCCTCGGCGATTACCCTCGGCGGCTTGCCGGCCGGCTTGGCCAGCCGCATGGCCACGTTCGTGGCGTAATCGCCGTGCTCGCGGTTCTTCGGACGGTCGAGCACGATGTCCTCAGGCATCGTCGCCGCAAACGCGCCGGTTTCAACCGACCGCGCGACCGCCGACCTGATGGCATCGATGAGCTCGTCTGGTGTCACGCACCCATGTTAGTGGGGCACATGAGTCCATTTTTACGCCCACCGGACCGCTCGGCGCGCAGCACGCCGGGCTCGGTACCGGAACGGGCCGGCGCGTCTGGCGCGGGCACGGCTCCGGCTCGAATGGCGTCCACAGGCTCGCCTTCTAGACTCGTGGTTTGACCGTGCGGCGCACCGCCGCGTGAGATGCGACGAAAGCGACTCGATGACCAAACCGACGAGACCGTCCTCCGGTGGGGCGAACAAGAGCCAGCGTGGCACTGCGCCCGTGAAGACGGTCGACGCCGGTAAGCCGAAGAGCGCCAAGGCGCCACCGAGGAAGGTGCAGTCCCGCAAGATCGTGAACAAGCGTCAGACGCCCTGGGGCTTGATCATCACGACCGTTGCGGTCGTTGCGCTCGCGGTCGGCGTGATCGGGTACGCGGTGACCAAGACCAACAAGAAGTCGAGCGCCTCCGTCTCGGCCGACACGATCGCCGGGATCCAGCACTATCCCAACCTGACGCGAAACCACGTCACGACGGTGGTCAAATACGCCCAATCGCCACCGGTTGGCGGGAACCACTCCCCCGTCTGGGCCGACTGCACCGGCACCGTCTATCCGAGCCAGATCGCCAACGAGAACGCGGTTCACGACCTCGAGCACGGCGCGATCTGGATCACCTACAAGCCCGGTCTGGCGGCTGACCAACTCGATGTGCTGACCAAGCTGGTGGCGGGCAATCAGTACACCCTGCTCACCCCGTACGCCGGCCTCAAATCAAACGTGTCCCTGCAGGCGTGGGGCTATCAGTTGTTCGTCGACTCGGCAACCGATCCGCGCGTCAACCAGTTCGTCAGCGCGCTGAAGCTCAACCGGACCAATACCCCCGAGTACGGCGCCTCCTGCGACAACGCGGCATTCAAGACAACGCCCAGCACGCCGGGCAAGCCGACTGTGTCCTGACCGAAACGATGTCAGCAACCGTGGAACCCACAGCGCAGCTGTTCGAGCCGCAGGCCACCCACGGTCGCGGGCTCCGAGCCGGTCTGATCGCCCTGCTGGTCACCGCATCGCTGGTGCTCAGCGGCGGCGTCGGATACCTGATCGGACATCGGAGTTCAGGACCGTCACTGCCTGGGTCGACTTCGGTGGACGCCGGCTTCGTGTGGGACATGACGGTGCATCACCGACAGGCCGTGAGCATGGCCGGGTTCACGCGGGATCACAGCACAGATCCGCGGATCGAGATCCTCGCCTACGACATCGAGAGCAGCCAGAACAACCAGGTCGGGCAGCTACAGGGCTGGCTGGACGCCTGGTCGCTACCGGTCAGCGATCCGAATCCCCCGATGGCCTGGATGGCCGGGTCAGGGCACGATCACACCGAGTCCGATGGACTGATGCCGGGCATGGCGACGCCTGCGGAGATCAACAAGTTGCAATCATTGTCCGGCCAGGCATTGGACATCTACTTTCTGCAGTTGATGCTTCGCCATCATCAGGGTGGCCTACCGATGGTCCAGTGGGCGGCGGCGCACGCGAGCGAGCCTTACGTGCGGTTGGCGGCACAGAAGATGGCCGACAGCCAGAGCGGCGAGATCATCCTGATGGAACAGATGTTGCGCGAGCGTCATGCCAGCCCACTGGCGCCACCGGCCTGAACCTGCGCGTCGGTCCGAGGCCGGTCACCGGTGCGGTCCGAGTCGGCGGTTGCCGACTGATACGCTTCACGGCGGTCGAAGGCGGGAAACGTCTCGCCGGGCCGAGAGGCCCCCGTAGCTCAGGGGATAGAGCACCGCCCTCCGGAGGCGGGAGCGCAGGTTCGAATCCTGCCGGGGGCACAGAGCTAGAGGTACCGGAATCATTGGCTTCCAGCCGATCCACGGGCTACACGAAGATCCAGAATTTCCGCCTCGGTCACCAGTCGCGGCTACCACGTATAAGCCAGGCGCTCGCGCGCAAGGCGATGAACGATGAGCCAGATCCAGGCATTGGACCGCACCGCGCCGATCTTTGCGATGAAGCCCGGCATGCCGGCCCCGGCGGCCCCGGCGGCCCATGACTACAAGCGCGCGGACATCCAGCCTCCACGCGGCGTTAGACATCGCCAGCGGCAAGGTCATCGGCACACTGCACGCACGTCACCGGGCGATCGAGTTCAGGAACTTCCTGATCAAGATCGACCGCGAGGTGCCAGCGGAATTCAGCGTGCGCGTCGTACTCGACAACGCCTCGACCCACAAGACACCGGCCATCAAACGCTGGCCGGTCGCTCCGTCGATGGCGCGCAAGGCCGCTCGGTTCGGGTCCGTGCTAGGAGTGGACCGAGTTCCCGACGTTGCTGAACAGCGAGCTGAGGTTGCTGCCGAGAAGGGTTACCGCGGCGATGATGACGATCGCGATCAGTGCGACCATCAAGCCGTATTCGACGGCGGTGGCGCCCTGCTCGCGGCGGTGTGCTGTCCGATCGGACAGCGTTGACCACCCGGTTTCCATTGCCACGATCAGGCGAAGGACGATTTCGGCCATAGCGAACCCCCGTTTGCTATTGGTATTTCTAACAACGTTTTCACAAGTGTGCGCTTGAGCCATTCTTGTCACAACGGTCCGAATGGCCGACACGCCGTGTCGGCCGAAAGGAGGACAGCCAGCGACGTGCCGATTCGCGCTCGTGATCCCGTTTTGGTACCCAGCGCGGTCGGCCAACTCACTGTGAGCGGGCCGCAGCAAGATCCACAACATTCGGGTTGGCACACATCGGGTACACAACAGTGCGAGCAGCCGCATCCAGTCTTTCAGTTCTCCTCGCCTCAGGACGTTGTGACCGGTTGATCGTTACCTCCGCATGGCCGGAACGCAGGTAGGATTCCAAGGGTCAGACGGACTCGCGCTCGCCCGCGGCCGACACCGTCCTTGCAGCCGCCGAGGCTCGGACGCCCGTCCTATCTGCTGAGGAGAAACAACCCGCTCCCCGCGCCCAGCGCTGAGAGCGGGTTGTTCGATGAAACCGTCCAACTCAGCTACACAGAGCAAAGGTCTCGCCGTTCAAGCGGCCGTCGTCCCGAACTTCGGGTACGGAGGCAACGAGCGCAGCGCTCCCAACTCCGGGTCGCAACTGACGCTGTAGGCACCGACAATGGCCGCCACTAGGAATCCGGCTCGCAAGACGCCCTGGACGTGTGCGGAAGCGAGCGGTCCGACGTGAAGGTAACTAGGCACAAAGACCGTGACGAAGCCGCCCAGGGTGAACCACGGCACGGATGTGCGCCGGCGGGTTCGGCACAGATCGAGCAGCAGCGTTCCGACGACCAGCCCGGCGGCGTAGTAACTCCAAGTGGCCGGGTCGAGCAGCAGGCGGACGGCCAGGACGGCGAGGACGATCGCTGCTGGCCGGCCGATTCGCCATAGCAACCATGCCAAACCCACTCCGAGAATTAGCTGCGCCGGTCGACACCATAGCGGCGTAGACGGATCGTTCACGCCCAATGCACGGAGCGCTGATCCGGCCGCGTTCGGGATTCGGTAGCTCGCGGCGATCACCGAACGTGGATCGGCGATCAGGAACGGCAACCAAGCCACCGCAATCGTGCCCACCCACCAAGCACTGGCGCGCAGCCGTTGGGCCGCTGGCACAACGAGCAATAATGGCACGAAGGCCAACGCCCACGGTTTGGCGTCTGCAGCGAGGGCTAACAGCATCGCGCAGGCGATCGCGTGCTTGCGTTGCACGGCAACGAGAGCACCCACCGTAAGGGTGAGTGCCAGGACGTCGTCGAGGTGCCCGGCCTTGGCAGCAAGTTCCTCCCACGCCGGGATGAACAGCAACCCGGGCCAAAGGATGCGGGACCGTTGACCCTTGGGAAGAAGCGTCGATGCTAGCGCCAGCAGTCCCAGCCCGATAAGGCTCATGACGACTGCCGCAATCAATTTTGTCACCGCCGTGGGCAAAAGCGTGAACGGCAGGGCGACCAGGAAGCTGAGCGGTCCGATCTGCAGTTCGGGGTTGCTGTGATAAAGATGCAGGCCGCCCTGTGGATTCGACGTCGCCAACAACAACCTGGCGCCGGTATCGAAATAATGCCAGGAGCTCACCGGGGAACGGAGATGGGCAACCGTCCACACGATCGACCATGCCGACAGGATGAGGCAAAGAGGCGCCATCGTTGGGCTTGGATGCGGCGGACCGACGCCAGGCTTTCGATCGCCGGTTATCAACTGATTGGCACGGGCGGATGTCAGGTCAGAGCTCACCCGTAGTGCCCTGCCTGACAAGCCCGCCGCGTTGCAGACGAAGAGAGATCATCATTCCAGTGTTGTGCGGAAAGATGTCAACATCGTGTCGACCGTCCGTCCAGACTCGGCGACCCCTGGCTGGCTCCGCCGCTTAGCGGTGTGGAGGCACTGTCCAGTGTCGCCGTCGTGGCCAACCTCACCCCTTCGATGCGGATCATGTCCGTGACGCTGGGAGGGCGGGGATGCCGGCCGCATACTCCGGCTGAAACCTGTGAGCGGCCTTAGCCGATTCTGCCCCGTACCTCGCCCAGCTCGAGAGTCCTCCCGTCGGCGCCAGGCGCGCTCGCGGTGATCACGACTTCATCACCGTCTTCGAGGAATGACCTGCGGGATCCATCGTCAAGTGTCACCGGTTCCGAGCCGTTCCAGCTCAGCTCGAGTAGACAACCACGCTGATCAGGCCGCGGGCCGCTCACCGTTCCAGAACCGAAAACATCTCCGGTACGCAGACTCGCCCCGTTCACAGTCATATGGGCGAGCATCTGAGCGGGCGACCAGTACATGTCGGCGAAGCGTGGCCTGGAGACGAGCGTGCCATTGAGCTTCACCTCGAGGTCGATATCCAGGCCGGAGCGCATGGCACCGTCATCGAGGTAAGGCAGTGGGACCGGATTCCGAGAAGGCGGGTCAATCCACGCCTCGGCGAGCGCGTCCAGCGGTGTTATCCATGCCGATATCGACGTGGCGAATGACTTGCCGAGGAATGGACCGAGCGGCACGTACTCCCAAGCCTGAATGTCACGCGCCGACCAGTCATTGAGCAGACAGACGCCGAAAACGTGTTCGGCGAAGGCCGAGACGGCTACCGGCCGCCCTGACGCGGACCCGGCGCCGACAACAAAGGCGACTTCGGCCTCGATATCCAGGCGCGTCGTGGGGCCGAAGGTTACCGAGCCGCCGGCTGCCCGCGCTTGTCCGGCCGGTCGGTGCACCTCAGTCCCGGAGACGAAGATCGTCCCGGCTCGTCCGTGGTAGCCGATCGGCAAGTACTTCCAGTTGGGAGTCAGTGGCTCACTGTCCGGGCGGAAGATTCGCCCCACGTTCGTTGCGTGGTGCTCGGAGGCGTAGAAGTCGACGTAGTCGGCTACCTCGATGGGCAGGTGGAGCTGGACGTCGTCGGCCGGAATCAGCTGTGCCGACACCGCCTCACGGAAGCCTTCGTCGCCGAGCATGAATTGCAGTCGGGTGCGCACCAGCGACCACGCCTCGGGCCCGAGTGCCATGAACGTGTTCAACGACGGCGACGCGAATGCCGACGCATGCGGAATATCCAGCCGGGCAAGGTCCAACACCTGGCTACCGACAGCGACCCCCACCCGCCGGTTCTCACCAGCTCGCGAAAAGACCCCGTAGGGCAGATGGTTCCGGGTGAAGGCCGAATCCTGTGGAATTTCCAGCCAGTCGTCTGTCACGCCAGCTCCCCTTCGCGGTGTATCAAACCGAGCGCCGCGAGTTCGTCAACCGGCTCGGCAGTGCTGCACGAACCGTAGGACACGAACGCCTGGCGGACCTTGATCACCGCGTCAGCGGTCATCGACCCGGCCCGGCCTCCGGCAGCGGATGCTCCACGGCAAACAGGCTTGCCCTCGACTGGTTAGCGCACTCCAGGGCCGCCCTGTCGAGCGTGTCGAGCGGTTCCGCTCCGATCAGGGCAAGCTCGAACGGATCGTCTGCACGCAGCTGCCCGAGCAGGCCGTGCAGGTCAGCGACACGGCACAGGAAACGGTTCGTTTGGACAGGATCGCTGCACGCATAGCGGCCATCGTCGCATGTTCCGTTACAGATTCCCACGACGATCCTGCTCGCGCTCGATCGCCTCGAAGAGCGCCCGGAAGTTTCCCTTGCCGAAGCCCAGAGACCCGTGCCGCTCGATGAACTCGAAGAAGAGCGTCGGCCGGTCGCCGATGGGTTTGGTGAAGATCTGTAACAGGTAGCCGTCTTCATCCCGGTCCACCAGAATGCCCCGCCGCTGCAGGTCCTCGATGGGGACGCGTACCTCGCCGATGCGTTCGCGCAATTCCGCGTCCTCGTAGTAGGAGTCAGGAGTGCTCAGGAACCGGACGCCGTTCGCGGTGAGTGTGTCGACAGTGCGCAAAATGTCATTGGTGGCCAGGGCGAGGTGCTGTACTCCTGGACCGCCGTAGAACTCCAGATATTCATCGATCTGAGACTTCTTCTTACCGAACGCCGGCTCGTTCAGCGGGAACTTCACCCGATGATTGCCGCTGGAAACCACCTTGCTCATGAGGGCCGAGTAGTCGGTAGCGATGTCGTCGCCGATGAACTCGGCCATATTGAGAAAGCCCATTACCCGGTTGTAGAAGTCGACCCACTGGTCCATGTTCCCGAGTTCGACGTTGCCGACGACATGATCCAGTGCCTGGAACAAACGCTTGGGCGAGCCCGCCGGCCTGGCGAGGCGAGATGAACGCTGGACGTACCCCGGCAGATACGGCCCGTCATAAAGTGACCGGTCGATCAGGGTATGCCGGGTGTCGCCATAGGCCGCAATGGACGCGCTGCGGACTGTGCCGTGCTCATCGGAGTAATCGTGCGGCTCCTGCAGAATCGTCGCGCCTTGGGTGCGCGCGTGTTCGATGCATTTGTCCACGTCGGGCACCTCGAGGGCGATGTCGCTGATGCCGTCACCGTGTTGACCATGGTGCTCGATCAACGGGCTGGACGGGCTGACCGCACCGTTGATCACGAAGCGGACCCCGCCGCTGCGAAGAACGTACGAGACATGGTCGGCGTTTCCCGTTTCCGGTCCCGAGTACGCCACGAGCTCCATGCCGTAGACGGATTCATACAGCTGAGCGGTTTGGGTAGCGTTGCCGACAATCCAGACCAGGGCGTCCCAGCCCGTTACGGGGAATGGATCGGCCATCGCGTCGTACTCGACCAATCCCACCAGCTGCCTGAGCTGCTCGAGGCTGAGATCAGCCAACTTCTCATCGTTGGTGAGGGTCTGCTCAAGAGACATGCCAATCCTTCCGTCAGCCCGCTTCTCACGTAATTGAACCCACCCTGCACTCAACTGCACAACAGCAGCGGTGGATGGTGGTCTCGCTGTACACGAAGCTGCGAGGATGACCTCCCAAGCTATACAATTTGCTTCACTCCTACACCGGTTGCAAAGTGAGCCTCGTATGCACCCTCCGACGTTCGAGCTCGACAAGCTCGACATCAGCCTGCTCACGGCCATGCGCGAAAATCCACGGGCGGGAGAGCTGGAACTGTCCCGCGTCGTCGGTGTCGCGCGTGCAACGGTTCATGCCCGGACCAGGAGAATGGAAGAGGCCGGCGTGATCGTCGGTTACGGGCCGGACATCGATCTAGCCGCCGCCGGATTCGCCGTGACTGCCTTCGTCACGCTCGAGATCGCTCAGGGCGCGCTCACCGAGACTGCCACCGAACTGCTGTCCGTCCCCGGCGTGGTGGAGGCCTACTCGACAACCGGCCCTGGTGACGTGTTGTGCAAGGTCGCTGCCAGGTCACACCTGGCTCTACAGGAGACTCTGCTGCAGCTGAGCAGCCTCTCGATGGTCGTTCGCTCGACCAGCATCGTCGGGTTGTCAGTCGTCGTGGCACCTCGAACGTGGGCACCGCTGTCGTCGGAGACAGCGCCGGGTTCGCCGCACGCACCCGGTCACAGGTGATCGATTGTCGGTAGCCGATGAGCAGTCCGGCATTGTGCTCGCTAGCTGGTGAGGCTCAGCAACTGCTCGACGTGGCCCCGAGGATCCACGTCGTACATCGCCTGCTCGATGCTGCCGTCGGCATCGATAAGGAATGTCGATCGGATCACCCCAGGCGAGGTCTGACCATCCTTGCTCTTCTCGCCCCAGGCTCCGTATGCCTCGTGAGCGACTCGGTCCGGATCCGACAGCAAGGGAAAAGTCAGCTGGTGTGCTTCTCGGAACTCCACAAGCTTGTCCAGTGGATCTCTGGAGATACCGACTACGTCGACGCCGGTCTGGTTCAACAGGTGCAGACTCGCCTGGAAATCGCAGGCTTCGCGGGTACAGCCCGGAGTTAATGCCTTTGGGTAGAAGAAGACCAGCACCCGCCGGCCGCGATGTTCGGCGAGTGAGGACTTCCGTCCGTCGGCATCGACGAGTTCGAAATTCGGAGCGACCGCGCCGGGTTTGACCCGTCGCGCCGGGGACGACGTGCCGGAAGATGCTGCGTCGAACGACGTCATGATTCTCCTATGCGATTGCGGTGAGCTCACGAGAGCGCAACCACTCAGTGGTAGCCGGTCCGGCCTGCGTGAGGGAGATGAGCGAGCTCCACTCGTCGATGTCGCGACGAAGATCGTCGGCCGCCAGGTCGCTCAGGTCGAGTGCCCCGTCGGCGACATGACATCGACGGGACCCCGGTCCGAATCGAGGCTCGACCAGCCGTGAGTCTCGGCAGGCGAGCAGCGTCGTGCCGACCCCTTCGACGTCGGAAACCATTGCGGCCCGATCGGCCGGGACGTGGTCGAGCAGAGCGCTCAGCGAGGTGGCTTGGCAGCCGGCGAGATCGGCCATCATCAGGGCGAGCGGGCCACCACCTGAATCGACAATGATTTGCCGGCCAAGACGGAACGCCTCGTTCAGACCATGCGGTGCCGCTTCGATCACTCGAATGGCACCCAGTCGGGCAAGCACCCGGGCCGCGAATCGATCCGCGGTCACCACCAAGCAGCGGCTCACGCCATCCGCCCTCAGAACCGCACGAACCGAGTCACCGGCCATGGCCAGCGCCAGGTCGGCGCGTTCGCCGACCGACAGCTGGCTGCTCAGCCGAGTTTTGGCCTGGCCCAGCGGCTTGAGCGCGAGCACCACGTTCCAGCCCGGATGAGGGTCGGTCATCGTCAGCCCACCAGTTGTCGCAACCGCGGCAGGATCTCTTTTCCGTAAAGATGCAGGAATCGTTCCTGGTCCGGCCCCGGCGCGTGAAAGACCAGATGGGTGAAGCCCAGATCGAGATAGCGCTTGATGCTCTCCACATGCTCGTCAGGGTCGCTGGACACGATGAAGCGGCTGGACGCGCGGTCGATCGGCAGGGCATCAGCCAGCCGCTGCATCTCCATCGGGTCCTCGACGCCGGTCTTCTCATCCGAGGACAGCGCCAATGCCCCCCAGAACCTGGTGTCGTTCAGCGCGCGCTCAGCGTCCGGGTCGAAGGAGACTTTCACCTCGATCAGCATGTCTACATCGGTGACGTTGCGGCCGGCCTTCTCCGCACCTTCACGAACGGCCGGCAACAGCACGTCGGTGTACAGCGTCGACGGCTTGCCACTGGTCGTGATGAAGCCTTCGCCCTTGCGCCCGGCCAACCGGGTGGCCGCGGGACCGGACCCAGCAATGTACAAGGGCACCGGCGTATCGGGACGGTCGTAAATCGTCGCCTTGTCCACGTTGTAGTAAGTGCCTCCGAAGTCGACGCGATCCTCGCTCCACAGCAGCTTGAGCAAGTCGATGGCCTCCCGGAGGCGGGCAAATCTCTCTTTCGCCTCCGGCCATTCGATACCGAGTGGAGCTTCGTTCATGGACTCGCCGGATCCGATGCCGAGCACAACCCGGTTCGGGAACAGGCAGCCCAGGGTCGCGAATGCCTGGGCCACGACGGCCGGGTGGTAACGGAATGTCGGTGTCAGGACACTCGTGCCGATGATGATTCGTTCGGTTGCGGCACCCAGGGCTCCGAGCCAGGGCAGCGCTGCTGGCGCGTGGCCACCATCGTGGCGCCATGGTTGCAGGTGGTCGCTGACGAACACCGAGTCGAAGCCGAGGTCCTCCGCCAGCAACGAGAAGCGCAGCAACTCGCTGGGGGCGAACTGCTCCGCCGATGCTTTGTAACCGAACCTGATCATCCTGCGTTGCTCCTTTTGCATAATGGCCAATGTCACGCGGGGTAGCTTGTTCCACCGGCACCCGCCGTGGGTGTTTAAGCCTCGGGCCCGAACCGCTCCGCCAGTCCCAAGGAACGATAATCTTCAGTCGGTAGAAAAAGGATATGGGATACAACTTCAATGTCAAGCTCGCGGCGGGCGGTGGCAAAGTATGTCGTGATCAGGCCGCCACGGCTTCAGGGCTTAGTCGAACAGGTTGGCCGATTCAGCTTTGATAGTGGGTCCAGCGGCCGGGAGTCGATGGACAGTTCGTCACGTCAGGGCCCGCCTCGGTACTCCGACGAGATTGATGATCGCGGCGGCGAACAGGATCACCGCGGCCACCGTCATGGCAGCCCGGGCGCCGTAGCCGCCGTAAATCCACCCGAGTGCGCTGGGACCGATGAGCGCTCCCAGGTCGACGAAGAACCGATAGCCACCAAGCACCATCGCACGACGCGGACCCGATACCAGATCGGACAGCAGCGCGGTCTGTGAGCTCGAAAAGAAATCCCCGGTTCCCACCAGCATCGCCGCGAGAATGTAACTCCAGTAATTCGTGGCCAACACCGGAAAGAACAGATCGCCCGCCGCGAGAATCAGCAGGCCCGCGACGACTATCTTCTTCCGTCCTATCCGATCGCCCAGTACCGCACCAGGGATCGTCACCGCGATACCCACCAAGGACATCAGCGTGACTCCGGTGGCGGTCTGCACCGGGCTCAGATGAACGCTGGATTCGGCGAACAACGGCAGCACCGTATTGCGAAACCCATGCCGGTTCACCATGTTGGCAAACACCCCGAAGAAGATCGCGGCGAATGCGATCGTGGTACCCGATATGAGGATCGCGCGTCGGCCGGTTGATGTGCTCGCCGCCACGCCTGCGTCCGAGGCTCCGGCCTGCTTACCGCCGGCCGCCTTCTCGGCCGCCGACCGCATGGCTGCGGCGCTGATACTGCCGAGCAGGGGCGCCAGAGTCAGTCCGCTGAGCAGCGAGGCCACCACCGCCACTCCGTAGGCGGAGCGCCAGCCCCAGGCACTGCCGACCACACCGCCGATCAGCGGGTAGACAGCAATGCCGAGGTTGTTCGCCACCTGGTAGAGACTCATCACCAGGCCCCGAATTGCCACCGGTGCGATGTCGCTCAGGCCGGACAAGACGACCGTGGCGAGCAGACCGGCGCCTACGCCGGAACCGACTCGGGCCGCGATGAGCGATTCGAAGTTCGGCGCGAAGATGCCAGCCGCCGACGAGCCGGCATTGAGCAGCACGCCGATGGTCACCACCCGGCGTGGCCCCATGCGGGAAGTCATCGCTCCCGAGGGCAGATCGACGATCAGCCGGGCGAGTCCGTAGGCAGAGACAAAGGCGCCGATTGCTGAGGCAGATTTGCCCATGCTGTGCTGGATATCAGGCAGTAGCGGGGTGAAGAGATTGTTCGAGGCCACCGACAGGAACAGGCCGATGAACAACAGCCGAGCTTCCGGCGGCATTTTGGGACGGGCGCCCTCGAGAGGCATCGTGCCGCTCGAGGCCGCGGCGCCATTGCCGCGATGTG
>JAVEET010000362.1 GCA_030840295.1 Pseudonocardiales bacterium
TTGGAGCGGGTTTTCGCGGTTGGATCAGCTCACGCCAGTTGCTGGTTGGGCTGTTCGACCGTGTCGGCAGGTTCTGCTGTTCGTGCGGGCTTGCTGCTCTTGTTGGACTTGTGGGGCGCTACGACCATCACCATGTTGCGGCCGTCCTGCTTGGGCGAGAACTCCACGAAGCCGAGTTCGGTGATGTCTTCGGCCAGCCGCTGCAGGAGCCGGAAGCCGAGTTCGGGTCGAGACTGCTCACGACCGCGGAACATGATCGTGATCTTGACCTTGTCGCCCTGCTTGAGGAACCGCTCGACGTGACCCTTCTTGGTCTCGTAGTCGTGCGGATCGATCTTCGGGCGGAGCTTCATTTCTTTGACGACGGTGAGGGCTTGGTTACGCCGGGCCTCGCGGGCCTTCTGCGCGCTCTCGTACTTGAACTTTCCGTAGTCCATGAGCTTGCAGACCGGCGGGCGGGCCATCGGTGCTACCTCGACCAGGTCGAGATCTGCCTCTGCGGCCAGTTCGAGGGCCTTGCCGATCGGCACGATGCCGACCTGCTCGCCTTCGGGACCGACGAGGCGAACCTCGGGAACGCGAATCCGGTCGTTGATGCGGGGTTCAGAGCTGATGGGGCCTCCTTGGTTGACTTTCTTCGGCGCGCGGCCCCGCAGTCCGTGCCGTCCTTCGAAGAAACGGCCGAAGCTGACAAAGGCCCCGCTGCAACCTGTGCAGTCGGGGCCCGATGAGTCTCGCGATCCTCGCGCGGCCCTCGTCCCGGATGGCCCGGGCGGGGGCAACGCGTCGCAACCCTTTCGGGCTGCGATGGACCGTACCCGGCTGCCGTGGGGCGGCTCGGGTGGGAAACTCTCGGCTTCCGCTTGCACACCCCCCGAAAGGGAGGCGGGTCGCACATGCAAGGCTACCAGCGTGAGCGCCGACGTCCCAATTCCCGACCAGCCCGATGTCCAGCAGATCCGTGAATTGGCTCAGATTCCCGCGGTCGAGGTGATCACCCGGGCGTCGGTAATGCTGATGAGCGCCGCCGCTGAGAAACTGGGGCTCGCCGAGGACGGCGATCAGTTCAAGGATCTCGATGAGGCCCGCCGGCTCATCGAGGCCTACGCGGGCCTGCTCGGCGCCGCACAGGCCGACCTCGGTGTTCACCGTCAACCGTTACGCGACGGGCTCAAGGCCCTGCAGGAGGCGTTCCGCGAGGCCTCCACCTTCCCCGACGAGCCAGGGCAGGGGCCCGGCGAGAAGTCCGGTTTCTGACTTATCACCCGGTCGGGCGGCGAGTGGGTCAGTCGCGGGTGCGGGCATACAGCGCGCGAAGGCCCTGCATGACCTCGACGCTGCGCTCGCCGTCGCCTCGCTGCACCGCGTACAGCGGAATCAGCTCGTCTCCGGGTAACACCAGTCGGGCGAACCGGACCCGGGGCGGGAATTCCACCGCAGTGACCAAGTCCCAATCGACGTGCTTGTAGCCGCCGATGAACCCTCGAGTGTCTATTCCGGTTTCGTCGGCGCGCATCCGGGGACGTAGGAAGGACAGGATGGCAACGGCAATGAGCACCCCGGTGCCACCGATGCCAACCTGGTCCGCACCGGTGAAGGTCACTCCGTCGGACGTGCTGGGCAGGATCGTAGCGATGAACAGCATTATCACCAGCACAACCCCGGCGGTGATCAGGGCGATCCGGGCCGATTTGATCGGCCGCGCCGTGATCACCGGTGTGTTTGCGGCCGGCACCGCATCCGCCGTCGCATTCACAGCCGGCAGGCGTGGATGTCGGTGACCAGGATTGCCCGGGCCCCGATCTCCCAGAGCTCGTCCATGATCCGGTTGGTGTCCTTGCGCGGCACCATCGATCGCACGGCTGACCAGCCGGCCGTCCGAAGCGGTGACACGGTCGGCGACTCGAAGCCGGGCGTGACGGCGACCGCCTTCTCCAGCAAATCGTCGGCGACGTCGTAGTCCATCAGCACGTACTGCCGGGCGATCATGACGCCCTGCAGGCGCCGGATCAACTGGTCAACGTAGGGATTGACCGCCGCCCCGGTTCGGCGGATCAGCGCCGCCTCCGACCTGAGCAGCGGCTCGCCGAACACCTCCAGGCCGGCATTGCGGAGCGTGGTGCCGGTTTCCACCACATCCGCGATGGCGTCGGCGACCCCTAGCCGGACTGCGGTCTCCACCGCTCCGTCGAGCTTTATGACCTGGGCCTTCACCCCTTGCTCGGCGAGATAACGCTCGAGCAGACCGGGGTAGGCGGACGCGATGCGTTTGCCCTCGAGGTCGGCGAGCGACCGCGCCGTACCGGCCAAGGATGCGAACCGGAAGGTGGAGCCGCCGAAGCCCAGCTTGAGGATCACCTCGGCTTCGGCGCCCGAGTCCAGCAGCAGGTCCTCACCAGTGATACCTACCTCGAGTCGACCGGAGCCGACGTAGACCGCGATGTCCCTCGGCCTGAGGAAGAAGAACTCCACGCCGTTGTCCGGATCGGCGAGCACGAGTTCCTTGGTGTCGGCCCGTTGCCGGTAACCGGACTCTCGCAACATCTGGCTGGCGGGCTCGGACAGCGATCCCTTGTTGGGGACGGCGATCCGCAGCAGGTCGGTGGCGGTCACATCAACTCACAGGTACTTGTAGACGTCGGCAAGGGTGAGGCCCTTACCCAGCATGAGCACTTGGACCCGGTAGAGCAGCTGACTGATCTCCTCGGCCGTCCGATCGGCGGACTCGTGTTCGGCCGCCATCCAGACCTCGGCCGCCTCTTCGACGACCTTCTTGCCCTGAGCGTGGATGCCATCGTCGAGGGCGGTGACGGTGGCCGAACCCACCGGTCGATCCGCCTGACGCTGAGTCAGCTCGGCGAAGAGGTTCTCGAAGGTTTTCATCGCCGGTGAGCCTACCGGCGAGCCGTGCGAGCCTTTCAACTAGCCTGCGTCGATGATCGCAGCGACCGGACCGCCGCCGTCTGGGCCCTGGTGGGCCGCCGACACCGAGACGAACGCCGCCGGGTCACCGGTAACCGCGGCTGTGACTCCGCCGACCGCGGCTTTGATCTGACGGTGCCAGTGCACATCGGAATCGTCGAGCATCGCATTGCGCCGGCCCCGCACCGCACCGTCCTGGCTGGCCTCGCACTTGAGGAACACGTTCACCAGCCGGCCGTCGAGGTCGGACGGGTGTGGACGCTCGGGCAACTGCAGGCCGGCATCTCGGATGGCGGCCCAGATCCCGTCGGCGTCCAAAGCGTCGCTCATCACGCCGTGTCCGATCCGGTATCGACCGCCGATCCCCCGGGTATTGCCGACCAGGACCACCTGCGCCCGGTCGAGTTCGACGCCGGAGGAACAGGACGCAACCGATGAATAGAGAGACCGGTCGCGCATCACGTCCTCGTCGCTCGGCATCTCGATCTCGCCTAACGCGACCGCGATACCGAGTGCGGTGCAGCCGTTGGAGACGTCCATCGAATGCAGGGTGTCCTCGGTGAAGACCTGGTGGCCACGGCTCTTGGCATCCCGGATGGTGTCGATGGTCAGCAACGGGGTCTTCGTCTGCACGTAATGGACGTCGGCGGCATCACTGATCCCGGCCCGCTCCATGGCGACGTGAACCGCCGCGGCGACCTTGGTGATCATGGCGGTCCGCCCGATTTCCTCGGGCAGCAAGGTGTCACTCATGGCGAAGCCAACCGTCAACCGTGGTTCGTCGGTGGTCGGGGCAGTTGCCGGATCGGTGGTCGCAAAGATCGTGGCGTGCGGAGAGAGGATGCCATCGGTCCCACCGGACCAGACGATCGGAATCTGCTTGACCTGCTCGGAGCTCCGGGTGCCCTTGGCCAACAGAACCTCACGGAAGGCGCGATCGGCGATGATCCGGGTGTAGTCGTTGACCCCGCCGTTGCCCTCGGTCTTGCCGATGACCGCGATCACCCGATCGGCCTCGATGACCCTTGAGTCGATCAACGCCGCGAACTCGCTGGCATCGGACACGCTGTGCAGCGGGACCTTGCGCACTTCAATCGGATCGGGCACCTAATTCTCCTTCGGAGGTTGGGGTTCGAGGTCCGGTAGGACGACTGTGCCATGGCTGTCGCGCAGCGCGTCCCGGATCCGCTCCAGGGATGTGATCACGGCCGGCTGACCGGAGGATTCGGCATAGCGGCACGCCGCCTCGACCTTGGGTCCCATGCTCCCGCTGGCGAATTCGCCTTGATCGGCCAGCTCTCGCAACCGGCTGACCCGGATCTGCCCGATCGGTCGGGGCGCGTGGCTGGCCCAGCCCACCACCACCTGCTCGACATCGGTGGCGATGATCAGTCGATCAGCCGCCAACGAGACTGCCAGCAGGGCGGCGGTCAGATCCTTGTCGACAACGGCCTCGATCCCGCGAAGCGTGCCGTCCAGGTCGGAGACGACCGGGATTCCGCCACCACCGGCACACACCACCAGGTAGCCGGCATTCAAAAGCGTGACCGCGGCGGGTGAGTCCAGACATTCCAACGGTTCGGGCGAGGCGACGACCCGGCGCCAACCACGCTCACCGCGGTCCTGCCAGCTCTGTCCGTGCTCCATCATCAGGGCCGCCTGCGGTCCCGGCAGGTATCGCCCGATCGGCTTACTCGGCTTGGCGAAACCTGGATCGTCGACGGACACCCGGGTGCGCGAGACCAAAGCCGCGGTACGCACAGCACGTCCACGGTGGGCGAGCGCCCGGTCGAGGGCATTCAGCAGCAGCAGGCCGATCGTGCCCTGGGTCTGCGCACCACACCAGTCCAACGGCACCGGTGGGACGACCGACGCCGCCAACTCGTTCTTGACCAGCAGGTTGCCCACCTGAGGTCCGTTGCCGTGGGTGAGGACGACCTGGTGGCCGCCGGCGACGATATCGGCGATCGGTTCCGCGGCCCGCTCAACGGCGGCCCGCTGGGATTCCGGCCGGGCGTTGCCGTCGGCAGCGGTCATCGCGTTCCCGCCGAGCGCGATCACCACCCGCACGCCGTCTCCCGCCTGCCGCCTGACTTGGGTGTGACTCTGTCAACCTCGGCCATCACCGGCATCAGCCATGATCGCCGAAGGACCGCTCAGTTGTTGTGCAACCTCGCCGGTTCGTCAGGGGGCGCCGTCGTCCAGCCAGGCTCGGATCGCATCGTTGTGCTGGCCCAGGGTCGGGGGCGCTTGGTGCTCGGTCCGCCCACCGTCGTCGTAGCGCAGCGGTGGACCGGGCAAGCTGAGCGGCCCGAGGGTGGCGTGCTGGACGTCGATCAGCAGGCCCTGGGATTTCGTCTGGTCCCATTCGTAGACCTCGTCCAGGCTGCGCACCTTTCCGGCCGGTGTGCCGATCTCGGCCAGCCGGGCCATCAGCACGTCGCGGTGATACGGGGCGAACGCCTTGTCCACGGCCGCCACCACCGCGTCCCGGTCGGCCACCCGATCGGCGTTGGTGCGCCACTGCGGGCGGTCCAGGCCGAAGGCCGGCGCGAAGGTACGCCACAGGCTTTCAGAACCGACCGCAATCTGCACCATGCCGTCGGCGGCGTGAAACAGCCCGTACGGACAGATGGACGGGTGATGCTTGCCCGCGACGGAAGGCACCTGACCGGCAACCGTGTAGCGGGTTCCCTGGAAGGCATGCACTCCGACGATGCCGGCCAGCAGCGACGTTCGCACGACCTTGCCCCGCCCGGTGGCGACCCGTTCGTGCAGGGCCGCGGCCACTCCGAAGGCACCGTAGATACCCGAAAGCAGATCCGCGATCGGCACACCAACCTTGGTCGGCTCGTCGGGTGTCGGGCCCGTCAATGACATCAGGCCGCCTTCGCCCTGAGCGATCTGGTCATAGCCGGACCGGCCGCCCTCTGGTCCGTCATGGCCGAAGCCGGTGATGGACAGCACGACCAGGCGCGGATTGAGTTCCTGCAGGCGATCCATGTCGAATCCCAGTCGATCGAGCACACCGGTGCGGAAATTCTCGACCAGAACGTCGGCCCGTCGGATCAGCCTGGTCAAGGTCTCGGCCCCGTCCGGGCTCTTCAGGTCCAGCGTGATCGATTCCTTGTTGCGGTTGCAGGAAAGAAAGTAGGTCGACTCCCGATCACCAGCTTCGGGCTGAACAAACGGCGGTCCCCAACCGCGAGTGTCGTCACCGTGCTCAGGAGCCTCGACCTTGATGACCCGCGCTCCCTGGTCGCCCAGCATCATGGCGGCATGCGGGCCTGCCAGCGCCCGGGTGAGGTCGAGCACGAGGATGTCAGCAAGGGGTCCGGTCACGTGACGAGTCTATTGAGCGTGTCCCGTTTTGACTGAGATCAATGGTCAGCTGGTCGATCTGAATCGGCGTGACTTACCCGAGTGATGCGACCGACGAGCGGGCTGAACGAACAGGTGCAGGGTCGCTGCGGGTCGGGATGCCCTGCCGTCGATGGTGGTCAACGACCGGTACCGTCAGTTGCCTACAGTCCGGACGCGTAGTCGTGCAGCCGACGTGCGACCTCGTCGGGGCGGCTCAGGGCGACAAGATGCCCACCGGCGATCTCGTCCGGCACGATGCCGAGACGCTGCTCGGCGACGCGGCGCTGGAACGCGACGGGGAAGAACCGGTCGTCCCGTCCGACCAACACCCGGGTCGCAACCTCGGGCCATGCTGTCACGACCAGCCGGGACCCGAAAACCGTCTCGGACTGGCGGATCTCGTGGGCCAACGCGTAATCGGTGACAGGCTGTGGCACATCGTGGAAGAAATAGTTCAGCAGGTCGAACTCGGCTGTTGCCGACCGGCCTTCGCGTTCGTCGTTCTGGCGCATTGCCTCAGGTTGGCCGGTGTTGGCCCACCATTCACCCGGCGTTTCGCCGGGTTGCGGGATCATCGCATTCATTAGAACGAGCATGGAGACCGGCACCCGCTTGCAGACCAGTGGTGCGAAGAATCCGGCCATGGATTGCGCGACCAGGATGATCTTCTGGTGTTCGCCGTGCACACCTTGCCGGCTGATCGCGTCGACCGCCGCGTCGGCGTACTCACCCAGCCCCGCCGCGTCGTCGGCAGCCGGCAAGTCCACCGCGATCGCATCATGGCCATGGCGGCGTAGTTCTGGCACGACGCGGTGCCAGTACCACGCGCTGCCACCTGCTCCGGGGAGCAGCACGAAAGTCAGATCGGACATGGGGTCGAGGATGCCAGACTGCTTCGGTTTCAGCCCGGTTGCCAGTCGAATTCCGAGGAGGTTGCCCCGCCGGACAGCCGTTCGTAGCCGGGCCCCCGGTCGAAGAACGGCCGGTCACCGGCTCGAGCCGACCGCAAGTCGGCCCGCAGGGCCTGCGTCTCGTCGTCGTCCACCTCGAGGTCCGTGCCCGTTTCGATCAGCATCACGCCGTAATCGGAGCGGGCCGCCGACAGCGAAACCTTGCCCCAGCGGACATCGCGCAGTACCGCGGCGACCTCGCGATCGAGCGGATCACCCCAACCGCCGCCACCGGTGGTGCGGATCCGGATCACCTCCCCCGCGCTGACCCACTCAGCGTCGGCCAGTGCGTCCACGCTCCGCTCATTCGGGCCGCCGGGGTCGATGGTGACCGAGAACGACCGACCGGCCTTGCCGCCTTTGACGCCCCAGCAGGCCAGTATGGACCGGTCGGCGATCGACATGAAATGTGCGTCGGCCAACATCCGGATATGTTTCTCATAGCCCAGCCCCCCGCGGTACTGCCCGGCGCCGCCTGAATCCACCGCGAGGCCCAATCGCTCGACCAGAAAGGGAAAACGTGCCTCGGTGAATTCGGTCGGCAGGTTCCTGGAGTCCGGGACGACGTGAATGGTGTCCTCGCCGTCGGCGTAGTAGCGGCCGCCCGAACCACCACCGAGCACCTCGCGCATCAGATACGGCTGGCCATTTCGGTCCTGGCCGTACACGCCGGTGTAACGGATGGTCTCCTGGTCAGCCGGCATCCGCCCGTCCACGGCCTTGGCCAGCACGCCGGCCAGTACCCCGAGCAGCCTCAGAATCACGAAGGTCCGCGCGTTCGTGGGCGCTGGGAAGATCGGTGTCAGCAGGGTGCCCGGCGGCGGGAACCGCATCTCGATCAACGGCACGATGCCCTCGTTGACGTCGAGTTCGGCCATCCGCTCCGGAGTGTCGGCGAGATTGCGAAGGATCGGCGCCAACCACTTCTTGAGGAAGTTGCCGTCGGCGTAGTCGCCACAGTGATTGATCGGCCCCTTTGCTTGTGGGGCCGTCCCGTCGAAGTCGAGGATCAGCCTGGCCCCGCCCGGATCCTCGGCTGCCGTCCGGGTGAGCGTGATGCGCTGAGTATGCAGCCTGGGCGCGTCCACACCGTCGTGTTCGGCGTAGTCCTCCCAGGTCCACGAGCCGACCGGGATCTTGGCCAGGATCTCGCGGCGGTAGGTCTGGGTCGTGCGGTCGACCAGCTGGTCGAAGCATGATTCGATGACGTTTCCGCCGTACCGATCGAACAGTTCTGCCAGCCGGCGGGCACCCATCAGGCAGGCCGAACACTCGGCATCCAGGTCGGCGGCCAGCGAATCAGGCATCCGGGAGTTCCTGGTCATGATGGTCAGTGCCGCCCGGTTCGGCACGCCCTGGTCCCAGAGCCGGATCGGCGGCACCATCAGACCCTCCTCGAACACGCTCGTCGCATGTGAGGGCATGGAACCAGGTACGGCTCCGCCGATGTCATCGTGGTGGCCGAAGGCCTGGACGAACGCGACGACCTGGGGGCCACTCGGCCCGTCGTGGAAAACCGGAACCGTGACGCACAGATCCGGCAGGTGACCGATCCCGCCCTCGGACCGGTAGACGTCGTTGTGGAAGAAGACATCTCCCGGCCGCATCTGTGCCAGCGGGAAGTCCCGAGCGATCGGGTGGACCAGCGCGGAGTAGGACCGGCCGGTCAGTTTGCGCAGCAATCGGTCGTGGATGCCGGCGCGGAAGTCGTGGGCGTCACGAATCATCGGCGACCGGGACGTTCGCGCGATGGCGGTCTCGATCTCCATCTCCACCGCGGCCAGGCTGCCCTGCACGATCTCCACCACGATCGGGTCGATCCCGAGTCCGCGGTCAGGAGTCAACGAGTCCGAACTCATGCCGACACCCCCGTCGCGCTGGCTGCCATCCGTCCAGGGCCGCGGTCGGCGCGGGTGATGATCAGGTTGCCGAAGTCGTCCACCCGAGCGGTGAAGCCTGGATGCAACGGCACGGTGGATCCGAACTCCTCGATGACGGCCGGGCCGTGGATCCAGTCGCCGGGTGCCAGCTTCGGTCGCCAGTACAAAGGCGATCGCAGATAGTCGGAGTTGCCGAAGCACACCGCCCGGGCCCCGATCCGGGCCCGTTCGACGTCACCGTCCTGGGCGGGCTGCTTCGACAGCTCCGGACGCCGGATGGGACCGATGCCGGACACCCGCAGATTCACCCACTCGACCTGCTGAGCGTTGTCGGTTCGGAAGTCGTAGCCGTACAGACCGGCGTGAGCGTCGTGAAATGCCAGGGCGACGGCATCGGCCGTCTCGGTGCCGAATGCCGAATCCGGAACCGGCACGCGTACCTCGAAAGCCTGCCCGAAATACCGCAGGTCAGCCGTGCGGACGAAGCGATGTTCGGACTCGGCGAAACCCTCCCGTCGCAATGCCTGTGCCGCCTGATCGCTCAGGGAAGCGAAGGTCGCCGATACCGCGGCCGGGTCGAGGACATCTTGTCGGGCAATGGCGGTCTGCACGTAATCGTTCTTCACATCCACGGTGAGCAGGCCGAACGCCGAGACGGTGCCGGGGTTCGGGGGCACCAGCACCGCCTTCAGATCCAGGATGTCCAGCAGGCGGCACAACAGCAGGGAGCCCGAGCCGCCGAAAGTGGCGAGCGTGAATTCGCGGACGTCCAGGCCTCGCTTGACGGTAATCCGGCGCAGCGCGTTGGCCTGATTCCACGCCGAGATCTCCAGTATTCCGGCGGCACAGGCCGGCACAGTCAGCTCGAGTTCGGCGGCGAGTTCGGTCAGGCCCGAGCGTGCCGCCTCCACATCCAATCTGATCTCGCCACCGAGCAGCTGCGGTGGTATCCGGCCCAGTACGACATGCGCATCGGTGACCGTGACGTCCACGCCGCCCTTGCCGTAGCACCGCGGTCCCGGATCGGCACCGGCAGACTTGGGACCCACTTTCAGCGATCCCTCCGGCGAAATCCAGGCGATCGAGCCGCCGCCGGCGCCCACCGTGACCACATCGATCATCGGGATCTTCGAGGGATACGCGCCGACCGTTCCCTCTGTCGTCAGCGTGGGCTCACCGTCCATGACCACCGAGACGTCGGTCGAAGTCCCGCCACCATCACACGTCAGGACCTGGGAATACCCGGCGTGATGAGCGATCAGCGCGGCTCCCAGCGCACCAGCCGCAGGCCCGGACAGGACCGTGGTGATCGGCTGATGGACGACCTCGTCGGCCGAGAGGACCCCTCCGTTCGATTTCATGACATAGAACGGGACCCGGTGGCCGAGGTGCGAACCAGGCCCGGCGGCCACGGTGAAGGCACTCAATCGGTCCTTGATCGCGGTGACGTAGCTGGCCACCTTGGGCTTGACCGCCGCATCGACGAGAGTGGTCATCGCCCTTTCGTACTCGCGGTATTCGCGCAGCACCTCCGACGAGATCGATACGACAGCATCGGGGTGGACCTCGGCCAGCACCTTGCGCATCCGCTCCTCGTGGGCCGGATTTGCATAGGAGTGCAGGAAACACACGCCCAGGGTGGTGATGCGCTTGGCTTTGAACCATCGAGCTACCTCGACCGCGCCGGCCTCGTCGAAGGGGCGAAGTTCGGCGCCGGTGTAATCGAGCCGGCCGGCTACGGTCTTGACCAGATCGGCCGGAACGATCCGATCCGGTTTGACCCAGAAGTAACTGTTGCCGTAGCCGTCGGGTACCGACTGACGGGCGATTTCGAGGAGAAACTCATAGCCGGTAGAGGTTATGAAACCGAGGGCACCGACCTTGCCCTCGAGAAGCTGGTTGGTGGCAACGGTGGTGCCGTGGCTGACCGCGCTGAGTGATGCCCCGAACTGACCGGCTTCGATCCCCAGCAGTCGGAGTACCTTGTCGATCCCGGCCATGAAACCGTCCGCCGGATTGTCCGGTGTAGAGGCTGTCTTGGTAGTGACCAGTTGACCGGAGTCTTCGTCGAAGGCGACCACGTCGGTGAAGGTGCCGCCGGTGTCGATGCCCACCCGGATCCGTCGAACTGTCATGACCTGAGTCAACTGGCCAATCCCGGCCACCTCGTCGGCAGGAAGTGCCGAAACCGGCCCGGTGCGCAAGGCAGCTGCCGTGCCCTGTCACCGAGGTAGGGGGACACCCCTAGGGTGGGAAACGCAAACGCGACCTGTGACACGCTCCGCAGCCCGTTCTGTCAGTAATCCCAACCCCAAGGCTCGACGGCGCCGACCCACCGACGCTCCGACGAGCAGCCGGCCCCGGCAAAGCGCGCAAGCACGGAGTATTCAGCTTGTACCCGGCGCTGTGGGTCGTCAGGCGTCAGGCGTCAGGCGTCATCTGACAGCATGCTCGTATGTCGACGCCGATCGAGACCGTGTCCAGCCGCATTGCCTACGAAACGCCGTGGCTCCGAATCCGTGAGGACGAAATCCGCTACACCGCCACCGGCTCCTCCGGTCTGTACAGCTACATCGAAAAGCGAGATTTCGCGCTGGTGATCCCCGCCGAGAAAGAGGGTTTCTGGCTGGTCGAGCAATATCGCTACACGATCGGCCGCAGGCAATGGGAGTTTCCGCAGGGCGGCTGGCCAGCCTCCAAGGGCGGCACTCCCGCCGAACTCGCCGCGGCCGAACTCCGCGAGGAAACCGGGATCACCGCTGCCAGCTGGAGCCATCTCAGCCACCAGTATGCGGCGTACGGCTACAGCAGCCAGGGCTATGACATCTACCTGGCGAGCGACCTGACGCACGGTGCACCAGAGCGCGAGCCGACCGAAGCAGACATGAGACATCAATGGTTCAGCGAAGCCGAGGTCCGAGCGATGATCGGCAACGGCACGCTCGCCGACGCGCATAGCGTAGCGGCGTGGGCCGTCCTCGACCTGAGCAGGGACGGCCAGTCCGACCGGCGGCCGGCCTAGGCCAACCCCAGCTCCGATGGGACGCGCGATTACTCGGTGGACGGCGCCAGCGGTGAACGGGCCTCGCTGAGCAGGGCTGCGGAATGCTTGCGGATCAGGGCCAGGTTCCGGTCGGCGAGGTGATCGAAGGACTGCGGTACGGAGGACCCGGGCGTCAATGCCGACATTGCGGCCTCCGGATCGAGTCGAGCCGACACCCAGCTCTCGTGCGAGGCGGCCCTCGCGATCACCTCAGCAATGGGGGTTACGATCATCGAGTTTCCGAAGTAGATGACGCCGGCCGGGTCGACCCCGGTGGCGTTCGCTCCGATCAGGTAAACGTGGTTGTCATAGGCGCGGGCCCGGTTGGTCAGTTCCCACAGATCGGCCGAGCGCAGCAACGCCGATGGACGGCAGATGATTTCCGCGCCCTGGATCGCGGTGATCCGTGACAGCTCCGGGTAATCGCCGTCGAAGCAGATGATCACCCCGATCTTGCCGAGCTCAGTGTCCACCACCAGGGTGTCCTCCCCCGGCGTCACCCAGCCGCCCCGATCCGCTCGCTCGTGCCCGAACGGATGCGTCTTGCGGTAGCGACCGAGCAGCCGGCCGGACGGGCCGATCACGACCGCGGCGTTGTAGACCACGCCACGCTCAGGGCCTCGCTCGTAGCTGCCCAGCACTAGATGGATACCGAGTTCGGCGGCCACGTCGAGGTAGGGCTGCACGATCGAGCCTGGCACTTCGCTGACCAGGTCCCAGAGCAACTCGGGTGTGATGCCGGGAGTGAAGCCCGTAGTCACCGATTCGGGCAACACAACCAGTTCGGCCTGCGTAGCGGTGCAACACTGGCGAACGAGGTCGACGGCTTTGGCAGTGTTAGCAGTGATGGTGGCTGCGGTCAGCGGCTGGGAACTCGGTGCGACCTGCACGGCGGCGGCGACGAAGGCGCGCATCAGCGCAACCACCGGTGGTCTGACCGCGGGCGCAACCGGGACCCCACGAGCACGCCGAGCAGGGCGATGGCGGCCCCGACCGCAGTGCCGACTCCAAACCCGGCCTCGCCGAAGGACGGCCGCCGCGAACCCGTCCCGACAGCGGTGAAGACGCCGGACCCAGCGGTCGAAGCAGTGGCGCTCAACCCCGGCCCGGCCGCGGACCGGCCGGCCGGCGGTGGGCCGGCATCCACCTGTCCGGTGAGCACCTGCTCGACCTGAGCGAAGAACTCCACCGCCATCTTCCTGGCGACGCCGGCCAGCATGCGCTGGCCCACTCCGCCGATGACGCCGCCGACGACGGCATCGGCGTCGTAACTGAGCCGAGTCGCTCCGTCGGACTCGGCCAGCATGACCTTCACGTCAGCGCTCACGGTGCCGGGCCCACCCGCGCCAGAAGCCTTGAGGGTGAACGAATTCGGCTGCCGCTGATCGCTCAACGACACCCGGCCCGCGTAGGTCCCCTTGATCGACGCCACCCCGGCGCTGACGGTCATCGCATAGGCGTCCGTTCCGGTCGTCTCGAGCCGCTCACACCCCGGAATGGTCCGCACCAGCACCGCCGGATCGTTCAAAGCCGCCCACACCTGCTCGATCGGTGCGTGCAGCACGACCTCGCCTGCCACCTTCATCGTGTCGGCTCCTTCTTCGCAATTGATTCATTGTGCCGGTCAGTCCCGGCGTGCCGACGTCTGAGTTCGAACAGATCCGACGGCGAGATGGGCATCGCCGTGATCGCGAAACCCTCGGCGTCCGAGATTGCCGAGGCGAACACCGCGGCGCTCGGGATGACACCGGCCTCGCCGGCGCCCTTGATACCCAGCGGGTTGAGCGGCGACGGCGTCTCGAGGTGATCGATCTCGATCGATTCCGGCACTTCGCTGACGTACGGCATCAGGAAATCCATGAAGGATGCGTTCTGCAACTGGCCGGCATCGTCGTACACCAACCGTTCGTACAGGGCGCCCCCGACGCCCTGCGCGACCCCGCCGTGCACCTGGCCCTCGACGATCAACGGATTGATCAGCGTCCCGCAATCGTGCACGACGCAGTAACGAAGGATTTTGATCTCCGCAGTTTCCGGATCGGTCTCCACGATCACCGCATGCATCCCGTTGGCGAAGGTGGACCGCAGCGGCGAGTAGTAGTCGCGTCCCTCCAGTCCGGGCTCGTCGTCCTCGTTCACCGGCGGCAGGTCCGAGTCACCGACGACGAACTGGGTGGCGGCCTTCGACGCTTCGTCGAAGGCATACCGCAGCGGGTTGGACAGCACGGCCACGGTGCCCAGTGCCATCGCGACTCCGGGTGCCCCTTTCACCCGCACCATGCCCTCCACGATCTCGAGGTCCTCGGGGTCCGCCTCTAGCGCGTCGGCCGCCACCTTGAGGATTTTCCGCCTGACCATTCGGGCCGCGAGGGCTATCGCCGAACCGCTCGTGACGGCGGCCCGCGAGGCGAAGGTGCCCACCGCGTAAGGGAAACGACGGGTATCCCCGGTCACCACCTCGATGTCGTCCATCGAGACACCCAGTTCATCGGCCACGATCTGGGCGAATGCCGTCTGATGACCTTGGCCCTGCGAGGTCAGTCCGGTCGCCACCTTGATCCGGCCGGACGTCTCGATCTGGACGTGCCCGCCTTCGTACGGCCCCACACCGGTTCCCTCGACGTAGCAGGCCAAACCGAGGCCGACCTGGCGCCCTTGGGCCCGCGCCGCGGCCTGGTATGCGGGCCAGTCATCCCAGCCGACGAGCGCCTTGAGCTTGGCCAGCGACGCCGGGAAATCGCCGGAGTCATACACGAGTGGACGCCCGTCTTGGAAGATCAGGCCGTGATCGTAAGGCATTTCTGAAGGCTGAATGAAGTTGGTAGCGCGGACCACGGACCGGTCCAAGCCGAGCTCGCCCGCGATCGCGTCCAGGGTGCGCTCCATGGCATAAACGCCCTGTGGCCGGCCGGCGCCGCGGTAAGGTGTGACGATCACTGTGTTGGTGTAGAGGGAATCGAACTCGACGCGGTAAGCCCCGGGCTTGTACGGGCCGAGCAACTGGGTCGACGTGATGATCGGCACGATCAGCCCGTACGGCAGGTAGGCGCCGTTGTCGTGCCAGAACCTCACCGACAGACCGAGGATCCGCCCAGTCGCATCGAACCCGACCTCGATGTGCTGTAACTGACCTCGCTCATGGGCGGCGGAGATGAAGTGCTCGCGACGGTCTTCGGTGAACTTCACCGGTCGGCCCAACGCCCGGGCCGCCATCGGCACCAGCACCTCCTCGGGCCACGGGTGGACGATCTTCACCCCGAAACCGCCCCCGACATCCGGTGTAATGACCTCGACCCGGCCCAGGTCTAGTCCGAGCTTGGCCGCAACCGCGGCGCGGACCCCCGTCGAGGTCTGCGTAGAGGTCCACATCCGCAGGCGTTGCGAATCGGAATCCCATTGCGCCAGCACGCCCCGTCCCTCCAGCGGTGTGCTGGCCGATCGCTCGATCGCCAGCTCGAGCTCGAGTCGGAACGGCGCGGCGGCAATGGCGGCGGCGGCGTCCCCGACCTCCTGCACGAAATGCGCCGCCACGTTGCCCGGAGCATCCTCGTGGACCAGGTGCTCAGCGGCCCGGGCCGCTTGCACCCCGACCACCGGCGGCAGCGGCCGGTAGCTCACCACGATCCGTTCGACCGCGTCCTCGGCGAGATACCGGTTCTCCGCAACCACGACCGCGATCGCCTCGCCCACGTAGTTGACCTCGTCCCTGGCCAGCGCGTACTGGGTTCGGCCGGCGCAGATGGCGGGATGCGGGATCAGTAGCGGGAGTGGATCGGCGAGTGGACCGCTCAGGTCCTCGTAGGTGTAGATGGCCAGCAGGCCCTGCACCTCGAGCGCCGCGGTCACGTCGATATCGGTGATCCGCGCGTGTGCATGGGGTGACCTGAGCACCGCCAGTTCCGCCGCATCCTGCCCGAGGTCATCGAGGAACCGGCCGGCACCCACCAGCAAGCGAGGGTCCTCGACCCGGTTGACCGGTTGGCCGACCATTCTGCTGGTCACGGGACCTGCCCTGAGTCGACCGCAGCGTCCGCGACTTCGCCGGATCGGGCGCGGGTCAGCTCGGCGGCGCGAAGCACGGCCGCGACGATGTTCAGATAACCGGTGCAGCGGCAGAGGTTGCCGCCGATCATCTCCCGCGCATCGTCGGCGGTCGGGTCCGGGCAGCCGATCAGTCCGGCGGTGATCGTGGTCAGGAACCCCGGTGTGCAGAAACCACATTGCAGACCGTGGCAATCCTGGAATGCCTGCTGGACGGCAGAGAGTTCACCGTCCGGTCCGGCCAGCCCTTCGACCGTGGTGATGGCCTGCCCGTCCACCGACACGGCGAGCAGCAGGCAGGACCGCATCGGCACGCCATCGACGAGCACCGTGCACGCACCGCACACCCCGTGCTCGCAACCGACGTGCGTACCGGTCAGTCCAAGGTCATGCCGTAGGCAGTCAGACAGCAGCCTGCGGGCCGGTACCGTCGTTCGCAACGGGACCTCGTTGACGATCAAGGTCAGCTCATGCCACGACCCGGTCATGGTTGCGCTCCCGGCATCGGCAAGGCCTGCGTTGCTCCGTTCCCGGTGATCTCCCGTGCCGCCCGGTGGGCGGCCCCGACGATGACCCGGTTGGTCAATACACCCACCAGGTGGCGGCGATAATCTGCCGTGGCGTGGATATCGGGTTCCGGATCCACCGCGGCGCTCGCGAGGCCGCCGGCGGCAGAGAGATCACCGTCGAACGTCCGTCCACTCACGGCGTCGGTCAGATCGAGCACCAGCGGGGTTGCCGATACCGAGAGGTAGCCGGCGCGGGCGACGCTGATCCGGAGGTCGTCGTCGAGGGTGACGAGCCCGGCCACGCCGCACACGGCATAGTCGCCGTGGCGACGGGAAATTTCGGCAAACGCGGTACCCGACTGCGGTGGCAGCGCCGGGAAGAAGGCTTCGACGGCTAATTCACTTTCCCACAATGCCGATTCCAGCGGGCCGAGAAAGAATTCGGACGCACATATGATGCGCTGCCCGTTGGTAGACATCGCGGTGATCGAGCCGCCCAGCAGGCACAGCACCGCGGGCATCTCCGCGGCCGGGTCGGCATGCACGATACTGCCGACCGTGGTGCCCCGGTTGCGGATGGTCGGGTGGGCCACCATGGCCAGGGCCGCAGACAGCAGCGGCTGGACCGCACGTGCACCGGCATCGCGCTCGAGCGCGGCATGGCGTGCCAGCGCGCCGACGCGGACCCCATCCGCACCGCAGGAAACGAAGTCGAGCTGGGCGATCCGGTTGATGTCGAGGAGATGTTTCGGCGCCGCCAGCCGCATGGACAGCAGCGGCAACAGACTCTGCCCGCCCGCGAGCACCTTGGCGTCCGGACCGAGCTCGCCGAGAAGGTCGATGGCCTCGTCGAGCTGTTCCGGGCGGCGATAGTCGAAGGCGGATGGTTTCACGTCAGACGGTGTCCCGCCCGGTCGCCGGTGGAGCCTGCGAACGCGAACCGGCTGTTGCCGAGGCCGGCGGGACCGGCTCGCCGGCGCGGTCGTCGCTGGGCCAACGGTGCTCGGTCTCGATCTCCGGCGCGAACGCGTGCACCAGGTGGTAGAAGAGCAGGCAGAAGATGGTGCCCAGGGCGATGCCGCCGATCGAGAAGTTGTCGGTGAACTTCAGTTCGACACCACCAATCCCTGCGATCAGACCTGCCGCGAGCGGGACCAGATTTGCCGGGTTACCGAAATCCACCCGGTTCTCGATCCAGATTTTCGCGCCCAGCAATCCGATCATGCCGTACAGGACCACCGTGATACCACCGAGCACGCCGCCGGGCGTCGCAGAGACCATGGAACCGAACTTCGGGCAGAAGCCGAGCAGGATCGCGACGATCGCCGCGACGTAGTAAGCCGCCGTCGAATACACCCTGGTTGCGGCCATCACGCCGATGTTCTCGGCGTACGTGGTGGTGGGCGAACCACCGACCGCGCTGGCCAGCGCCGTGCCGAACCCATCGCCGATGAACGCACGTCCGAGGTATGGATCGAGGTTCTCACCGGTCATCTCCGACACTGCCTTGACGTGGCCGGCGTTCTCGGCGACCAGCGCGATCACGCTGGGCAGCACCAGCAGGATGAAGGTCACCGAGAAGGACGGCGTATGGAAGCCCATCACGTAACTGCCATCGGCATTCGGGGTCTTGGCCGCCGGCAGTCCTATCCAGTCGGCCTGCTTGACCCCGGACCAGTCGATCCGGTGGTGGTCGGTCGCAGTCGAGGCGCCACCCAGATCCGAGTGGATCTTGCCGAAGACCCGGTCGAACAGCCAGGACAGTCCGTAGCCGAACAGCAGCCCCAGGAAGATGGCGATCCGGGAGAAGAAACCGCGGAACAGCGTGGCGGCCACGATGACGAAGGTGGCGGTCAGCAGACCCACCCACTGATCTTGCGGCCAGTAGACGCCGGCCACCACCGGGGCCAGATTGAACCCGATGAGCATGACCACGGCGCCGGTCACTGCTGGCGGCAGAACCCGCTGCACGAGCTCCCCGCCGGCCACGTGCACCAGGACGCCGACCAGCAGCAGAACGATGCCGGCCACCAGGATCGCGCCGGTGACCTGCTTGGAGTCACCGCCCTGCGCGCGGATCGCAGCCACGCCGGCCACGAAAGAGGCCGAGGTGCCCAAATAGGACGGCACTCGGCCGTTGACAATCAACAGGAAGGCGATGGTAGCGATACCGGTCATCAGGATCGCCACGTTCGGGTTGAGGCCCATGATGATCGGGAACACGAAGGTCGCACCGAACATGGCCACCACGTGTTGAGCGCCGAGGCCGACGGTGCGCCCCCACGACAACCGCTCCTCCGGCCTCACGACGCCACCGGGCGGCGGTGTCTTGCCGCCGTAGGCCAGTGTCCACCCGAAACCTGCCATCGTGGCCTCCCATTTCCGTCGGGGTGCACTCCGGCCTAGTGCCGGGGTGGGGACCAGCTGGGCGATCATGCGCCGTGTCGGAAAGGTATTGACACCAGCGTGTCGCCGACATGGTGAAGTGTTGACGAAAGACCGACCGGCTATCTGTGACACGCCGGTCACGTTATGCACCGTTGTCGATACGGTTATCCCTTAAGCGCCTCGCTTTGCCACTCAGCGGTGCGGATCGACACTTCGGGGCTTGGTCAGATACCGCGCATCTGCACCACCTGGAGCGCCAGTGCGACGTCCAGGCGAAGGTGTGGATCGGTGGTGAAGGGCCCGATGATCCGCTCCAACTTGCCGATCCGGTACCGCAGCGTGTTGTAGTGGAAATGCAGCAGTCGTGCGGTCTCGGCGACATTGAGGTTCGTGTCGAGCAGGGTCTGCAGGGTGAGCCGGAGGTCTGCCGCTTCGGCGGTGTCGCTACTGAGTTCGGCCAGGACCTCCACGGCGAAGGACGTCAGCTCGGTGGTGTCAGGGACGAGCGACAGCAACCTGTGTACCCCGAGGGAGTCGAAGTGCGAGACGCTGCCGTGACCGTGCACGCGCCGCCCCACCGAAACCGACTTGCGGGCCTGGGCATAGGCGGCAGCGATCCCGGCCGGCTCGGTCACCACCCGGGAGACTCCCGTACAGAAGGACTGCCGTCCGCCGCCCCGGTCACCGCTCACCGCCGCGACGACCTGGTCCACCACCGGCGCGGGCGACTCCGGTCGCACCGGCAGCAGCGAGACGACCTCGTGGCTGAACGCCACGACGGGAGCCGATTTGTCCCTGGCCCGGACCACCTGGTGCCAAGCCGAGGAGAATCGTTCGTGCTGGGAACGGTGCACCACCGATCCCGAGATCGATGCCGCCGCACTGGCATCGACCGGGTCCAGTTCGGCAACCACGACCACCATCGGCCGGTCGATCTCCCAGCCGAGCGAGCGACAGTGCGTCACGACGGTCTCGTCGGCGGCCGTCAGCCCGGTCAGCACATCACGCAGGTAGTCGCCCCGAAACTTGCCCTCGACGGCCGCGACCGCCAATTCCTTGGTGATGGTCAGAGCGGCCACGATTGCGGCCCGCTCGATCGCCGTGACGGTGCCGGAGGGCAGCTGCTCATCCGCTCGGTAGGCCACGATCCGGCCATGGTCGATGCCGCCGGCGACGATCGACGTCATTGCGGCCGTGCCGATCGCCGCAGGCACCGTCGGCACCGTGGCTGCTGTTGATTCGCTGGGTGCTGTCGATCCGGTAAAGGCGGCCAGGCCGTCCGGGATGGCGGCAGAAGCGGGAATGCTCTGGCGACCGGTGCGTAGCCGCTCGACCAACAACCGTCCGCTCGGGTCGAACTGACCGGCTGCCTCCAGGGCCGACCGGTGCGGCTCGCCCCCTTCGTCGGCCAGGATCCTGCCGTCCGGAGTGGTGATGAGCACGACACAATCCAGCAGCCGGGAGACCTCGATCGCGATCTGCGGCAGTCCGCCGCCGGCCAACACGATGGCCGATATCGCGCGATGCAACGCGTCGGCCTCGGCCAACACCCGAGCCTGCCGGTTGAGCAACTCGCTGAACACCTCGGCCAGCACCTCGTCGAACGCCACCCCGTCCGGCAACCTCAGCACCGGAAACCCCAGTTCGTCGGCTCGATCGAGCACCTTCTGAGGAATTGCGTCCAGGTAGCGACCGAGTTTCACCGCCAGCGCGGCCAAGCCTCGGGCATTGAGATCGACCACCAGATCCAGCATCAACTGCTCGTGCCGGCTGGGATCCGCCCGGGTGAGCGGAAAGGCAGTGGTCAGCAGTAACTCGTCGGCTTTCACCCAGGGCAGGATGTCCGGGACTTCCATGACGTTCACGCCGCGGACCAGCCGGTTCAGGCCGGAGTGGCCGGCCAGTACCGTGCTTCCGCTCAGACAGGACGTCGCGAGCAGCGCCCGAACCGGCAGGCCCTCAGCCACTGGCTCTGACTCTGCCGCTGGCAGATCGTGCAGCTTGAGCGCCTGATCGTTGGCAACTGTGCCCATCGGCAGACGGTAGCCGACGCCGATACTTTCCAGCGAGGAAGGGCCCCTACTTTTCGGGCCGGGAAGGGGTGAGATGGCGTCGAGGGTGTCCTGTGGCACGCGGCCACCCGAGATGGCCGGTACCGCGGCCGTCTCACCGGTGGCGCTATCCGGCCGGGCATCGGGTTTCGTGACCGCGGCGCTCGCTGCACATCCCGGGCCGGTGACCGTGCTGGGCTGCTTTCCCACGGCGTGCTACCTCGAACTGGCCACCGGCGAGGTCGTGGCGGTACTCACCTCTGACGCGGTGGCGCTGCCGATCGGCATAATTCTCGACACCCCGAGCTGGCACTTCAGCCTGGCCGATTGGACCGGTCCGGCCAGGATCAGCGCCGACTCCGCCGTCTGGATCGGTGAGCACGTCGTGCACCTTGCGGCAGTCCGGGACGTCGAGCTGGCATTCATCGGCACACCGCAGCCGGCGGCGCTGACCTGGCTGGATCGTTGGTTGGCGCCCGTTCTGCCGGTCCTGGAACTGCCCGCTGCAGCTGGCCCTGGGTCCGGCGCCGCGGCGTGCGAGCCGGCCGAATTGGTACGCGACCTCCTCGGACGGGGCCCTGGCCTCACGCCATCCGGTGATGATCTGCTGTGTGGCCTGATCGCCGGCGGGAGGCTGTTCGGCCGGCATACCGACGCCCATCGGAACGAGATCGGCCGCATCCTTCGGAATCGACCGCGAGCCACCACCAGCTTGTCGCGCCAGCTGCTGCTGCGAGCCTGTGCGGGCGAGGGTATCCGGGAGTTGGTCGAACTCGGTCGCGCGCTCTGCATGCCTGCAGCACCCGCCGACTCGGTAGATCCGCATTCGGTAGATCTGCATAGGGCCGCTGCTGCGCTGACGGCGATAGGCCACACTTCGGGAGTCGCCCTGACCACAGGCATGTTGGCGGCCGCGACGCTGACTGCCGAACCGGTTGGCCCAGTGGTCTCACATCACCAGCGCGGCAGCGGAACAGGGGGCTGCGGGTGAGTGTCGAACGGGTGAGCGTCCGTCGCGGTCTGTATCAGGACTCGGTGACGCTGATGCAGCTGAGCCGGGACGTTGGCGCGTCGACCGGGGTGACCGCGGCGCTGGTCGCCATGGCCACCGATCTGAATCTGGACGTCCTCACTGCGATGGGCTTCCAGGTCCCAGCTGACCTCGACTCCGCCAACGAGCTGCTGATAGCCATTCGCGCCGACAGCGCCGCAGCCGCCGATCTCGGCCTGGCCAGGGCCGACGAGCTGCTGGCTGCGCCGCGTCGGACTCCTGCCGCCGGCGCCGGCTCGGCTCCCCAACCACGCACCATCGGTTCGCTGGTCCGGACTAGCGGCTCCGGACTCGCGCTGATCTCGGTTCCAGGACAGCACGCGTTCACCGAGGCGATGGATGCCCTGGAGTCCGACTGCGACGTTTTGATCTTCTCTGACAATGTCAGCGTCCAACAGGAGATCGACCTCAAGGAGGTGGCCGCCGAGCGCGGCCGATTGGTGATGGGACCCGACTGTGGAACCGCGGTGGTGGGCGGTATCGGGCTCGGTTTCGCCCATACTCTCGACGCCGGGCCGGTCGGCCTGGTCGCCGCGTCCGGCACCGGAGCCCAGCAGGTGCTCTGTCTGCTCGACGCAGCCGGTGTCGGGATAACCGCGGCGCTCGGGGTCGGCGGCCGGGATCTGTCCGAGGCGGTGGCCGGCCGGTCGAGTATCGCGGCCATCCGGATGCTCGACGACGACCCGGCAACCGAGCTGATCCTGGTCGTCTCCAAGCCGCCGGCGGACGCGATCGGACGGCAGTTGCGGGAGCTGGCGGGCCAGCTGAGGACGCCGGTGCAGTTCGCCCTGCTGGGCCCAGGAGAACCGGACCTGACCGCGGCCACCGAGCAGGCGCTGGCCCGACTGGGTCGAGGCGTGCCCAGCTGGCCATCCTGGATCGCCGACGGGCGGCCGGCCCGGGCGGGTGGTGCGCTGCGTGGCCTCTTCTGCGGCGGCACACTCTGTGACGAGGCCATGCTGATCGCCTCCGCCGAGTTGGGGGCGGTGTACTCCAACACTCCCCTGCGATCGGATTGGACGCTCGACGAGTCGTTGCGCGCGGACGGTCACTACATGATCGATTTCGGAGACGACGCGCTGACCCGCGGGCGGCCCCATCCGATGATCGATCCCTCGCTGCGGACGCGCTATCTGCAGGCCGCACTGGATGATGCTCGCAGTGCCGTGATCCTGCTGGACGTCGTGCTGGGCCACGGTGCCCACTCGGATCCCGTGGCCGAACTACTGCCGCTCGTGGAGAACAGCGCGGTACCGGTGGTCGTCAGCGTGATCGGAGCGCGCCGGGACCCGCAATCACTGAACGAATCTGCCAGCAGGTTGCACCGGGCGGGAGCCAGCGCTTTCACCTCGAATGCGGCCGCTGCCCGACACGCGCTGGCCCTGATCCGGAAGGCCGATGCCTGATGTCACGGTTGTTGGAGCAGGCGCCGCAGGTCCTTGCCGCCGGGGTGGACCTCTTCGCCGAGGCTATCGAGGCTCAGGGGACCACGGTCCAGCGCGTCGAGTGGCGTCCGCCGATGACCGGCTGCGAGGCCGACCTGGCTCGGGTGATGTCGGACCGCAGGCGGGTCGGTGCCAACCTCGAAGCGCTGCAGCGGATCGTATCCACGGATGCCGAGCTCATCGATGTGCTGCCGGCCGGGGAGGTTTTGGGTTTGGCCGGCAACGACTTCCTGCACGCCGGACCGCCGATCGGCTGGGACCGGGCCTCGGGCCCACTCCGCGGAGCCCTGCTCGGAGCGGCCGCGCTGGAAGGCTTGGTGGCCGAGCCGAAGGACGCCGAGGCCCTGTTCGCCTCCGGTACCGGCTACACCCTCGAGCCCTGCCATCATCACGGGGCGGTCGGACCGATGGCCGGCGTGATCTCGGCGTCGATGTGGGTCTTCGTCGTGGCGGACCCGGCGACCGGACGCCGCACGTACTGCACACTGAACGAGGGACTGGGCAAGGTGCTGAGATACGGGGCCTACGGTCCTGAGGTACTCAGCCGACTCCGTTGGATGTCAGATGTCCTGGCCCCACTGCTGCAGACGGCGGTGCGCGCCCGGGGGCCGGTGGACCTGCGGGCAATCCTGGCCCAGATGGTGCAGATGGGCGATGAGGCGCACAACCGCAATCGGGCCGGGACGCTGATGCTGCTGCGTGAGCTGCTGCCGGCCATGGTCGAGTCCGGGGCGCCCTCGTCCCAGGTCGCTGAAGCGGTCCGCTTCGTATCGGCCAACGATCACTTCTTCCTCAACCTCGCCATGCCCGCCTGCAAGCTGACCCTCGATTCGGCCCGTGGCATCGCGGGGTCCACGATCGTGGTTGCGATGGCCCGCAACGGCACCGACTTCGGCATACAAACTGCAGGTACCGGTGATGAGTGGTTCACCGGCCCGGCCCAGCTGGCCGAAGGCCTCTTCCTCGGCAGCTACGGTCCTGAGGACGCCAACCCCGATATCGGTGATTCAGCCATCACCGAGACAGCCGGGCTGGGTGGCTTCGCCATGGCGGCGGCACCGGCCATTGTCCGGTTCGTCGGCGGGCAGGTCAGCGACGCCCTGAACGCGTCGCGGCGGATGTATGAGATCACCATCGGTGAGCATCCGATGTATGCCATTCCCATCCTCGATTTCCGCGGCACGCCGACCGGTATCGATGTGACGAAGGTAGTGCGGACCCAGATCCTGCCGCAGATAAACACCGGCATGGCCGGCAAGCAGGCCGGCGTGGGACAGGTCGGCGCAGGTTTGGTCACGCCACCGGCGGAAGTGTTCCCCAAGGCGCTGGCCGCATTGGCTCATCTCGTACGCTGAAGCACCGTGACGGCCAGCATCCAGCAAACCATCGAACAACAAATCTCCGCCGAGTTGGGCGTGCGGGATAAGCAGGTCATCGCCGCGGTCGCGTTGCTCGACGGCGGCGCGACCGTCCCGTTCATTGCGCGCTACCGCAAGGAGACCACCGGAACGCTGGACGACGCCCAGCTGCGGACCCTCGAAGAGCGACTGAGCTACCTGCGCGAACTCGCCGACCGGCGCGGCGCCATCCTGGAGGCCATCGTTGCCCAGGGAAAACTCGACGACCGGCTCAAGGCACAGATCATGGCTGCGGATTCGAAGGCGCGCCTGGAAGACATCTACCTGCCGTACAAGCAGAAACGGCGCACGAAAGCGCAGATCGCCCGCGAGTCCGGTTTGGAACCGCTGGCCGAACTGCTGCTGTCCGATCCCCGTCACGACCCGCAGACCGAGGCCGCGCGATATGTCGATGCGAGCAGTGGAGTGCTCGACGCCGACGGCGCCCTGGAAGGAGCCCGGGCCATTCTCACCGAGAGGTTCGCCGAGGACGCGGACCTGATCGGCGAACTGCGCGAGCGGCTGTGGTCCAAGGGACGAGTCAGCTCGGCCGTTCGCGAAGGACAAGCCGAGGGCGGGGCAAAATTCTCGGACTACTTCAGCTTCTCCGAGCCCCTGAACCGGCTGCCCTCGCACCGCATCCTGGCCCTCTTCCGCGGCGAGAAGGAAGACGTCCTCGAACTCTCGATCGAGCCGGAGGAACCACCTGCGCAGGAGGCTGCGACCGCGAGCGGCCCGGCAGCCCGGGTCGGCCTGAACGGCTACGTCGGTCTGAACGGATACGTCGGTCTGAACGGCTATGAGGTACAGATAGCCGGGCAGTTCCGGCTGGCCGATCACGGTCGGGCGGCCGACCGATGGCTGCTGGACACCGTCCGTTGGGCTTGGCGCACTCGAATCTTCGGCCGGTTGTCCCTCGACCTGCGAATGCGCCTGCGGCAAGCCGCCGAGGTGGAAGCCGTCCGGGTGTTCGCGGCGAATCTACGAGATCTGCTGCTGGCCGCGCCGGCGGGCAGTCGGGCCACGATGGGTCTCGACCCCGGTTTCCGCACTGGCGTCAAGGTCGCCGTCGTCGATGCCACCGGCAAGGTAGTAGCCACCGACACCATCTACCCGCACGTCCCACAGCGCCGGTGGGACGACGCACTCACGAGTTTGAGCCGCCTTGCCGCCACGCATCAGGTCGAGCTGATCGCCATCGGCAACGGCACCGCATCACGGGAGACCGACAAGCTCGCCCAGGAACTGATCGCCGCGAACCCCGGTCTCGCACTGACCAAGGCGGTCGTGTCAGAGGCCGGCGCATCGGTGTACTCGGCCTCGGCCTATGCCTCGGCCGAGTTACCGGACCTGGATGTTTCGCTCCGCGGTGCCGTATCGATCGCCCGGCGCCTGCAGGATCCGCTGGCAGAGCTGGTGAAAATCGATCCGAAGTCGATCGGAGTAGGCCAGTACCAGCACGATCTTCCCGAGTGGAGCCTGTCACGTTCGCTGAATGCTGTTGTCGAGGACGCGGTCAATGCTGTCGGAGTCGACCTGAACACCGCCTCGGTGCCATTGCTGTCGCGCGTGTCGGGCATCGGCGAGGGACTTGCGGCAAGCATCGTGGCCCACCGAGATGCGACCGGCCCGTTTCGGACTCGCCGTGCTCTGAAGGACGTGCCGCGGCTAGGACCCAAGGCGTTCCAGCAATGCGCGGGTTTCCTGCGTATCCCAGGAGGAGCGGACCCCCTCGACAGCTCAAGCGTCCATCCCGAGGCGTATCCGGTGGTCCGGCGCATGGTGGCCGCCACGAAGACGTCACTGGAATCCTTGATCGGAAACTCGAACGCACTGCGCTCCATCACGGCCGAGGACTTCGTCGACGACACCTTCGGGCTGCCCACCATCACCGACATCCTGTCCGAGCTGGAGAAGCCGGGCCGGGACCCGCGACCGGCGTTCAAGACCGCCTCCTTTGCCGAGGGAGTCGATACTGTCTCCGACCTTCGCCCCGGCATGGTCCTCGAAGGAACGGTGACCAATGTCGCGGCCTTCGGCGCGTTCGTCGACATCGGCGTTCATCAGGACGGCCTCGTGCACATCTCCGCCATGTCGAACACGTACGTGAAGGATCCCCGGGATGTGGTGAAGTCCGGCGACGTTGTGCGCGTGAAGGTGCTCGAGGTCGACGTTGCCCGCAAGCGGATCGGCCTCAGTCTCCGGTTGACCGACGAAGCAAAGCCGACCCGCTCGGGGACCGGTTCGGCTGGCGACGGCTCGGCCGGCGGCACTCCAGCCGGGCGGCCGAAGCGCGACCATCCACAGGCCCGCCCAGCCCAGAAACCTCCCCGCAGTGAGCCGTCCGCCTCGACAACGATGGCGGATGCGCTGCGCAGGGCGGGCCTCGGCCGGTCCTGACCGGCCACTTCGGCCACAGCTGAGATGATCTGCACCTAATGTGAAGTCATGTCCCTCCTCCTGCGCGCCGGCCTCCTCGGTCTGGCCTCTGGTTCCCGAAGCACGCTCGGCGTTGCTGCTCTTGTCCTCACCGCGAAACCGGCACAGAGCTTCCTTCCCCGAAGATCAGCGGCGCACACCCGGTGGACACGTCGCATCGCGTTGCTCGGCTCGACCGGTGAACTGGTCGGTGACAAGCTGCCGCAGACGCCTAGCCGGTCGCAGCCGCGTGCAGCCGGGTTGCGGCTGATCCTCGGCGCGATATCCGGTGCCGCCCTCGCGCACCGGGAAGGCAGTTCGCGTCGGCGCACCATGGCCGGCGGTGTCGTCGGAGCACTCGGTGCTGCCGTGGGAACACGCCTGGGTGCCTCGTGGCGAGGCGTGGCCACCAAGAAGTTCGGTCCCGATCTGCCGGGTGCCATCGTTGAGGACGCGGTCGCGATGGCCGCGGCCAAGTACGCGACCGGGGGCCGGGGCAGGATTCTCCGATGAGCGAGGACCCTCAAGCCTTGACCCGTGCGGATTTCCCGGTGCTCCGGACCATGCCGACGCGGTGGTCCGACGACGACACCTACGGTCACGTCAACAACGCCGTGCACTACCAACTCTTCGACACAGCCGTCAACGGGTGGCTGATCGAGGCGGCCGGCACCGACATCCGCGAACTGCCCGCGGTCGGACTGGTTGTGGAAACCTCCTGCCGGTACTATTTCGAGCTTCGGTTTCCGGTGCTGGTGACCGCAGGAATTGCTCTCGAGCACATCGGCAGGACCAGCGTGATCTATCGCCTCGGCCTGTTCGGCGCCGACGACTCACCAGCCGCAGTAGGCAGATTTGTCCACGTCTATGTCAACCGCGAGACGAGGCGGCCGGTGGCGATCCCCGCGGACATCAGCCGCGCCCTCGAGGTCCTGGGTCAGGCCAGCCCCCGGTTCGAGTTGCCTCGATGAGATCCTGCGGCGTGTCGATATCTTTGATCTGATCAGGCAGATCGAGGAACTCGACTGAACCCGGCTGAGCGTCGATGAAGGCCCGCGCGCCTTGATCACCGACGGCGGCGGCGGCGAACTCGGAGAAGAGTCGTCTCGGAACCAGTACCGGATGCGACCTTTCTCCCTGCCGACGGGCAAGGACCACCTGCGAACCGTTTCGGCGATAAGCGGAAATGACCAGACCGATGTCGGACGGCTTGATCCCGATCTGATCGACCAGAATGATCACACAGGCCGGATCAGTGACCGCTTCCAGGCCGATCCGCAACGATCGTCCCATTCCGGCGTCCGGGTCGGGATTCACCACGCTACGAGCTCCGGCTGCCGTCACGTCCGCCGAGCGGACCACCGCTACGACGTCCTGACAGCCACCGTCGCGCAACAGGGTGACGGCGCGGTCGATCAATCGCACACCGTGCAGGATCACGTCAGCCTTCGGACGTCCCAACCGGCGGCCGGCCCCGGCGGCCAGGACGAGGCCGGAGACTCGAGCTTCACCCACGGCGGACGGGGGTACCGGTGCCACGTCGCCTAGTCGCCTAGTCGCGGGGATACTTCAGCAGGGTCACGGCTGTGACCAATGCTGCCTGGGTCGCCTCGTAGCCCTTATCTTCCTTCGACCCCTCCAGCCCGGCTCGGTCCAGCGCCTGCTGATCGTCGTCGCAGGTGAGGACGCCGAAACCGATAGGTATCCCGGTCCGCACCGACACCTGGGTCAAGCCGTCGGTGGCCGCGGCGCAGACATAGTCGAAATGCGGTGTGCCGCCCCGGATCACGACGCCCAGGGCCACGATCGCGTCCACCTGTCCTCGCCCGATGCGGGTCGCCGCGACAGGAAGCTCGAACGTGCCTGGCACCCTGACGACAGTGACCTGCTTGACGCCCGAATCCGCCAGGGCCCGGCGTGCCCCGGCCAGCAGCCCCGCCATGACCTCGGTGTGCCACTGGGCCGCCAGCACGACCACCTTGAGGTCCGCCGCTCCTGCGACGGCCCCGGGGTCCGGAGCACCGTGTCCACTCATTGTTCACTCACCGTGCCACTCACCATTCCGTGGTCTGATGGGCCACGACCGAATCCGGTCCGAGGTCGAGTTCGTGGCCCATCCGGTCTCGTTTCGCCTCCAGATAACGCAGATTCTCGGGATTGACATGAGTCGGCAATCGAACCTGACCGATCACCGACAGACCATATCCTTCCAGTCCAGCTCGCTTGGCCGGGTTGTTCGTCAGCAGTCGCATCGTACGAATTCCAAGGTCGGCAAGGATTTGAGCTCCTGTGCCGTAATCCCTGGCATCAGCCGGCAGCCCCAGGTCCAGGTTGGCGTCCAGGGTGTCCCGTCCGGCGTCCTGCAGCTGGTAAGCCTGCAGTTTGTGCAGCAAGCCGATGCCGCGGCCCTCATGGCCACGGACGTACAGCACGACTCCGCGACCTTCCCGGGCCACGGCCGCCAACGCAGCGTCCAGTTGCGGACCGCAGTCGCAGCGTAATGATCCGAACACATCGCCGGTGAGGCATTCCGAGTGGACGCGGACCAGCACGTCTTCGCCATCTCCGATATCGCCGAAGACGAACGCGACGTGTTCCCTGTTGTCGTAGGACGAGGAGTACCCCACCGCGGTGAATTCTCCGTAGCGCAACGGCACCCTGGCCTCGGCCACCCGCTCGACCAGTTTGTCGAACCGGCGGCGGTAAGCGATCAGGTCGGCAATCGAGATCAGGGTAAGCCCGTGCTCATCGGCGAACACCCTTAGCTCGTCGGCTCGGGCCATGCCGGACGGGTCCTTCTCACTGACCACCTCGCACAACACACCGGCCGGAGCGAGCCCGGCCAGCGTCGCCAGGTCGACCGCGGCCTCGGTATGGCCGGGTCGGCGCAACACGCCACCGTCTTTGGCCCGCAAGGGGACGATGTGGCCAGGGCGCGCCAGATCGGCCGAAGACGTCGACGGGTCGGCAAGCAGTCGGATCGTGCGGGCACGATCGGTGGCGGAGATGCCGGTAGTGACCCCCTCGCGGGCGTCGACCGTCACCGCGTACGCGGTCCCACGTCGATCCTGATTGACCCGGAACATCGGCGGCAGGTCCAGGCGATCCGCCTCGGCCTCACTCATCGGGACGCAGATGTAGCCCGAGGTGTAGCGCACCATGAAGGCCACCAGCTCGGGCGTCGCCAGCTCGGCGGCGAAGATCAGATCTCCCTCGTTTTCGCGGTCCTCGTCATCGACGACAACCACCGCCTTACCGGCGGCGATGTCGGCAATCGCTCTCTCTACTGAATCCAGCATGGTGTCAGCCGCCGCCGTTCGATGTGTTCGAGTGGGTGTTCAGTCCGGGCCCACGGGCAAGCAGGCGCTCGGTGTACTTGGCCAGCACATCAACCTCGAGATTCACCGGGTCGCCCACCGCCCGGTTTCCGAGGTTGGTCGCGCGCAGGGTCTCCGGGATCAACCCGACCTCGAACCAATCAGAGTCCTGACGGGTTGAGTTTCCGACCGCGGTCACCGTCAACGAAACTCCGTTCACCGCGATCGAGCCCTTTTCCGCGACGTATTTGGACAGGTCGGCCGGCAATCCGAAGCGGAAGGATTCCCACTCGGTGCCGGGCATACGGGCCAGCACGACCCCAGTTCCGTCGACGTGGCCCTGTACGATGTGCCCGTCGAGGCGGCTGTCCACCCGGGCGGCGCGTTCCAGGTTGACCCGGTCCCCGGCCGCCAGCGCACCGATCACGCTCCGCTTCAGGGTCTCGGCCATCACATCGAAAACCAGATCCACCGCAGGCCCGTCCGCGGCGGAGGCGCTTTCCTCACCGACGACGGTGAGACACACACCGTTGACCGCGATGGATGCGCCGTGCCTGACGTCCTCGGCGACCTTCGTCGCACGGATGCGCAGCACGGCCGAATCACCGTGCCCGGTGACCGAGACTACTTCGCCGAGTTCCTCGACGATGCCGGTGAACATCCTCATTCCTCCTGACCGGTGGGCCAAACTGGGCGGCCCACGATTTTGACGTCATCGCCGAGGCGACTTACGTCGGATACCTCCAGTGTGACTGCATCGGCCATGCTGGTTATTCCCGCGTCCTGCAGCGCGGGTGTCCCCGACCCGAGCAGCTTAGGAGCCACGTAGCCCACCACCTGGTCGATCAGCCGGGCTTCCAGGAACGCTCCCGCAAGGGTCGGGCCGCCTTCGAGGAGAACGTGGCGAACGCCTCGGTCATAAAGGGCCTTGAGCGCAAATCGCGGGACGGCGGTGTCGAGCACGACAGTTTCGGCGGCGTCATCGAACACGCGATATTCCTTGCCGACGCGATGACGTCGATCCAACACGACACGCAACGGTTGTCGGGGGGCCAGTTCTTCCTCCGAGGCACCAGCCAGGCCGCGGACGGTGAGCTGCGGGTCGTCGGCCAGGACCGTGCCGCTGCCCACCACGACCGCATCGACGATGTCGCGCAGCGCATGCACGTCTGCACGAGATTCGGCATTGGTGATCCACCGCGAGGTTCCATCGGCGGCCGCACTGCGACCGTCCAACGTGGCGGCGAATTTCCAGGTCACGAACGGGCGGGATTGCAGCACCGAGAAAAGCCAGGGCCGCAACACGCCGCGAGCGATCTCACCCTGGTCCACATCGGCAAGTACCTGGACGCCGGCCTCCCGTAATCGATCGGCGCCACCAGCAGCCTGCTGGTTGGGGTCAGAGACGCCGAACACGACCCGGACGACGCCTGCGTCGATCAGAGCCTGCGAACACGGTCCCGTGCGCCCGGTGTGGTTGCACGGCTCCAGGGTCACGACGGCGGTTGCCCCGCGGGCCAATTCGCCGGCCGCGCGAAGTGCGATCACCTCGGCATGCTCGGACCCGGCGGGCTGGGTGACTCCCTCGGCGATACGGCGGCCTTGTGGGTCGAGGATGATTGCGGCGACCGGCGGGTTCGGGCTCGTTCTCCCGGCGACGGTGCGGGCCAACTCGGCCGCGTGCTGCAATGCGGTGATCTCTGCATCCGTGGCCTGCAGCAGGCTCATGCCTCTCCCATTGCTCGGCCCCTAGCTCGTCCGATTGTTTGTTCGCATCGGGCCATTCCGGCCCGGGCCAGGCTGCGCAGGTGCTCGACCGCAGCGGCTGGATCGTCCGCGCCGTACACCGCCGAACCCGCCACGAAGACGTCCACGCCGGCCTCGGCAGCCTCGGTGATGGTGTCTGTGCCGATCCCACCGTCGATCTCGATGAAGAGCCGGAGGTGGCCGGAGTTGACGTGCCTTCGCGCGGTACGAACCTTGTCCAATACCTCGGGCATGAACACCTGGCCACCGAAGCCCGGTTCGACAGACATGATCAGCAGCGTGTCGAACTCGACGAGAACGTCGAGATAGGGCTCGAGCGGAGTGCCTGGCTTGACGGCGAGCCCGACCAGCGCGCCGGCGGACCGAACGGCACGCGCGGTCTGCACCACGTCGCTGGCCGCCTCGGCGTGGAAGGTCACGTTCGCCGCGCCGCCCTCGGCGTATCCGGGGGCCCACCGGTCGGGATCCTCGATCATGAGATGGCAGTCAAGCGGCAGATCGGTGGCTCGGTGCAAGCTCTTCACCACCGGAAGCCCAAGGGTCAGATTCGGGACGAAGTGGTTGTCCATGACGTCGACATGCAGCCAGTCGGCCCGCGAGACGGCATCCGCGGCCGCGGCCAGATGCGCGAAGTCGGCCGACAAGATGCTCGGCGCGATCATGGGTTCGGGCTGCGAGGCTGGCACGTCAGAAGTCTAGGGGGCACCCGGAATCGCGGCACTGCCGCGCACCCTCTCGACCCGAACTCGGCCGGTAGCCCCCGCCCCGGCGCTGTTGATCTCACCTCAGCTGGACAAGAAGTTCGCGGTGGATTCGAGTTCACACGACACCACCTCGATCGTGGCGACGATCGAGCACCCGGTTCGGGCTGAACCCGCTGAGCAGTCGGGACGCCAGGGTGAACGACTTCTCATCAGTGCTTCAGCGCGGACACCAGCACCACTGATGATTCGCCTCACTGAGGGAGCCGGCCGATCGGTGAGTCGGCGGCTCCTCCGGGGGCACCAGCGTGGTCAGCGCGTTCGTCGCAGCGCGGCGAAGAACATCGCGTCGGTGCCATGACGATGCGGCCACAACTGCACCATGCCCGAGTCGTCCAAGCGCGTGACAGCCACAAAGGCCGGGCGGGCATCGAGGAGTTCGAAGTTCCCGCGCTCAGCCAGGAACCCGCTGATCTGGGCACGCGTTTCGGCCAGGTGCGGCGAGCAGGTGACGTAGCCGATCACGCCCCCCGGACGCACCACCCGAGCCGCGGCAGCGAGCAGATCCCGTTGCAATACCACCAGATCGGCCAAGTCATCCGGCGTCTTGCGCCACCGTGCCTCGGGTCGACGGCGCAGCGCACCCAGGCCGGTGCACGGTGCGTCCAACAGCACCCGGTCATACGCCTCGACGATGTTGCCGCCGGCTACCGGCTCAGCCCCGGTCGATGCGGGTCCGTCGCCGGTAGCCAACCGGCGCGCGTCGCCCACCCTGATCTCGACATCCCACCCTGCGGTCGCGCGGGCGATCAGCTCGGCGCGATGCGGGTGCAACTCACTGGCCGTGAGCCGGGCTCCGCGCCGATCGGCGAGTGCCGCCAGCAGGGCCGCCTTCCCGCCGGGGCCGGCACACAGATCAAGCCAGCGCGCGTCCGCGCCGGACAGCGGCAGCTGGCTCAGTGCGACCGCGCAGAGCTGGCTGCCCTCGTCCTGTACACCGGCCAGCTGTTCCTGCACGGCGGCCAGGGCGGCAGGCTCACCACCGCTGACGAGCCTGACCGCGTAGGGCGAGTACGGTCCCGGCTCACCCGCAGCCTGCTGGACCAGGGCATCGCGGCTGATCCGGCCTGGCCATGCCACCAGATGGGTCTCGGGTCGCTCGTCGTCGGCCGCCAGTGCGGCCTCCAGCTCGGACAGGTCGTGGTCAGGGCCGTCCGCACCGTTGGAGGGCAGTCCCGGGGCCTCGGCACTCATTTCAGTGGCCGGCGGCCGGGCGGATTCGGCGCCGAGTGCGTCGGCAAAGGCGCCGACGATCCAGCCAGGGTGGGAATGGCGCACCGCCAGCCGGCCCAGCGGCGAGGCGTCACGCGAGATCCGATCACACCAGGCATCGAAGTCCCGCGCGGCCACCTTGCGCAGAATGGCGTTCACGAAGCCAGTGGCTCTGGTGTTGCCGGTGGCACGGGCCAGATCCACGGTCGTGGCCACCGCGGCGTGGTTCGGAATCCGGGTCTTGAGCAGCTGATACGCCCCGAGCCTGAGCAGGTTCAGCACACCGGTCTCGATGTCGGCCAACGGGCGGCTGGAACAGTCACGCAGGATCTCGTCGACAGTGCCACTGGCCCGTAGC
>JAVEET010000015.1 GCA_030840295.1 Pseudonocardiales bacterium
CAGACGGCACAGGCTGACGCGCTGTCCGCGGCAAAGGGTCAGCTGGCACATCGTCATCGGCACGTTGCTCGTGCCACCGGCGCTGCTGAAGATGGCGAGTACCGAGTGGCGGATCGCCCGCTACTACACCGGCAACTCGGGCCACCACCAGGCCGGAACCAACCATCCTGCCGCGTATCTTCGCGCCGGGTGTCGTCGCCTCCACTTCGGGGGTACTCGCCGCTGGCTGGTTTTGATTTTTGTAGGTCGCGATAGCAGCGGCACTGTTTTGTTTACCGGGTTGTTTACCGGGCTCGGGCAGCGGGTGAACTGGCTCACGATGCACCAGGGCCTGGTCATTGTGTGGGGAGTCTTGACCGGGCTGGATGTGCTGGCTCGGTCCGTCGGGCGATAAAACTCACCGGCCTTCGTAAGCCCACCGCCCGGACCGTCGATGGCACGAGAAGCCGCGCAGCGGTCCTGGCCGCTAGGTCCGTGGCGGAGGCAGTGGCGGCCGTACTTGTGTTGTCGGCCTCCGGTTCCTGGCGCGACGGCCAGCCGCGCGGACCGGAGGGCGCCACCGTATCCGCTCGACCGTGAAGTGATCCTGCTCGCAAGCAGCCAAGTCATGTTCGTGACGATGGAGTTCGCCTGCCCATGGCCGCGTCGATCGCAGCGCAAGCGGGCAGCTTAGGTCGGTGAGGTGTTCGGCGAGGCATGCCGAACGGCAACACCTCCCGAGGCAGTCTAAGCGTTTGACATGGCACGATTAGATCTCTAACGTTCGTTGCCGACCGGAGGAGATGAGATGGTTGACCTTCTGATGCACGGACGGGTGGCCTTGGTGGCCGGGGCCAGCAAGGGCATCGGGGCGGCCACCGCCGAGGCCTTCGCAGCCGAGGGCTACTCGGTTGTCCTCGCGGCCCGCGACATCGCAGCGCTGGAATCCGTCGCCGATCGAATCGAGAACCGCGGCGGCCACGCGCTGGCGGTGCGCACCGACGTCGCGGCTGTGGACTCGATGCGTGAGCTCGTCGACCGCGCTATGCAGAGGTTCGGGCGGCTGGACGCCGCGTTCAACAACGCCACCGACGGTCCAATGCCGGCACCGTTGGCCGATATCGATCCGGACGACTTCGACCGGGGCATCGCCACCAACATCCGCGGCACGTTCCTCGGCATGAAGTACCAGATCCCCGCGATGCTGGCCAGCGGTGGCGCGATAGTGAACATGGCCTCGATCGCCGGTCTGAACGGCACGGCCAACCTCGCCGCCTACGTCGCGGGCAAAGCCGGGATCATCGGACTGAGCAAAGCGGCGGCCCTCGACTACGCCGACCAGGGCATCCGGGTCAACGTCGTCGCCCCCGGGCCGATCCTGACCCACCACCTCGAACAGGCCGGACCTGAAGCGCAGCGGCTTGCCGGGCTCGCCACCCCGATGCGGCGCATCGGCACCGTGGCCGAGGTGGCCCAGGCCGTGCTGTGGCTCTGCTCACCGCAGTCGACGTTCATCACCGGCGCCGTGATCCCTGTCGACGGCGGACAGTCCGCAGGCAACAAGCCACCCCAGATGTATCGACCCGGTCAACCAATGACACCCGAACCCGAACCAGCGAAGGACAGATCATGACGACCGACACCGAGATTCGTGTGCTCGGCAGCCGTTGGGCCCAGGCCGAGCAAGACGGTGACACGAGCACGCTCGCCCACCTGGCCGCAGCCGACTTCCGGCTCGTCGGACCATCCGGCTTCGTCCTCGACAGGGCACGTGGCTTGATCGCTACGCCAGCGGCGACCTCACTAGCCAATCGCTGGTCTGGGACGACGTCGAAGTCCGCGACTTCGGTCAGACCGCCATCGCAATCGGCAGGCAGACCCAGCAAGCGACCTATCGAGGTCGGCCAGCCGATGACCAGTTCCGCGCCACCCAGATCTTCGTGCGTCAGAACGAACGGTGGCTGCTGGCCAGCCTGCACCTGAGTCAGGCCAGTCCACCGCCCCGACCCGCCTAACAGGTCACCACCTACGCCTGGAAGGAAAGACCCTCTCAGGCGCATCGTCCTGGACCACATCATGATCCGCGCCCGCGACGAACACCGCACAGCCGAATTCCTTGCCCACATCCTCGGCCTGCACGTCGGCACCGCGACCCCGCCCCTTCTCCCGATCCAAACCGACAACCGTGTCACCCTCGACGTCCTGACCTGCGCTCCGAACACGATCACCAGCCAGCACCAGGAATTCGCACAACATGAAAGTCCTTACCAACTCGCACTCGGGTAGGAGAAGTCTTGAGATCAACCTTTCGTGCCCTGGCCGGGCTGATCGCGTTCGGCGTAGTCGTCCAAGCGGCGAGCATCGCCTACGCCGCATTCGCCCTGGCCCACGTGGGCCGACTGTGGTCGCGCATATTTTCTGAGCGTGTCGGTGGGACGCGAGGCCGGCCCATTTCCCGACGCGAGCAATCTCAGGTGTTCGAGCTGTGTCCGCCCGTGTCCTAGCGTCCTGGCTACAAACGCGGCTACGTCCAGCATCGCTCACACCGGTTGCTCTGCTACTTCCTGACCGTCCTCCGGAGCAACCGCAGCCCTCGAGCACACAATCGACTGGTGGCATTAACCGCATCCATAACTAACTGCTACGCAGTCCCCCGGCGGTCCACGCACGATAACGTGCGCTGGCCTCAATGAGGGCCACGAATGCCTCCCTATCAGGCGAGTCCGCCCTGGCGGGTTTCCCCTTCTCGCTTGCCAGATGTACTGCTTCGCGACCGATCGGCGGTCGACCCACTTGCGTGCCAACTGATAGCCTGTTATACAGTTAGACATGACTATCGAAGTGGTGTCCGTTGCCGATGCGGTGGCCAATGAGCTGCGGCGGCGACTACTGGCCGGGGAGTACGTCGG
>JAVEET010000094.1 GCA_030840295.1 Pseudonocardiales bacterium
GCCTCCAGTTGAGACCGCACCCCGAGCTTGGCATGGATGTTGCGCACGTACCCCCGGCAGGTGTGCACGCTGATCCGCAATCGCCGCGCGATCTCCGCAGGAGCAATCCCCCGGCCCATCAAGATCAACACATCCAGTTCCCGAGAGGTGATTTTGCCCGCGGACCCGGGACTGGTCACAGGACTCGTGACCTGGGTGTCCCCGCAGGTCTCGCGAAGCGAGGGGGCTACCAGCATCGATCCGACCTGGGCGTTGTGAAGAATCCACAACATCTCGTCGAGCGACCCGGTCTTGGGCGCGAAAGCATGCGCCCCGGCCAGCGCTGCCTTCGCGGCCCAGCTCGAATCACGTAGCGCCGAAACCACGACGATCACGCACTGCGGCAGCGCCTGCGTGATCCGCCGGGTGGCCTCGAGGCCATTTCCGGCGCCCAGTTGGATATCCATCACCACGATGTCGGGCTCGGTCGTGAGGACCAGCTCCACCGCGGCATCCGAACTGGAGGCGGTGCCGACACATTGGAATCCCGGCTCGGTGTTCAGCGCCATCGCCAGCAGATCGGCAAACGTGTTGTGATCGTCGACGATCACGATCCGCGTCGTCGTCCGAGCGCGGGGTTGCTCATGCACCACAGGTGCCATGCTCACCGTCTCCCCCAAGCGATGTCGCACCTCACTGACGCACAAGCATGCGGTGAAGCACTCCAAATGTAAAGGCTATGTCAGGTCTCAATTTGGTGCGTGTCGGAGGTGCGGTGTGGAGCGGCAGCCGACGTTCACGATTGTTTGATGCACGGCCCCTAGCTTCGCCAGCAACGAAAGAGGGGCCTGACATGACACTTTCTCGCCGCGATGTACTCAAAGTAGGCGTATTTGCCGGAGCCGCCTTGGTGCTGCCGCTGGAGCGATCCGTACGGGCCGCCACAGTGACGCCGCCGAGGCTTGCCGCCAGCAAGCTGCCGCCGCCGTTCACCGTCCCGTTCCACGTGCCGCCGGTGTTGTCGCCGTATCGCACCGACGAGACCACCGACTACTACAAGATCTACATGAAGCCGTTCCTCGCCGACATCCTGCCCGGTCTCAAGACACCCATGTTCGGGTACAACCAGAGCTACCCCGGTCCGACGATCCATGCCACCCAAGGCCGCAGAGTGGTCATGCGGCAGGTCAACGCCTTACCTGAGGTGCACCCCACCCTCAAGTACACCCCGTGGACATCGGTGCACCTGCACGGTTCGCCCTCGGACCCTCAGTACGACGGGTACGCCAGCGATGTGACCAATCCCGGCCAGTACAAGGACTACCACTACCCGAACACGCCGACCGGCCGGACACTCTGGTACCACGACCACGGGGTCTCGCACACCGCCGAGAACGTTCAGATGGGCTTGGCGGCCCAATATCATCTCTACGATCCGTTGGAGCGCTCGCTTCCGATTCCGCACGGCGAGTTCGACGTGCCACTCATCGTCAGCGATGCGATGTTCCAACCAAGCGGCGAACTGCTGATCGACAACCACGACCATTCCGGCATGTACGGCGACGTGATCTTGGTCAACGGCCGCCCGTGGCCGGCCATGAAGGTCAAGCGACGCAAATACCGGTTCCGCCTGCTCAACGCGTCGGTGTCGCGCTCCTACAACTTCTTCCTCGATACCGGGGACAAGTTCACGGTAATCGGCACCGACGGCGGCCTGATGCCACATCCGGCACCGGTCACCACCCTGCGTCAGGGTATGGCCGAACGCTACGAGATCGTCATCGACTTCAGGAAATACCCGGTCGGGCGTCGCATCGTCCTCGGAAACAAGAGTCCGAAGAACAACATCAACTACCCCAACATCGACAAGGTGATGGCCTTCGACGTCATCGGCGACGCCTTCAACCCCAAGGACAACGCGATCCCCGACGTTCTGAACCCCGGCAATCCGGTGATGGGGTTGACCGTCGCGGACGCCGTCCAGACCCGCAGATTCGACTTCGTCCGTGCGCACGGTCAGTGGACGATCAACGGGAAAACCTGGGACGACGTGGTGGCCAGCAACTTCAGCTACGTGGCAGCGAGTCCGAAGCAGGGCGATGTCGAACTGTGGGAGGTCCGCAACCTGTCCGGCGGTTGGTTCCACCCGGTGCACATCCACCTGGTCGATTTCAAGATCGTGGACCGCAACGGAAGGCCGCCGTTCGCCTACGAAGCCGGCCCCAAGGACGTCGTCTATACCGGCGAAAACGAAACGGTGCGACTGCTGATGCGCTTCGAGGGACGCGGCAAGTACATGATGCACTGTCACAACCTGGTCCACGAGGACCACGACATGATGACCCAATTCGAGGTCGTCTCCGACTCTGGGACCGACGATCCGCTCTCCGACCCGTGCTCTAGCTTGCCCGAGCAGGACCTCTAAGCGGCCGAGATGACCGCATCGACACTTCGGGTGGCGCCGGGCCTTGTCAGCGAACAGGCTTGGTCCCGCATCTGCAGCGTGCTCACCGCGGCCGCCCTGCTGGTCGCCGCGGCCATCCATGCGATCGTGATACCCGAACATCTTGCCGAATGGTGGCCGGCGGCGGCATTCTTTCTGGTCTGTGCCGTCGGACAGGCTGTACTCGCGACTGCGCTGTTCACCCCGGCGGGCCCGGCTGCGGCGTTCACCGCGGTGTGGTCCAGCGTTGCCACGATCGGGCTCTACCTGTGGAGCCGGACCGCAGGGCTGCCGTTCGCGCCTTCCCACGACGCTGGCGCCCACAGCCTCGTCGGCTCGCACGCCGGCCACGCGGTCGGTGGCCGCGGTAACGGCGTTCCGGTGTTTCCGGGAGCGCAGGCAGCCAGCAACGTGGAGAGTGTGGGTGCCCTCGATCTGGCCGCGCTCGGAGCTGAACTCTTCGTGATCGCGCTCGGGATCAGCCTGTTGCCTCGGCGCTCTCGCCGTTTCACGACCAACGCCGTCCTCGGCTGCGGGGTGACCCTGTGGGTGTTGCGCGCGACCGTGCTCAGCTGAAGCCCCGGTCACTACGGCCGTCGCTCGTTGCGATGGTAGTGCTGAGCGGTGTGCTGGTCACCGCCTCGTTCCTGGTGGAACCGGTGCAGGTTCGTTCGCAAAGCATGTCACCGACGCTGACCGACGGCGATCACGTGCTTATCGACAAGATATCGGCCCGCGCGCATCATCCGCGCCGCGGTGACGTCGTCGCATTCCAACTGCCCACCGCGCCGGGCCTGCTGATCAAACGGGTGGTCGCGGTGGCCGGTGACACGGTGGGTATCGAGGACGGTGTGCTTGTGGTCGACGGTCGGGCGATCGAAGAATCGTTCGTCGACCCGACACAAATGGACTCGGTGTACTTCGGACCAGTGACCGTCCCCGACCGGACGGTGTTCGTGATGGGTGACAACCGGGCGAACTCGGTCGACTCGCGCAGCCTCGGACCGGTGCCGCTCGGCAACGTCATCGGGCGATCGCTGTTGCGAATCTGGCCCTTGCCCTAGCTTTCGGTGCAGCGGGCGAGACTGAGCTCCTGAGCTCCTGAGCTCCTGAGCTCCTGAGTTCAGCCGCACCGTAGCAGGTACAGGTGCACTTCACGGGTCTGCAGGGACGGATCTACCCCGAGCTCCTCGGCCAACAAGGCCCGGCAGCGCTCGTACTCGCGAAGCGCCCGTGACACATTGCCCGTTGCGGCATATCCATGCATGAGCGTGCGGCTGGCCCGTTCGCAGAACGGGTCCAGGGTGGTAGCGCGGCCGGCGAAGTCCACACCCTCGGCAGCGTTGCCCAAGGCGATGGCCGCCTCCGCAGCATCGCATTGCAAAGTCTGGTAGGTGGCGGCCAGCGCTCGGCGCTCGGTGACCACCCAATCGGCGGCGTCGTCGTGGGCGCGTAGTTCCCCCCGGTACAGCAGGTCAGCCTCGCGCGCGATGGTCTGGACTGCGACCAGATCGCCGGCCCGCATGGCTCCGCGAGCGTCGCTGAGCAGTGCCCGCAATGCCAGCAGGTCAACCCAGATTCCGGTCACCCGCAAACCAGCGAGGCTACGCTGCACAACTCCCTCGCCGAGCACGTGCCGCAACTGAGATGCTGCGGTGCGCAGGCTTGCCTGCGCGTGCGGGCGATCGGAATTGGGCCACAATGCCGCCATCAGGCTGTGGGTGGCGACCGGATCCCCCGCATGCATCGCCAGAATCCGAAGCAGATCGGCTGTCTTACCGGTCCGCCATTCGTGGACCTCCACCAGCGACCCGTCAGCCCGAGAGACCTGCAACGATCCCAACATTCTGACTTCGATCGCGCCTCGGTCACTTCCGAGGCGTGGCTGAAGAATTGCGGTCATGGGTCCCCCCCGTTTGCCATGGACCGAGCTTGTCAACTGCCAAGCGAAGTTGACCGTAACAAAACATAAACCTGATGTGAGCCCCTAATTTGAGGGGTCGACAATCTGTAACCGCTTTTCACGCCCGTTTGACGCTCCAGGCGCACAGTCCCGCTCGGCGTCTGTCTCACGCAGACGCTCGGGCTACGGCCGGCAATCGACCCTGAACGGGCCGTCGGCCAAACCCCGAGACAGGTCATTACCCAGGGGGGTCACCGTGCGAACTAGAAAGCGATCTACCGCGGCAGTTGCCGCGCTACTAATGGTGTGCGGGCTTGGAGCTGGAGCCTTGCCACCGAGCGCCTATGGGGCTACGGCACCGGTGGGCGAAGGATTCACCGTGACGCCGGCCGACCTGGCGTTCATCCTCAAGCAGATCAAGATCGCCGAGAAACACGCGACGACCCTGACGCCGACCAATCCATGCGGCACTCTGGTCGGGCCCGGCCCGGATCAGATCCCGGATCGACTCACGGCCTACGGGCTGCGCACCGTCGACGGTTCCTGCAACAACCTGTTTGCAGGGCGTGAGACGTTCGCCGCTGCCGACCAGCCGTTCCCGCGACTCACCACGCCGACGTTCGCCGACGCGGAGTCCACGCCGGCCGGGTTCGGGCCGCCCGGACCCAGTTCCTACAAGCAGAAAAAGGGCAATGTCTTCGACTCGCAGCCCCGGGTCATCAGCAACCTGATCGTCGACCAGACCTCGACCAACCCGGCCGCCGTCGCCGCAGCTGGTTTCCCGGTTCGTACCCAGGGCAATCCCGGTCTCTTTCCGTGCACGACTGACCCTGAACCGCTGGCCGATCCACCGGTGGTGGGTGTCCCGGCCGACTGTGTGCCCAAGCACGACACCCTCTTCATCCCCAACGTGACCACCGATGTCGGCCTCTCGCCGCCGTACAACTCGCTGTTCACGTTCTTCGGTCAATTCTTCGACCATGGGGTAGATCAGACCGTCAAGAGCGGTGGCACCGTATTCGTGCCGCTGCACGCAGACGATCCGCTGATCGCGGGTAAGGACCACATCCTCGGCAACGCCGACGATCTGCCGCCCCAGTTGCGGTTCATGGTTCTCACCAGGGCCCAGAATCAGCCTGGTCCGGACGGCATTCTCGGCGATGACCCGGCGACGCCGCTGGACGAGAGCGCCGATGACATCCAGAACGCCAACAACACCGACACGCCCTGGGTCGACCAGAGCCAGACCTACACCTCGCACGCCTCCCACCAGGTTTTCCTTCGGGAGTACGTGAATAACGCCAACGGCCAGCCAGTGTCTACCGGCAGCCTGCTCGGCGGACCGGCGGGCAATCAGGCGACCGCTATGGCCACCTGGGCCAGCGTGAAGGCGCAATCAGCCAACCTGCTGGGACTGCTGCTCGTCGACCGGGACGTGACCAACATTCCGATGCTGGCCACCGACCCGTATGGCAAGTTCATCCCCGGCCCAGCGCGCGGGCTTCCTCAGTACGTCACCCGCAATCACGGTTTGGTTGAGGGCGACACGGCAAACCCGGTTGCGGTGCCGAGCGACGTGATCTACTTCGACACGCCGTTCCTCACCGACATCGCGCACAACGCCGACCCGAGCCCGGTGGACTCCGACCACAACCCCGGCACTCCGCCGGTTGCTCCGGTGCCCGATGACGACACGGTGGCCTCCGCCGATTTCGCCAACCAGCCCGCCGGCACCTACGACGACGAGCTGCTGAACGCGCACTTCTGCGCCGGTGACGGTCGCGTCAACGAGAACATCGCGCTCACCACCATCCACCAGGTGTTCCACTCCGAACACGATCGATTGGTGAACTACATCAAGGGCGTGCTGACGAACGACACGTCAGCAGCAGGAATCGCGGCGCTCACGCAATGGCACTTGGCGCTGGGTACTCCGGACGGTTGGAACGGTGAACGGCTCTTCCAGGCGGCCCGGTTCGTGACCGAGATGGAATACCAGCACCTGGTCTTCGAGGAGTTCGGGCGCAAGGTCCAGCCGGGCATCCGGCCGTTCCACATCTACCAGCCCGACATCCAGCCGGCAGTCAAGGCCGAGTTCGCCCACGCGGTATACCGATTCGGTCACTCGATGCTCAACGATCAGGTGGCGCGGACGAATCCGGACGGTTCCGATAACTCGGTCCCGCTGCTCACCGCGTTCCTGAATCCGCCTGAGTATTTCAAGGACGGCACCGGCGGCACGCTCACTCCCGAGCAGGCAGCGGGCAGCGTCGTCATGGGATCGTCGAACCAGGTAGGCAACGAACTCGACGAGTTCGTCACCGAGACCCTGCGCAACAATCTGCTCGGTCTGCCGCTGGACCTGCCGACGCTCAACATGACTCGGGCCCGCGAAGCCGGGGTCCCGCCGCTGAACGACGTCCGTCGTCAGATCCACGCGAGCACCAACGACGGCCAGCTCGCTCCGTACACGAGTTGGGCCGACTTCGGACAGAACATGAAGCACCCGGAGTCGCTGATCAACTTCGTGGCAGCCTATGGAACGCACCCGAGTATCACCAGCCAGAGCACGCTGGCCGGCAAGCGGGCCGCGGCCAAGGCAATCGTCGACCCGAGTTCGGCTCCGGCGACGGATCCGGCTGACATTCCGGCCGACGCGGCGGACTTCATGTTCGGTTTCGGCGCATGGGCGAACGGTGCCGACGGCGTCACCATCACCGGTGTCGACAGCATCGACCTGTGGGTCGGTGGCTTGGCCGAGATCACCAACCTGTTCGGCGGCCTGCTGGGCAGCACCTTCAACTACGTGTTCCAGACTCAGATGGAGAGTCTGCAGGAGGGTGACCGCTTCTACTACTTGGGCCGCACACCCGGCATGAACCTGCGGACGCAGTTGGAGGGCAACTCGTTCGCCGAGTTGATCCAGCGCAACACCGATGGCACGAACACGCTGAAGGCTGACGCGTTCGCGACCGCCGACTGCAAGTTCCAGCTGGCCACCCTGAACGGCACACCAGCTGGCTACGCGGCCTCCGGATCAACGGTTGCCGATGACCCGAGCACCGATTGCAATGAAACCAAGTTGCTGCTGCGCAAGCCGGACGGCACGATCCAGTACCGCCAGGTGAACGGCGTCGACCCGGTCGGCATCAACGGCCAGGCGGTCTACAACGGCACGAGCGGCAACGATCGGGTCTGGGGTGGCAACGACAACGACACCTTCTGGGGTGGCGCCGGTAACGACGTCATCGAGGGCAACGGTGGCGACGATGTTGCTCTGGGCGGTGACGGGAACGACATCATCACCGACTTGTCCGGGGCCGATGTGCTCAAGGGCGGTCCGGGCAACGATGCCATCGACTCTGGCATCGGCGACGACATCAACATGGGCGGTGACGGTCAGGACTTCATCAATGGCGGCCTGAACGACAATGAGACCTTTGCCGGACCCGGCAATGACTTCATCATCGCCGGACAGGGTGCGGACGCCGTCTTCGGTGACGGTGGTGATGACTGGATCCAGGGTGGTGCCGGCCAGGACCTGCTGCAAGGCGATCACGGTGCGCCGTTCTTCGACGACCCGGGTCAGGTCCAGCCAGGAAACGACATCTTCATCGGTCAGGTCGGCGAGAACGACTATGACGCCGAAGGTGGCGACGACATCATGTCCCAGAACGCGGCTGTCGACCGCAACGCCGGCGCAGCCGGGTTCGACTGGGCCATCCACCAGTACGACACAGTGGGTGCCGACGACGACATGGCCATCAACAACTTCCTGGTCGGGGTGCCGATCCAGGTCGTGGTGAACCGTGACCGTTGGCAGGAGACCGAAGCCAACTCGGGCTCGGCATTCAATGACGTCATCCGTGGCGACAACGATGTTCCGAGTGCGGTCGGTGGAGCCGGATTCAGCGGCTGCGACGTTCTCGACCAGGCCGGTGTCGACCGGATCAGCGGACTGAGCACCTTGCTCCCGACGCTGTCCGGTGATCTCGCGCCGGTGATCGCGAACTCCGCCGCCGGGGCGTGCCCGTTGAGTGGCCCGATCTGGGGCGACGGGAACATTCTCCTCGGGGGTGGCGGCAGTGACACGATCGAAGGTCGTGGAGCTGACGACATCATCGACGGCGACAAGTATCTTGCGGTTCGGATCAGTGTCCGTGACCACAACGATCCGTCCGTCGAGGTCGGTAGCACCGACCTCATGGAGCACCCTTACCTGACGGGTAGCACCAAGACCCTGCAGGCTGCGGTGTTCGACGGCACGGTCGACCCTGGTGACCTCGTGGCTGTGCGCGAGATCAAGAGCCCGCCGGCGTCCGATGCGAGCTCGGTGGACACCGCGGTCTTCTCCGGACCGTTGTCCAACTACACGATCACGGTGACTCCGGCTACGGCCACCGCGCCTACCAAGGTGATCGTCAACCAGACCGGCGCCAATGTGGCCGGCCAGAAGATCAGCGACGGCATCGACACGCTGACGAACATGGAAGCGATCAAGTTCTCCGACCAGACGGTGTCCATCCAGACACCGGCTGCGCCGACGAACGTCGTTGCCACCGCGGCCACGGGAGCGGCAACGCTCACCTGGGCGCAAACGGCCACGAGTGCCCTGCCTCGCACGAGCCAGGAGATCGTGGTCAGCTCGGGTGGCGTCGTCGTTCGGACGGTGACCGGTCTGCCGGCCAACGTCACCACGCGTTCGGTGACCGGCCTTACGGTCGGTGTCGCTTACACCTTCCAGGTGCGTGGGGTGAACGTGTTCGGTACCGGAGCCCTCTCGGCACCGTCCAACGCGGTCACGCCGCTAGGTGTTCCGAGTGCTCCGACGTCCGTGGTGGCTACCCGGGGTAATGCCTTGGCGAACCTCTCCTGGGCAACACCCACGAGTAACGGAGGTTCGGCGATCACGGGCTACCAGGTCCAGGTGCGTCAGGGCGTCACGGTCATCCGCACGGTCAACGTCGGTGTCGTGAACAACGTGGTCGTCACCGGGCTGGTAAACGGCACGGCGTACAACTTCGTGGTCCGGGCAGTCAGCGCGGCGGGTGCCGGTGCCTTGTCGGCAGCATCCAACACGGTGACTCCGGTAACCGTTCCGCTCGCTCCAACAATCCTCGCGCCAGCGCGGGGTGCGGCGGGTGGAGCATTGACTGCGGTTGCAAACTGGGCCGCGCCCACGAACACCGGTGGCTCGCCGATCACGGGTTACCGGGTCAGCGTGCTGCGAATGGCGGCCAACGGCACGACGGTGCTCAGCACGACGACCGTCGTCGTCGCAAGCAACCTTCGCAGCAGGACATTCACGCTGGCGGCAGGCAACTACCGGTTCCAGGTCGTGGCTGTCAATGCCTTGGGCAACAGCCCGGCATCGGCCAGGTCAGCCCTGGTTCAACCCCGCTGAGGTGGGGGTCGGGCAGGGAACGCTCAGCAGGAATTGACAGTGTTGAGCATTCCCTGACCTGACTCAGTCCCTGCGCCTCGTCTCCTCCCCCGGGGCGGGGCGCAGGTAAAACTCTCGGGGGGCGGCCGGCCGGTCCGGGTCATGTCGACCCGGACCGGTATCGGCTTGTACAGCGAGCTACTGGACAGCACAAGTTCCAACACATTCAGGCGGTATGGGGGAAACCATGATCACCACAAACAAGGACGTCAAGCCTGTTTCGGAGAGGCGCATGTCTCCGATCGGCCGTGGGAAGCTGATCCCGCTGGCAATTGCGCTGGCTCTGGCGCTGTCCGGATGCGATCGAGGTAGCGGCGTACAGCAGGTCGGCGGCCCTGCCGGGTCCACCGCGAACGGCGCCGCCACCACCGCGCCAGCAGGACACTCGGCCGCGAGCTCGAAGATTCCCGGGGCAGCATTTGCCAAACATCGGCCGTTCACCGGTCCCGCCGTAGCCAAGTACGGACAGGCCACGCTGAACGCGGCGTACCAGGAGATGGTGAACTTCGCATTCGAGAGCGGCTGGGACTCCCGGCTCATCGTCAAGAACATCGCACGGTTGTCCAGCTCGGACTTCGCCAATATCCGGACCTACCTGACACCCGCATGTCGGACTGCCTTCAATGCCACCTTCGCCAAGGCGATACAGGCCGACCGGGCCGCGGCCCAGAAGCTGGAGGAGGCCGTCTTCTTCGACGTGACTGCCCCTACTGGCCTGCGTCCGATCACTGCCGGCAAGGTCGTCACGGACCGTCGGTTCACCGAGGCATCCGTCGGGCTAACCGGGGCCGGCAAGGCGCAACGGCTCACGATGGCCTTTGCTGTGAAGGCGAATGTGCATCTGCACAATGCTCAAGGACAGGGGTACGTGCTTCCGACCAGCCGGGTCCTGCGCTATACGCTGGTCCGCAACAGTGGTGTCCAGGCGAGCAAACGTCCGTTTCTGGTTGACGGCTGGGTCATCAAGATGACAGTGGGACGGCCAGTTGCGGGCTAGCCGCCGATCCGAACGCAGCCGAGCTTGCCAGCCCGGCAGAATGACGGCATGACCGTCATCGGACAGGCGTGGATCCGAGCCGTCCATGAGCTGGGCGGCCGGGCAGATCTCGCGACGGCAGCTGCGGGCGAACTCGACCGCGCCTACGGCGCGGCGGACAGGTCCTATCACGGGACGGCCCACATTCAGGATGTCCTCGCGAAGGTCGCGTTGTTGGGAGCCGAGGTCGGTCTGGACCAGGCGAGTATGGCCGCGGTTTCGGCGGCGGCCTGCGCCCACGACATCGTTTACGAGGGCAAGGCCGGTGAGGACGAACGTGCCAGCGCCGACTGGGCGCTGCGCGCGCTGGTCGGCTCTGGTGTTCCGGCGTCTGTAAGCCGACGGGTTCATGACCTCGTGTTGTCCACGATCGATCACGTGGCACCACCGAGCGACCTGCAGGCCGCGGTGCTGCTTGACGCAGATCTCAGCATTCTCGGCTCGGATCGTGGGGGCTATGCGACGTACCTGATTGCGGTCCGACGTGACTACCTCGCGGTCCCCGAGGCAGTCTGGCGAATCGGGCGAGCCGCGATGTTGCAGGCGCTGCTGGACCGCATCGAGCTATTCCACACCGAAGCGGCTCGATGCCGTTGGGATGCCCCGGCCCGTCGCAACCTGGCGGCGGAGCTGGCCGAGCTGGACCCGTGAACCTGTCGCCCAGCCAGCACGGCCCACGATCGGTCAGGGCAACTCGATGGTTTCGCCTCGTTCGATCTCGGCGATAGCAGCGTTCAGGTAACGGCTGGAGCCAGTACCCGCCGCGGTGAGGAGATCGGCAATCACGATGCTCGCGTGGGTACTCATCATCCCCGCCGTACTGGCCGCCGCCGCTGGGTCGGACATGCCCAGCGCACCGGTATAGATCGCGATGAGAAGGTTGACGTCGAATTCGGGATACCACCCTGCGCTAGCTCGCACGCACCTCTCGAGCACATCGCGGATGTGATCACCGGTCAGCCCGGTCGGATGCAGCTCCTCGAGCAGCGCACGGATCACCGCCGCTTGGACGATACCGACCCGTTCGGTGTCGAGGACGGCCAGTTCCGCCGATGCATCGCTGAACTCGCCTAGGTCGCCGGCCTGCACCGCTGCGACTGCCCGACCTGCCCGACCGACGATCTCCGTTGCTGGATTCACCCGGCCAGGTTACGTTCCCGAGATCGGCCCCGAGTCGGGCGCTGGGTCCGGCTCCGCGTCCCCCGCCGAGTTCGGCTCCAGCCGCTGCATACTCAGCTCACCGGCTCGGAATCGTGCTCGCAACACCTTCTTGTCGTACTTGCCGACCGTGGTCTTCGGCACGTCGCTGAGAAAAGCCCAGTTCTCCGGCCGCTGCCAGCGGGCCACCTGGCCGGACAGGAACTCGGCCAGCACTGCGGCCATCTCGGACGGCTGTACCGAAGCGTCCTCGCGGAGCACGACACAGGCGAGCGGTCGCTCACTCCATTTCTCGTCGGGAATGCCGATCACGGCGGCTTCGACGACATCCGGGTGACCGACGAGCAGGTTCTCCAGTTCTACCGAGGAGATCCATTCGCCACCTGACTTGATGACGTCCTTCGCACGGTCGGTGATCTGGAAGTAGCCGCGGTCATCGATCGTGCCGATGTCACCGGTGCGCAGCCAACCGTCGTGGAACTTCTCCGGCGCAGGGTCGAGATAGTAGGACCCGGTGATCCACGGCCCGCGCACCTCGATCTCGCCAACCGCCACCCCATCCCAGGGCAACTCGGTCCCGGCTTCATCGGTGATCCGCATCTGCACCCCGCCGGTGAGCCGCCCGGACTTCACCCGCCAGTCCAGGTCCTCCTCCGTGCCGAGTTCGACCCCGACCGGCGGGTGAGCCATGCCGGCGACCGGCGAAGTCTCGGTCATACCCCAGCCCTGGATGATGCGCAGGCCGTACCTGTCCTGAAACGCCGCAAGCAGCGAGCGGGGCGCCGCGGCTCCCCCGGAGGTTCCCATCCGCAGCGAGGACAGGTCGATCTCCTTGGTAGCTCCGTAGGTGAGGATGCCCTGCCAGATCGTCGGCACCGCGGCGGCCAGGGTGGAGCGTTCAGCGGTGATGAAGTCACAGATCGGCCCCGGCGCCATGAATGGACCGGGCATGTGCAAGCTCGCCCCGGACAGGAACGAGCCGAACGGGATACCCCAAGCATTGACATGGAACATCGGCACGAAGGTGAGGATCCGGTCGGCGTCCGTCGCACCGGTCAGGCTGGCCGATTGCCCGGACAGAGCGTGCAGGAAGGTGGAGCGATGTGAGTACACCACGCCCTTGGGGTCACCGGTGGTGCCACTGGTGTAGCAGATCAGCGCGGCCGAGCGTTCGTCTAGCTCAGGCCAGGCAAAGCCCGGTTCCTCGGCGGCCAACAAGTCGTCGTAGCGCAGCACCCGGATGTCGCCCAGCGCCGGGGCCTCGCCCGCGCCGATCACGATCACGGCTTCCACCGACTTGAGCTCGGGCAAGGCGGCGGCGAACAGCGGGACCAGCGTGCCGTCGACGAGGACGATCCGGTCCTCGGCATGGTTGACGATCTGGGCCAGCTGAGCCGCGGGCAAACGGATGTTGAGCGTGTGCAACACGGCCCCCATGCAGGGCACCGCGTAGTAGGCCTCGAGGTGTTCCTGGTTGTTCCAGCAGAAGGTCCCGACCCGGTCACCCGCGACGATGCCGAGTCGGGTCAGAGCGGCGGCCAACCGCTCGGCGTTGCGGGCCACTGTGGCATAGCTCGTGTGCCGGCCGCCGCTGCCCTGCCAGGTGACGCACTCGCTGCGACCGTAAACCTTCGATCCGTGCTCGAGGATCGCCGTGATGGTGAGCGGAAAATCATCCTGCATCGTGCTGGTGATCAACGAATCGTCCTCCCTGACCCGTGAAACTACTCGATCGTGCAACATTGCCGTCGTACAGAGCGGTCGCGTTACACAATCGGACAGTCAGGTTCGGCGAGCGGCTCGGTTGGCGGCCTCCTCGGCGTCCAGTTCGGCCGCCCGCTGGGGGGTGGGCGCCGTTCCGCCGAGCCGGGCCGGCAGGAATTTCAGGTCGTCGCCGATCAGCGGCGGGTACTCGTCCTGGGCCGCGTGCAGGAGTTCGGTCATGCGCTGCATCAGCAGGAGGTTGGCCGCTTCGGCGTCGTCCCGGCGTTCGACGGTGATCGGTTCGCCGACGCTCAGGATGATCGGCACGTTCGTCCGCCCCAGGCGTTTCGGGTGGTCCTTCGTCCATACCCGCTGCGAGCCCCAGATGACGGTGGGCAGGATCGGGACGCCGGCCATGGCTGCCATCCGGATGGTGCCGCTCTTGAATTCCTTGAGCTCGAACGACCGGGAGATGGTGGCCTCCGGAAACACGCCGACGATCTCACCATCCTTGAGCACCCTCACCGCTTCCCGGAACGAGCCCGCGCCGGCATCACGGTCGACCGGGATATGGTGCATCCCCCGCATCAGCGGACCGGAGATACGGTGCTTGAAGACCTGGTCCTTGGCCATGAACCGGACGAGTCGCTTGGCTGGCTTCGCCGCCAGTCCGGCGTAGGTGAAGTCCATGTATCCGGTGTGATTGATGGCCATCACGGCGCCGCCCTTGCGCGGCACGTTTTCTGCGCCGTGGATGGTGAACTTCAAGCCCTGGGCCGCGAACACGACCCGGGCGAGCGAGATGATCGACGAATAGACCGGCTCCATGGTGGATACCGTACGGGCAGCGCAAGGCGCCGGGCCTCAGCGGGCACGTCGTCCGGGCGGCTGGTGGGCATACCGATCGTGGCCAAGGCATGCTGGGGGCATGCTGAAGGGATGCATCCGGTGAAACCCGAATTGAGTGACCCGACCGCCCTGGCTGCCGCCCTCGGCGACGCCGGATATCTGGCCGACATCGGTCTGGCCACCGCGGCCTATCTCGGTATGAAGATGCATCGGCCGATCTTTCTGGAGGGCGATGCCGGCGTCGGCAAGACCAGCTTGGCTCAGGCCCTGGCAGACGTCACCGGAACTCGGCTGATCCGGCTGCAGTGCTACGAGGGAATCGATGCCACCCAGGCCCTCTACGACTGGGACTTCCCGCGACAGGTGCTCCATCTGCGGGCGGCCGAAGCGGTCGGCGTGACCGGAACGGATGCTGGCCGGGCGCTGGAAGAGTCGTTGTACGACCGGCGGTTCCTGATCAGCCGCCCGATCCTGCAGGCCCTGGAAGAACCGGGAGCCGTGCTACTCATCGACGAGATCGATCGGGCCGACGATGAGTTCGAGGCCTTCCTGCTCGAGGTGCTGGCCGACAACGCCGTGACGATTCCCGAGATCGGCACCATTCGCGCCGAGAGTCCGCCGCTGGTGGTCCTCACGTCCAACCGCACCCGCGAGGTGCACGACGCGTTGAAGCGTCGATGCCTGTATCACTGGGTAGCCCACCCCGAGTTCGAACGAGAGGTCGAGATCCTGCGCAGGCGCCTGCCGGAGGCCTCCGAGCAGCTGATCACCGAAGTGGCAACCGCGGTACGCCGCATGCGCGAAGCCGATCTCCTGAAGCCACCGGGGGTGGCCGAATCCATCGATTGGACCCATGCGCTGCACCTGCTCGGTGCCCGGACCCTGGACCGCGAGCGGGCCGCCGCGACGCTGGGCGCCGTGTTGAAGTATCAGGAGGACTCGGTTCGGATCCGCGACACCGTGCTGGCCGAGTTGGCAGGCTGAGCCGTGGCCGCTCAACTCGGCTCGCTCTCGCTCGTCGAACGAGATGACCCTGGCGCCTCGATCATCGAGGTGATGGTGGGTTTTGCCCGTACCCTCCGGCATGCTGGGGTGCCGGCTAGCCAGGAGCGCTTGCAGGCGATGATCGCCGCGCTGGCTCACCTCGACGTGACCCTGGCCGCGGACGCCTACTGGGCGGGCCGAGTCACCCTCTGCTCGGATCCGGAAGATCTTGAGCGCTATGACATGGCCTTCGCCCTGTACTTCGGCGCGCAACGGGCCACCGAAGGTCGCCGGATCCCGCCGCCGTCGGTGGCACGGGCGGCGCCGTTCGAACCGGCCGGCGGGGACCCGCACGATGAGCGCACCAGCGAGCAACCGAAGTTCGCGGCTCAGGCGAGCCGACACGAGTTGTTGCGGCACAAGGACGTGTCCGCGCTGAACCCGGCCGAGCGGGCGCAGCTGAAGCGCCTGTTCGCCCTGCTGGCGCCACGGGTGTCGGCGCGCCGCTCGCACCGATATCGCAGCGCGTCACGAGGCCGGGTCGATCTGGCCCAGTCAGTTCGCCGGTTGCTGCGGGCCGGTGGTGAGCCGAGTCAATTGGCGCGCCGGCGGCGCCGGACCAAGCCCCGCCGCCTCGTCCTGCTGATGGACGTGAGCGGATCGATGACGCCCTACGCCGAGGCGCTGCTCCGCTTCGCCCATGCCGCGACCCGCGCCGCTCCAGCTCGCACCGAGTCCTTCACGCTCGGTACCCGGTTGACCCGGGTCACCCGCGAGCTCCGGCTCAGGGACCCGGACCGGGCGCTGGCAGCGGCGGCCCGGGCGGTGCCGGACTGGAGCGGCGGCACTCGCCTCGGCGACACCCTCAAAGCGTTCAGCGACCGGTGGGGACAGCGCGGGCTGGCGCGCGGTGCGGTCGTGGTGCTCTGCTCGGACGGCTGGGAACGCGGTGATCCGACCGAACTCGGCGAGCAGGTACGGCGGCTCGCCCGGCTCGCCCATGCGGTGGTGTGGGTGAACCCGCACAAGGGCAAGGACGGCTTCGCTCCCGCCACCGGCGGTATGGTGGCTGCGCTGCCGCACATCGACTCGCTCGTGGCCGGCCACAGCTTTGCAGCATTGGAGGAACTCGTTCAGGTGATCGCCGATGCGTGACGTACTCGATCAGCTTCTGGACCAGTGGCGCTCCGGCGCCGAGGTCGCCCTCGCCACCGTGGTCGGAACGTGGAGCTCGGCACCGCGCCAGCCCGGTGCGGCGATGATCGTGGCGCCGGAGGGCGTGGCGATCGGCAGTGTCTCCGGCGGTTGCGTCGAGGGCGCGGTGTACGAATTGGGCACCGAGGTCCGCAACGGGGCTGCGCCGGTGCTGCAGCGTTATGGCGTCTCCGACGACGACGCGTTCGCGGTCGGTCTGACCTGCGGCGGGATCATCGACATCTTCGTCGAACAGGTCAGCCGGACGACCTTTCCCGAGCTCGGGGAGGTGGCTGACGACATAGCCGCGGGCCGGCCGGTGGCGGTTGCGACCGTGGTGGACGCCGAGCCGTCCCTGCGTGGTCGCCGGCTGATCGTCCGGCCGGACTCGGTGGCTGGCCGGCTCGGTTCCCAGCGGCTCGAGGATGCGGTTCGCGACGACGCCCGCGGCCTACTGGAACAGGGCCTGACGAAGACAATCCGCTACGGCCACGACGGCGAGCGACGCGTCGACGACATCGGGGTCTTCGTCGCCTCCTACGCCCCGCGGCCCCGGATGATCGTGTTCGGCGCGATCGACTTCGCGGCCGCGGTGGCCCGGATGGGTTCCTTCCTGGGCTATCGGGTCACTGTCTGCGATGCGCGCCCAGTGTTCGCCACCAACAAGCGGTTCCCGGAGGCAGACGAGGTCGTCGTGCAGTGGCCCCACAAGTACCTGGCTTCGACCGAGGTCGACGAGCGGACGGTGCTGTGCGTACTCACCCACGATCCTAAGTTCGATGTGCCCCTGCTGGAGATCGCTCTGCGGCTGCCGGTCGCCTACGTGGGGGCGATGGGTTCTCGGCGTACGCACGACGACCGGCTGAAGCAGCTTCGCGAACTCGGTCTCACCGAGGCCGACCTGGACCGGCTGCACGCGCCGATCGGACTGGATATCGGCGCGCGGACCCCGGAGGAGACCGCGATGTCGGTCGCCGCCGAGATCGTCGCGGCCCGCTGGGGCGGCTCGGGACAGTCGCTGCGGCGCTCGGACGGCCCCATCCACCGGGAACGTCCGGACGTCGAGACGGTGCACTGACCGCTCTGGGTGCCGCCGACCATCTCGGTGAGCATTGACCGCCTCGACAACTGATTCCTACCAAGTTCATTTCGGTTCAAGGTCATTCGCCGGCTGATCGGGACCAGGTCATTTTTAGAGGAATACAAAGGTTTCCTTGCGCTGCGCACGAATAGGCGCTTGTCTGTGATGGAGCACACAAGATCACGAGCTGGAGGTCCCATGACACAGGTCAGCGTCACGGTCGATGGTGTGGTGTACACCGACGAGGTCGAAGCCCGCACCCTGCTGGTGCACTACCTCCGCGAGCGACTGGGCAAGGTCGGAACCGTGGTCGGCTGCGACACCAGTAACTGTGGATCCTGCACGGTGCTGCTCGGTGGAAGGAGCGTGAAGAGCTGCTCGGTCCTCGCCGTCCAGGCCAACGGAAGCGAGGTCATCACCATCGAGGGACTGGCCGCGGCCGACGGCACCCTGCACCCGGTCCAGCAGGCATTTTACGATTCACACGCATTGCAGTGCGGCTTCTGCACCCCCGGCATGGTGATGGCCAGTTGTGACCTGCTGGCCGAGAACCCGAACCCGTCGGAGCAGGAAGTGCGGGAAGGCATCGAGGGCAACCTCTGTCGCTGCACCGGGTACCAGAACATCGTCAAGGCCATCCAGGCCGCTGGCCGCGCGATGTCCGACACCGCGACGCCAACCACCGCGACCTCAACCACCGCGACCTCGACCACCGCGACCTCGACCTCAACCACCGAGGCGGTGCGGGCATGACCGCCGTTGACGACCGGGCCACCGCGGCAAGCTCCGCGGACGGCGGCCCGAGGATGGAAGTAGGCAACGCCCGCCGGCGCAAGGAGGACGCCCACCTGCTCACCGGCCGCACCACCTGGACCGACAACATGACCCTGCCGGGCATGTTGCACCTGGCAATCCTGCGCAGCCCGATGGCGCACGCCAAAATCATTCGGATCGACGCGTCCGAGGCCAGGAGCCGGCCAGGCGTCATCGCCGTGTTCACCGGCCAGGACTTCGCCGAGACCCAAGGCGATATCCCTTGCGCGTGGCCCGTTACCGCCGACATGGTCAACCCCGGTCATCCCAGTCTTGCTGTGACCCAGGTCAACCACGTCGGTGAGGCGGTCGCGGTGATCGTCGCCCGTGACAAAGCCGCCGCCCAGGACGCGCTCGAGGCTATCGACATCGACTACCAGCAGCTTC
>JAVEET010000113.1 GCA_030840295.1 Pseudonocardiales bacterium
AACGACCAGGCTGACGCTGACGCGGCCAGCCCATGGATCCGATCCATCGGCGGAGCATGGGATACCAGTACGGCCTCGAATGCTGACCGCGGCTGGTACATCGCAAAGGCGTCCGGCGGGAGAAACACGTCTGGGTCGATCGGGTCCTGGGAGCTGAGAATGGCCCGTGACCTCGTCGACACCTATCACGTGCCAATGGCTGTCGTGACCGGAGCGCACGGCGGGATGCCGATCAGCTGGTTCGAACCTGACTACGTCCAGCCCTGGGACAGCGGCAACAACTACAAGCGGCTCATGGCCAGGCTGGACGCGTACCATTTGGCGAGCTCGGTAAGGTCAGTGCTGTACTACCAAGGCGAGAGCGACGTGTACAACTTCGCGGCCTGGAAACCCGCGTTCACCAAGTTAGCTGCTGCTTGGAGCGCTTCGTTTCCCCAACTTGCCCATATCTATCTGACGCAGATCCGGTCCGGATGCTCACCGGAAGCCGTTGGCGCGGCCCAAATGATTCAGGACCAACAACGTCAAGCAGCGGCACCGAATGTTCAGGTGATGAGCACCAACGGTCTAAATGCCTATGACGGTTGCCATTTTCGCTATCTTGGCGGCGGCTACCAGGAGCTAGGCCACCGGTACTCGGCACTGATCGCACACGACAGCTACGGTGCAACCGCAAGTAACACGACAGCACCCACCCCGACATCGGCAAGTAAGAACGCCGCCGGCGACACCATCACCATCAACCTAGCCAATACCGCTGACCGGATTACCGTCGACCCGGGAGCAGCTATCGGCTTCGTGGTCATGACCACGGCCGGCCCGACTTTCCCATCGACCGTCACCGGACAGGCGGGCAAGGTGACCCTCACGATTCCGGCTGGCCTCGTCGCCACAGCAGTCAGCTACGGCGGCATCAACTGTCCCGGTCCATGGGTTCGCAACGGAGCCGGCATCGGCCTTCTTACATTCATCAACCAGTCCGTAACCTTTGCACCGGCGAGATGAGGACTAGGGGGCGTCGGAGGTTCACCTTTCAACGCCGCCACCTGCTGCACCTGCCCGCGCACTGGCCCTGGGCCGAACACTGGACCGCCCTATGGCATAACGTGTTCGGGCCCCGCCACCGGGCCACTAGCACCCGCCTGACTCCGTCCACCGCCTAACAGGCCCGACCGGAGAAGCCGACGTGGAAAGGTGCGGCAGACCAGCAGGTCAGCCGCACCCAACGAGCAAGATCAACTATATCCGGCCGGAATCACCACGCCGGTCGATCCACGGAATCAGGCTTGGAGCTCGTCCTCGCCACCGCGGTGCAGGTCCGTTGCCTCAACATCTATCTCAGTTCGAGCCCTCAGGGCGACAGCGAGAGCCTCGAGCTCCGCAGCCGCCGCCGGAAATCCTAAGACGCGCAGCTGTATGGCGCGGGCATCCGCTTCCGCGACGACCTCCGCATCAAAGGTAGGGCACACGTACTTCCTCAATTCGGTATGTTGTCAGCCGACAGGCAACACGCCCTCGCTGCATCAAAGCGCCAACTCCAAACATCAATCGGCTTCCATATCATTCGGTTGACGATCAGATTGGACGAGACACGGCTGCTCCCGACCGCCGCCGGATGCGATCGGGGGACTGCGTACCTGGCAGATGCCCTCACTGTGGACGGAGTCACCCGACCACCGAATATGACGGGCGATGCCAACACGCCGGGTCCGCAAGAGATCTTGGCAGCCCTTGATCGCCCGAGCTATCAAAAGCCTCCAGGGCCGAAATGGCGGACAGGCACGGGTCAGGCGCGGGTCAGCGCGGTTACCTCGACCAAGGCACAACCGTTGCGACGGTCGGTGCTGCTGCCGGCATTGGAACTGTGCACCACGATCCGGGTACGGTCGGCACGGAACAGGTCGTGGGAGAACTCGAACGGGACACCGGATTCGTCCTCGGTGGTTCGGGTGATCGACATCAGCGGCGCCTTCGGTTCGACTTCGAGTATCGAGACCTCGTGCTCGGCACCGATCACCACCTCGATCCGCTCGGTGGCATCGCACGGCCTGACACCGTAATCGCTCTCGAGCATCTCATACATCGAACCGCCGAGTGATCGCTCCAGCAGGCCGGGGAACCTCGCCGCCGGAAACCGCGCGTGCTCCAGGGAAATCGGAATACCGTCGGCCAACCGCAACCGGACGATGTCGAAGACCAGCTCGTTCGAACCGATGCCCAGCTCGCGTGCAGTGGCCTCCCCGGCCGCGGTCAGCCCGGTGCTCACCACTCTGGTACCGGCCGTGAAGCCCTGGGCCCGCAGCAGCGCAGGGACGCCCACCACGTGCGACAGGTCGCGTTCGATCTTCGGCTGGCTGACAAAAGTCCCGCCACCTCGGCCGGGCACCCGCCGGACCGCGCCGGTCTGTTCCAGCAGCGCGAGCGCCTGTCGCAGCGACGAGCGGCTCACCCGCAGCTCGGTCGCGAGATCGCGTTCCGAGCCGAGCCGCTGGCCAGCCTTCAACTTGCCCGATGAGATGTGATCGAGCAAAGCCTGGCGGACGTCCTCGGACACCGGGTTCCCGCTGGCTTCAGGCATTGAGGGCTTCCAGGGATTCCGGCAGCACCTGGCCCCCGTCGATGGTCAGCGCCTGCCCGGTGATGTAAGAGGCTTCGTCCGAGGCGAAGAACAGGCAGGCATGCCCGATGTCGGCGACGGTACCCAGGTTGCCCAACGGAACCGAGGCTTCCATACCGCGAATGTAGTCCTCGCCGAGCTCGGCCAGGCCCTCGGTCAGGACGTTGCCGGGCAGCACGGCGTTGACCGTGATCTTGTCCCGCGCCAGCTCGATGGCGGCGGTCCGCATGAAGCCGAGCTGCCCGGCCTTGCTGGCGCCGTAATGGGACCAGCCGGGGAAGCCGGTGATGGGTCCGGTGATCGAGGAGGTCAGGATGACGCGTCCGCGCCCCGAGCGTGCCAACTCCGGCAGGCAGGCCTGCACGCTGAGGATGCTGCCCTTGAGATTGATACCGAGCACCTCGTCTATGTCGGCAACACTCAGATCGGCCAGCTTCCTCTCCGGGAACACGCCGGCGTTGGCGCACAGCACATCGATGCCGCCGTGGCGTTCGGTCGCGGCAGCGGCGAATGCGGCACAGCCTTCGGGATCGGTGACGTCGGCCGCCAACGCTGTAACCGAGCCGCCGAGCTCGCGCGCCACGGCCGCCGCCCGATCACCGTCGCGGGCCACCAGGAGCACCTTCGCCCCCGCGTCGGCGAACACCTTGGCGATGCCCTTACCGATGCCCTTACTGGCACCGGTGACGATAACCGAGCGTCCCGCTACCGAGCTGAACATGACTGCCTCCTGAAGGCTGAAATCGGCCGATGGCTACTAGGAATCCTCATCCGAACCGGCTCAGATAGCCTTCGGCCAATTCGCAGGTTCCGGCGGTATAGCCCGCGCCGAGCTCACGCGCAACATCGGCCGCCGGGTGGGAACCGATCCAGGCGACGAGGAGCAGCCTGCGGTACAGGACGAAGGTCCAGATCTCGTCGACGTCCTCGTCGGGCAGCGGTTGCCGGCCGCGGTAGCCACGCACCCACGCGTCGATCATCTCGGGCACCTTCGGATCGTGCTCGATGAAGCTGACGGCCGAGCCGAGGTCGTAGAGATACCAGCCGAAGCCGCAGTCGTCGAAGTCGATGACGGCCGGCGGCTGGCCGGCTTGCACCAGCAGGTTGGCCAGCCGCAGGTCAGCGTGAATGAGCCCGAATCGCTCAGGCCCCTTGCCGAATGCGGCCAGCCGACGCTGCAGGGTCTCGCCCAGCCGGGACAGCAGTTCGACGGTGGCAGGCTCCATCCCGTGGCCGTCCCGCCAGCGTCCCCAGCGAGCCTCGGCACCGAATGCGGCGTCGTAATCCCACCTGAAGCGGGTGAAGGCAGCCGGCGGAGTCCATTGCCGGGTGTGCTGGTGCATCCGGGCCGTGAGATCGCCCAGTGCCTGGAAGTCCTCGACCAGAGTGTCCGGCGACGGTTCCGTGCCGGGCAGCCGCTCGAACATCACGCAGTTACGGCTGTCGTCCCCGTCCGGAGTCGCAACCTGAACCACCCTCGAACCGGATCGCGACCCGATCACCTGTGGAGTACGGATCCCGGTGTCATCGCGCAATGCGCACAACCAGGCCAATTCCGATTCGATGGCGGCCGGCGAATGGTAGTCACCGCGGTGCACCCGGAGCACGGTCGAGATGTCCCGGTCGGGATCTGTCACCAGGTAGGTCGCGTTCTCCGAGACGTTCAGCAGTTGCACTTCGGCCCGGTCGGACACGTCGTACTGGTCCAGCGCCGATTGTGCGATTCGCCCGATCCGGCCGAGCACATCCGCACCACCGGACAGGTCATGAACGGTCACTCGCCGGCTCCCATCAACTATCGCGGCCCTCGACGGCCAGCAACGTCGCCGTGATCGCGGTCTGGGCGGTCCGGACCGCCTCCGCCGTCCCGGAGATGTACAAGCGGCCTGCCGCTCCGATCATCTGCACGTCCACCAAGGTGTTGTCCGGTGCTGCCTTCTCGGCTGCGTTTGCCGCCACCGCGGCAAACAACGCCGGGGTTACTTCATACACCAGCAGGGTTTCACCGGGCATCACCATGGAGGCCTGCCGGTTCCGGTTGACGATCACGGCGTGCTGATCGGAGACATCGGAGATGATGTCGGTGTAGAGGATGCGCGGCCGAAGCTGGTCGGACTCCGAAGCATCAATGCCGGCCAGGATGGCCTCACCGGCCTTGAGGACATCCGCGACGTCCGGCCCGTGCACCTCGAGCACCCCGAACTGGCGTTCCACGAAGAGGATGCCGGGTTCGATGCCAGGCACCGACTTCAGGGCCAGGTCGATGACCCGTTCGATCGCGAGCCCCGGGGCGACCTCGACGATCAGCGCATGCTGACCGGCATAGGGCGGGTACCCGCGAGCACGGGTCGGCGTACCGAGGTAGGCCGCGAACTGCGGTTGCAGATCCTCGATCAGCAGATAGACCCGGAGCTCGGTCTTGGTGGGGTTCACTGCGGCCACGCGTGCTACTCCGCGGCGACGGTGAAGTGCCTGCTCAGTTCGTTGTGTGGCCGGGGGATCACGTGTACCGAGACCAGCTCACCGATCTGGGACACGGTCTCCGCCCCAGCCTCAGTGGCGGCCTTGACCGCGCCGACGTCACCGACGATCGTGATCGCGACCAGTCCGTCGCCGACCTCGTCACGGCCGACGATGGTGACATTGGCGGCCTTGACCATCGCGTCGGCTGCGGCCAGTGCGGCCACGTAGCCCTTGGTCTCGATCAGACCTATTGCGTTGTTCGGCATCTGATTTCCCTTCGGTGGTGGATGGATCTGGCCTGCGGTACGGCCCTACTCGGTGGACGGATCGATCGAGCCGATGACGAGCGCGTCGACCGGTGGATGGGGCTCGGGAAACCACCCGGCAGCCACCGAGCCCTGGCTGACCAGCACCTGCTCGCCCACGCCGGCGCCGAGCACGTCAAAGGCGACCAGGCGGGCCCCGGTGCCCTCGATCTCGACCTCCAGGAAGGCTCCGTTGGGTACCTCGGGCAGCCGTCGGGTGGACCAGACGTTACCAACGACGGTGGCACGGATCATCGTGTCTCCCTGGGTTCTTCGCGGACGGTGGAAACGCCGAGGGCGCGCGCGCTGTCGCGCGCGAGCGGCGTGAGGACCGCCCGCGGACCGAGGACCAGGTCGACTCGGTCCCGGGCGGCCTGCTTCACGTGCGCCTCCGTGACCGGGCCCTTCTCGTGCCGCTGCACGGCTCGGGAGGCGCTGGGCTGGGTGCGCTGTGCGTGTTGGTTCGGGGCCAGGGTGAAGCGGAGCCGCCCGGTCCGCAGGTCCTCGAGTGAGCTCGGGCTGGCGGCCAGGGCCAGCAGCTCCCGGACGAAACCGGCAAGGTCTGCGTCGTCGCCCAACCGGACCGGACGGACCTCCCCGCCGCCCGCGCCGAGGCCCGGAATCCCGGCCCGGTCGGCGGCCTGGCCGACCACGCCGGGCAGCACCTCACGCAACACCTGCTGCACGAGCATCCGCAGTTCGCCCTGATCGGCAACGGTCATCTGACGGCTCCCGCGGCTTGCAGCGCCTGCTCGGCCGCCTGTGCCGCCTGCCGGATGTCAGCTTCGCGTCCGGCGAGGTAGACCCGTCCGCTCGCGCCGATCATCCGATAGTCGACCACCTTGATCGAAGCGGCCTTCTCGGCCTCGTTGGTGGCCAGGATGGCGTACGAGGCGGGCTGAACCTCCAACACATACAAGGATTCGCCGGGCAGCGCCATCGAGCCCATCTTGTTCCGGTTGATCAGGAAGGCGTGCTGGTTGTCGATACTCGGGATGATCTCCGAGGCCAGGATCTTCGGTGGAGTGGCGTCGGTCTCGGAGGCGCCGAGCTCGGCGAGCACGGCCGCGCCGGCGGCCTTGACCTGCGCCGTCGGCCCATGTACCTCGAGGTAACCGAACTGCCGTTCCACCACCAGGATGCCGGCCTGCACCTCAGCATGTTTCAGCGCGACATCGGTGAGCGGCTCGATGTCGATGCCGGGCGCGATCTCGATGATCTGGGCCGCCATGTTGGAGCGCGGCAGCGCACCACGGATCCAGGTGCCCAGGTAGCACATGGTCTGCGGCTGCAGCTGGTCGATGAAGATGAATGAACGAAGCTCAGCCATAGATCAGCCCTTGATGATGTTGGTGAGCTCTTCGATGATCAGTCGGCGCAAGTCCTCGCGGAGTTGGGCCTCCCCATCATCGGAGACGGTGGCGGAGCGGGCCGGAGCGGGATCCGCCTGGGGCGTCGACACATTGGACGCGTGCGGGTAAGACGGTACCGGGCCGGCCGGAGCGGCCCAGGGACTCAGCCCGGCGAAGTCGGCGAACGGCACCGTGTCATCGGAGTTGTAGGCGAGCCGGGTGAAGTTGAGCAGGTGCTTGGGCTGCAGGTTCTCCCCCACGGAGGACCGGCCGAGGTAGCCGGTTCCGATCGTCATGCTGGGCGCCAGGTTGGTCTCGATGCCGGATCCGCCGAGGCTGTTGCCCACGTTGACCGACACCCGTAGCACGTTCACGGCGGCGCCGAAGTCGAGGATCGTCTGCGGATCTGTGGAGTGGATGGCAGCCGAATGACCGGCGCCGCTGATCCGCAGTACCGCGCGCGCTACGTCGATGCCGCGCCGGGCGCTGGCCACCCGGACCACCCCGAGTACCGGACAGAGCTTCTCGTGCGCGAGCACCTCCTCAGGCGCCACCAGGTCGAACGGCGCGAGCAGGACCCTGGTGTGCTGCGGTACCCGGATACCTGCTTGCTGAGCGATGCTGGTTGCGCTCTGGCCGACCATCTTGGTGTCGAAGCTGCCGTTGGGGAACACGGTGGTCCGGATCCGCTCAGCCTGATCGGCGTCCAGCAGGTGACCGCCCTCTCCCCGCATGGCCCGCAGCAGCGGATCCGCGACGGATTCCTCCACGATCAACACGGATTCGTTGGTGCACAGGATCGAGTTGTCGAATGCCTTGGAGGTGATGACGTGTTCGGCTGCCCGCCGCAGGTCCGCGGTCGCGTCGACGAGCACCGGGACGTTACCGGGACCGACACCGATCGCGGGATTGCCTGAACGGTAGGCCGAACGCACCACCGGGTTGCCACCGGTCGCGACGATGACCTTGGTGCGCTCGTCGGTCATCAGGGCCTGGATGAGCGGCACGGACGGTTCCTCGACGACCTGGATGATCCCCTCGGGTGCGCCGGCCGCGACCGCGGCATCGTGCATCAGCCGGGCCGCCTCGGCGCAGACCGCCTTGGCCATCGGGTGCGGGCTGATGACCACCGCATTGCGGGTCATCAGGCACAGCAAGGTCTTGAAGTAGACGGTGGCCACCGGATTGGTCGACGGGGTGAGGGCGAAAACGACACCGGCCGGACGAGGGACCGAGACGATCTTGGCTTCGGAATCGATCCGCGGTGTCACGTAGTCGTGACCGCGGTAGTGATCGAGCAGGCCGGTGGAGCAGGCCAGGTTCTTCAGCACCTTATGTTCGGCGACCCCGAACCCGGTCTCGGCCACCGCCTTGTAGGCCAGGTCCTTGGCTGCCGCCGCGGCGGCGCGGGCGGTTGCCTGGACGATCTCGGCCACGCTCTCGCGGTCGTACCGGGCAAACGCCCGCGCGGCCCATTCGGCGCGCTCCAACATGGCCTTGGCGCGCGGCACACCGGCCGCCTCGATCGGGACCTCGATCATGTCGGTCATGACGCGATCCGTTGCGTTCGGGGCAGGGCGCGCACTTCGTCCCAAGCCTTGCCGATCGCCACCTGGACCCGCTCGATGAGCTCCTCGGCCAGTTCCGGGTGCAGCAGAATGCCGGGCTTGAACTGCAGCACTCGCGGGTCGAGCGTGGAGAAGATCGCCCAGACACCGCCCTCGTACAGATGCTTGGTGACGAAGTTGGCTCCTCGTGGGTGGTCGAATTCGAGACCCATCACCACGCCGTTCTGCCGTACGCCGATGAACCAGTCCGGATAGCGGGCTTGAATACTGCGCATCGCGTTGGCCATGAAGTCGCTGATGTAATGCACCATCGACCGGGTTTCGGGCCGGTTGCAGATCTCCAGGGTCTTCATCGCGGCAATACAGCCCAGCTCGGCGCCGCCGAAGGTGGAGATGTGCCCGAAGCCGTCCTCGGTGAGCCAGCCCGCGCAGCGCTCACTCACCAGGACCGCTGAGATCGGGTAGAGACCGCCGGAAAGTCCCTTGCCGGTCACCAGCATGTCCGGCTCGATGCCGTGTTTGGAGATGCCCCACAGCTCACCGGTGCGCATCAGCCCGGTCTGCACCTCGTCGGCGATGTAGAGCGTGCCGTATTGCTCGCACAGCTGCTTCACCGTCTCGAGGTAGCCCGGATGCGGCAGCGGGAAACCAAAGGTGGCCGGGATCGTCTCCATGATGACGGCCGCCACGTCACCGGCGCGTAGCGCGTCATGCATCGCATCGTGATCATTGAACGGGACGTGCACGAACTCCTCGGGCGAGTCGGAGAGGAACAGCTTGGCGAACCGGTCGTCACCGGTGGCCACGGCGAGCCCGGTGTGCCCGTGGTAGCCCTTCTGGATGGAGACGATCTTGCGGCGCTGGGTGGCATGCCGGGCCGTCTTGAGGGCGATGTCGATCGCCTCGCCACCGCCGCTGCCGTAGATCACCTTGGTCAGGCCGGGCGGGGCTGTCGCGATGAGTGCTTCGGCCAGTGCCGTTCGAGCCAGCGAGGGGAAGTGGTGGTTGCCGATGTCGAAATGCTGCATCGCCTGCATGACCGCGTTGACGACCTCAGGATTGCGATGACCGACGTTGTAGGTGCCACCGTTGAGGTGCACATCGATGAGCCGCTTGCCTGACATGTCATAGATCAGGTAACCCTCGCGTCGGTCGATGACGAGCGGCACTCCGGATTCGATCCAGAAATCGGTCTTGCCCGGATTCCAGAATTCCTTGGACTTGGCGAGGACCTCATCCTTGGAATCAAAGGAGAAGACGCCGTAGTCGGGCATGGCTCCTCCTACTGGTCTGAACCGAATCAATCATTGGTTGGGATGAATCATTCTTTGGTTGACCACGAGTGTCAATGGGTTCACTGGATACCCGGAATTTACAACCAGATACTTGCGCCTCGGCGTGACCAGTGCCACTCTTTCGCAAAAGTGGTGGCACTCGCACAAGAGCCGGGCCTGGAGTCCGGCACGAAAGGGGCGTGGCAGCTCGTGTCGACAACGGAGGATCCCAACCGGGTGTCACCGGCAGTGGAGGAAGCACCGGTTCCTCGATCGGGCGACGTGCAGCGACTGAAGGTCGGTGCTATCGGGCTCTTCGGGGTGCTGTTCATGGCGCTGGCCAACGCGGCACCGATCACCGCGATGAGCGGCAACGTCCCGATCGCGGTCGGCTTCGGTAACGGCATCGGCGCTCCCGGCGGGTACCTGTTCGCCACCGTCGTCCTGGTCCTGTTCACCATCGGCTTCGTCGAGATGGCCAAGCACGTCACCACCACCGGGGCCTTCTTCGGGTTCATCTCGCACGGCCTCGGCCAGGTGTGGGGGATGGCGGCGGGCTTCATCGCCACCATGGCCTACATCGTCTTCGAGGGCTCGCTGATCGGCATCTTCTCGTACTTCGGCAACTCGACGCTGAACTCCTGGTTCGGATGGAACATCAACTGGTTCGTGTTGGCGGTGATCTGCATAGCGGTGGTCGGGGTGCTCGGGTACTACGACATCAACATCGCCGCCGCCGTACTGGGTTTCTTCCTGATCTGCGAGGTGTTACTGCTCGGAGCGCTCGCCGTTTCGGTGCTGTTCCACGGCGGTGGACACGATGGGCTGGTGGCGCAATCCATCAACCCGGTCAACGGCTTCAAGAATCTCGGCGAGGGTGGCAGCGCGCCTGGCGTGTCCGGCTCGCTGGGACTCAAGGGTGCCGACGGCGCCGTCCTGCCGGCCGGAGCCGCGGCGATCGGCCTGTTCTTCGCCTTTTGGTCGTGGATCGGTTTCGAGACCACCGCCGTGTACGGCGAGGAGTCGCGTAACCCGAAGAAGATCATTCCGCAGGCAACCCTCATCGCGGTCGTCGGCCTGGGCCTGTTCTACACCTTCGTCTCGTGGATGGTGATCTCCGGAAACGGCATCAGCCAGACCTTGACCCTGGCCGCGACCAACCCGCTGCAGATGTTCGAAGGCGTCTTCCACCAGTTCCTCGGTGAGTGGGCGGTCCGGGTCTTCCAGTTCCTGGTCGTCACCGGCTCGTTCGCCTGTGCCCTCGCGTTCCACAACGCCGCATCCCGCTACATCTACGCCCTCGGCCGCGAGGCACCGTCGCTGAAGAAGACCCTCGGCGCGTCGCACCCGCACCACGGCTCGCCGCACATCGCCTCGCTGGTGCAGAGCGTCATCACGCTGCTCATCACCCTCGCGTTCTTCGCGGTCAAGGGCAGTGACGCGACCAGCGCGGCGTACGTGTACGAGTACGGCATTCTCGCCGTGTTGGGCACGATGGCCATCCTGATCGTCCAGGCGCTCACCTCGGTCGGCGTGATCTGGTACTTCCACGTGAAGAAGGTGCATCCGGGCAACGGCATCACCACCGGGGTGATCCCGGCGATCGGCGCGTTGGGCATGGTGTACGTCGTATACCTGCTGTTCTCCAACCTCTCGTTCGCCGGCGGTGGGGCGTCGGGATCCCCACTGTTCAAGGCCATTCCGTATATCGTCGGACTGGTCTTCCTGGCCGGCCTCGGGATTGCCCTGTGGATCAGGTCGCGTGACCCGGAGCAGTACGCCGAGATCGGACGCACCGTACTCGAGGAAGCCCACGAGAGGGACTGACCGCACGGATGCCACCTAACGACACCCTGTCCCGGCTGAGCTTCGAACCCGACCCGGACGACGATCCGGCGGGCTTGCTCTACACCTTCGGTGGCGCTGCCCCGGTCGCATCCGTGCGGCCGGGGCAGGTGCTGTCGACCTGGACTCGCGATTGCTTCGCGGGGCGCGTGCGTTCCGCGGCAGACAAGGCGAGCGAGGTATGCGATCCGCGCTACATAAATCCGCAGACCGGTCCGTTCTACATCGAGGGCGCCGAGCCCGGAGACACCCTGGCCGTGCATTTCGTCTCGATCGAACCGAGATTCGGCTGGGGCGTCTCGGCCAATCTGCCGCTGTTCGGCGCGCTGACCGCCACCCCAACCACTGCCCTGCTGAACCCGCCGTTGCCTGAGCTCACCTGGTTCTACGAGCTGGACCTCTCCGATCGACTGGTCCGCTACCGAGCGCGGGACTCGGTCCATGAAGTGGACCTGCCGCTTGACCCGATGCACGGCACGGTCGGGGTAGCGCCGGCCCTGGGCGAGGTCCGGTCATCGCTGGCTCCCGGCAACTGGGGCGGCAACATGGATACGCCCGAGATGCGGGCCGGCGTTACCTGCTATCTGGGGGTGAACGTGCCCGGTGCCCTCTTCAGTTTCGGTGACGGGCACGCCCGTCAAGGCGAGGGCGAGACCTGTGGGGTTGCCGTCGAGACAGCCATGGACACCGTGGTCATCATCGACCTGATCAAGGACCGGAGCACACCCTGGCCCCGCTTGGAAAGCGATGACTACTTGATCACGACGGGCTCCACCAAGCCGCTGGAGGACGCCTTCAGAATCGCTCATACCGAACTCATCGGCTGGTTGTGCGAGGAGGTCGGTCTGTCGGTCATGGATGCGTATCAGCTCGTCACCCAGGCAGCCCTGTCGCCGGTGGCCAATGTCGTGGACACCGTCTACACCATGACGGCCAAGTTTCCGAAGGCATATCTCAACGGTGCCCGCGCGATGAACGGCATGCATCAGCTCATGATCGAACGCGCCCGGCTCTTGCGGATCAACCCCTGATGCTGCTCAGCCTGGAGATCGCCGACCGGCTGTGCCGGACCGCGGTGGCCAAGGCCGCCGAGGCCGGGGCGCTGATCTCGGTCGCGGTCGTCGACGCCGGTGGCCATCTGGTCGCGTTCCGCCGGATGGACGGCGCCGAGATCGCCGGTCCGATCATCGCCCCGGACAAGGCCTTCACGGCGGTAGCCAACCGGATCAGCACAGCCGAACTAGGACTGCTGGCCCAACCGGGCGGTGAGCTATACGGATACGCTTCGGCGGCCAACGGCCGGTTCATCACCTTCGGCGGCGGTATTCCGCTCTTTGCCCGCTCCAATGCGGCCGGTTCCAATTCCGCGGGCTCTGATGCGGCCGGCGCGAGCGCGGTGGGCGCCGTCGGGGTCAGCGGCGCGACAGCGGCCCAGGACCACGCCTTCGCCGACGCGGCCGCGTCGCTCTGGACCGAACTGACCGGCGGACAGTCGGGAGAGGACGCCGGATGAGCCGGCCAGTGGGACGGATCCGTTTCATGGACGCCCAGCGGGTCAACCTCGACGGGTTCGCCGTCCCGGATGCCGCGCTCGGGCTGATCGCCTTCGACTCCCCGGCCGATCCCGAGCCCTCGCTGGTCATCGCCGATGGCCGGGTCGTGGAGCTCGACGGACGTCCGGAGGCGGACTTCGACACGCTGGACGAATTCATCGCACGGCACGGCCTGGACCTGGCGGTCGGTGACGAGGCGATGGCCCTGGACAACGTCGAGTTCGCCCGGATGGTCGTGGACCCGTCGGTGGCCCGGGCCGAGATCATCCGGTTGAGCGCCGGGATGACGCCGGCGAAGCTGGCGAAGATCCTGGCCATGCTCCGGGCACCGGAGTTGATGATGGCGATGACCAAGATGCGCGCCCGGCGGACACCGAGCAACCAGGCGCACGTGACCAACCGGCTCGATGACCCGCTGCTGCTCGCTGCCGACGCGGCCACCGCGGCGGCCTTCGGCTTCCGCGAGCTGGAGTCCACGGTGCCGGTGCTGGCCGACGCGCCGTCCAACGCCGTGGCAGTGACGATCGGCGCCGCTGTCGGCGCGGCCGGCGTGCTGGTGCAGTGTTCGGTGGAGGAGGCGGCCGAGCTCGAACTCGGGCTGCGGGGCTTCGTCTCCTACGCCGAGACGATCTCGCTGTACGGCACCGACCAGGTGTTCCTCGACGGCGATGACACCCCATGGTCGAAGGCGTTCCTGACTTCGGCCTATGCCAGCCGTGGCATCAAGATGCGGGTCACGTCCGGTGGCGGCGCCGAGGCCCTGATGGGTGGTGCCGAAGGCCGTTCGATGTTCTATCTGGAGTCCCGCTGCGTCGCGCTGGCCCGGGCTATCGGATCGCAGGGCGTGCAGAACGGGGGTATCGATTCGGCCTCGGTCGCCGGTGCGGTGCCGCGCGGGGTACGGTCCCTCACGGCCGAAAACCTGATGGTCATGATGCGCAATCTCGAATCCTGCTCCGGCAACGATGCCCTGATGAGCGAGTCCGAGATGCGCCGCACTGCCCGGACGCTGCCTACCCTGCTGGCCGGCTCGGACTTCATCTGCAGCGGCTTCGGGTCGATCCAGCGCTACGACAACATGTTCGGCCCGAGCAATATGAATGCCGAGGATATCGACGACTTCCTGGCCATCCAACGGGATTGGGGTGTCGACGGCGGCCTACGTACCGCTACCGCCGAGAACATCGGGGAGCTGCGACGGCGAGCGGTGGCGGCCGTGCGGGCCGTGTACAGCTGGTTCGGGCTGGCCGAGTTCACCGACGAGCACGCCGAACGCGCGATCGATGCGGCCGGTTCCAAAGATCTCGGCGACACCGACACCATGGCGGTGCTGAACGCCGCGCGGACCATCCGCGATTCGGGCATGACCGGTATCGACATCGTCACCGCGCTTTACGAGTCGGGCTTCCAGACCGAGGCCGAGCGGGTGCTGGACATGCTCAAGGCCCGGGTCGACGGTGACCACCTGCACACCGCGGCGATCTTCGACGAGCAGATGAACGTGCTGTCCCTGGTGACCGATCCGAACGACTATCGCGGTCCGGGAACCGGCTATGACCTGAGTGGCGAGCGCGCGGTCGAGATCGATGCGATCCGCCAGCAACGGTCGGTGGCCGACCTACTGGACGACCAGGCCGAGGCGGCCGATCCCGATGCATTCACCTCGTCCGGAACGGCCGCAGCCGGTCACGATCCGCGCGAGGTGGTGATCGGGCTGTCCCCGGCTGCCGGTCGGGCGATCTGGACGACGCTCTCCGGGCTACCAATAACCGTGGTCCTGCAGGAGATCCTGGCCGGCCTGGAGGAGGAAGGCTGCCTCGGCCGGGTGGTCCGCATCAACGACACCATCGATGTGGGCAGAATTGGGCTGACTGCGGCCCGGCTGTCCGGCTCGGGCATCGGAATAGGCCTGCAGGGTAAGGGCACCGCGCTGATCCATCGACGCGATCTGCCGCCGCTGGCGAACCTGGAGCTGTACAGCGTGGCACCCAACATCACCCGCGAGCTGTACCGGCTGCTCGGGATCAACGCGGCTCGGCATGCCTTGGGCGCCACCCCGGATCCGGCACGCAACCCCTATTCCGACGAGGCAATCGAGGCTCGCT
>JAVEET010000115.1 GCA_030840295.1 Pseudonocardiales bacterium
CGAGTGTTCTTGGTGGCAGTGCCGGTCTCGGTGATCAGCATCGTCGCGGCGCTGTTCATCAGGCAGGTCCAGTTGCGGTCCAGCAACACCGGGCCGGCCGATGCGGCGGGTTCGCCCGAGCAGGACCAGTTCGATAGGTCGCAGAAGGGCGTCGGGCCCGGGGTTTCCGTCGCTCCCGGCGAGATCCACTGAACTCAGGCGGAAAGGGACATCGCATGCTGGGCATCACAATCTCGGCCGGCTATGGCGCCGGTGGAAGCGCGGTCGCACCTCAGGTCGCCCGGCTGCTCGGGCTGCCGCTACTGGATCGGGCGATCAGCTCGGCCATCGCGAACCAGCTGCAGGTGTCGGTGACCGAAGCCGAAACCGGCACAGTGACCCGTTCGCTGGCCGACCGCTTCCTGTCACTGCTCGTCCCGCTGGCGGGGGGAGTGCTCGGCGCCGGCACCGATGCGGCCCCGCCCGACGCGGTCCCGCTGGCTGATGACGCCGCCGCGTTCCGCGAGCAGGCAGAACGGATCATGCGTAACTCGATGTCGGCCGGCGCGGTCGTTCTCGGACGGGCTGGAGCCGCCGCCTTCCGGGATGATCCCGGTGTGCTGCGGGTCAGGCTGTTCGGCCCGGTCGAGGCGCGGATCACCCAGGCGGCTCGGGTGGCGGGAATCGATACCGCAACCGCTCGGCAGCGTCAGCCCGAGGTCGACCAGGCCCGCGAGCAGTACGTCCGCAGGCTATATCGGGTGAGCGTGGACGACCCGGCGCTGTTTCACCTGCAGTTCGACAGCACGGCACTTCCGCTGGATACCTGCGCCGAACTGATCGTCCGGGCCTATCAGGCCTTCGCCCCGTCCTAAGCAGTCCCGGTCCCAGCCGGTCTGGGCTACCGGTTCACCAGCACCAGAGCGACGGCGCCGGCAACGACGCAGTACCAGGCGAACGGCCGCAGCGAACGGGTCTCGAAGTACCGGCTGAGGAACCGCACGCTGACGTAGGCGGCCAGCCCGGACAGCACGCTGCCGAAGACGACCTGGCCACGGATGCCGTTGCCAAGCGGACCCATCAGGTCAGGGATCTTCAACACGCCGGCAGCGAGGATGACGGGCGTGGCCAGCAGGAAGGAGAACCGGGCGGCCGATACGTGCGACAGACCCCGGTTCAGGCCGGCCGCCATGGCCGCGCCGGAGCGGCTGAAACCCGGTGCCAGCGCGATGATCTGCGCGGTGCCGATCAGCACGGCCCGCTTGATCGGCATCCTGCTCAGCTCGGCATCCACCTGGATATCTGAGTGGTTGGCCACGGTGATGACCGAGTCGCCCGAGAGGTGCCCGCCGGCTACCGCTGCGGACGCCGGGCTCGCGGCTACCGTCGCGGTCATGGCTTCCTGCCGCCGGCGCAGCCATTCGGCACCGAAGAGGACCACGCCGTTGAGCATCAGGAAGATCGCGGCCGGTGAGGGCTTGGCGAGAACGGTACGAAAGGTGTGTTCAAGCAGCAGCCCCGTGATACCTACCGGGATGGTGGCCAGGATCAGCATCCATGCCAGTCGCTCGTCCGGGGTCCGCACCTGCCGGTGCCTGATCGAGGTGAACAGCCCGCCGATGATGCGCAGCCAGTCACGCCAGAAATAGATGATCAGCGCGATCGCCGTCGCCACATGCAGGCCGACGATGAATGCCAGGTACGGCGATTCCGGGGCGCTCACGTTCAGCTCCCGGGCCCAGCTGCCGCCGATGACCGCCGGGATCAGCACGCTGTGCCCGAGACTGCTGACCGGGAACAGTTCGGTGACGCCCTGCAGCAGGCCGATGACACCGGCCTCCAGCCAGCCGAGATGAGAATGCACCTGACACGTCCTTACGGTTACCGGTGATGTTGCCAGTCATGCTCGCTCGACGAACATGTGAACATCGTGTACGAATGACGCTGGTCACCGCCGGCCGGCGGCGCTGTGTACAGTCTCCGGCGTTGACATCTCATTCACATGTGCACGTTCATAGGGTGGCAGACCATGAGGATGTACGAGTGAGGGCCGGCCGATGAGAATCCTGGTCGCCGAGGACGATGTGCGGATGGCCAGCATGTTGCGCCGGGGACTGGCCGAGGACGGTTACGCCGTGGACATCGTCGGCGACGGCCTCGATGCCGTGTGGCAGGCCACCGAGGTGGACTACGACGCCATCGTATTGGATCTGATGCTGCCGGGAGCGGATGGTTTCGAGGTGTGCCGACGATTGCGGGCGGCCAACCGGTGGTCGCCGGTGCTGTTGCTGACGGCTCGGACCGAACTGCGGGACCGGGTCCAGGGCTTGGACAGCGGAGCAGATGATTACCTGGCCAAGCCGTTCAGTTTCAGCGAGCTCTCGGCGCGGCTGCGCGCGCTCATCCGGCGGGGCGCGCCGCGCCGGCCGGTGATATTGCGAGCCGGCAACCTCAAGCTGGATCCGGCCACCCGGATGGCCTGGCGGGCAGACACCGCGCTGGAGCTATCGGCCAAGGAATTCGCCCTGCTCGAGTTGTTCCTGCGCCATCCCGGCGAGGTCCTGACCCGGACCCGGATCCTCGAACATGTCTGGGATTTCGCCTACGACGGCGTGAGCAACGTCGTCGATCAGTATGTGGCCTACCTGCGGCGCAAGATCGATCGGCCGTTCGACCTGGAACAACTCGAAACCGTCCGAGGTGCCGGCTACCGCCTGCTCGCCGAGCCCCGGGGCAATCCGGCACAGTCGAACGCCTGAGCAGTGCGCATCCGGCTGAAGCTCGCGATCCTGTTCACCGCAGCGACCCTGGTGTTGCTGGCCGGTGCGGGCCTGGTCTTTCTCACGACGTTGCATTCGGGCCTGCAGAACAGTATCGACAACTCGCTGCGCACCCGGGTCGACGAAGCGGTGTCCCAGTACTACGGCGAGACCGACAGCCAGCCGCCGCCGTCCCTCAAATTCGCCAATAACAGCTACGGCCAGGTGCTCAGCACTGCGGGTGTCGTGCTCGCCCACACCGACGATGCCCTGGCTGAACCGTTGCTCACGCCCGAACAGGCCAAAGCCGCCGCCAGCCACGAGCACTTCTCCGATCACGTGGTCTCGACAACCGGCCCTGGCAGCGGCGCGCCGACTACCCGAACCGAGGTGCGGGTGTTGGCCGCGCCCTCGGGGCATCCCGGGACGGTTGTCGCGGTGGCCACCAATCGGGACGTCGCCGACGAAGCCTTGGAGCGGGCGGCCAAGCAACTCCTCGTCCTCGGGGGAGCCGTGCTACTGGTTGCCGGTCCGGGGTCCTGGTTGCTGGCTCGGGGAGCGCTGCGCCCGGTCGACCGGATGCGGGCGCAGGCCGCCGAGCTCGGCGCCCGTGATGCCGGAGCTGGGCTCACGGTGCCCGGCACCCGGGACGAGATCGCCCGGCTGGGCGAGACGCTCAACGGACTGCTCGGCCGGTTGCATCAGGCTTACCAGCGGGAGCGGGCCTTCGTCGCCGACGCCGGTCACGAATTGCGCACACCGCTCACGGTCTTGCGCGGTGAGCTGGAGCTGGCGCAGCGTCCCGGACGGACTCGCGCCGAACTGGCCGAGACGGTAGAGGTAGCCGCGGCCGAGACCGAACGCCTGATCAGACTGGCCGAGGACCTGCTGGTGTTGGCGCGTGACGACAGCGAGATCCCGACCCGGATTCAGACGTTCGACCTCGCCGAGGTGCTGGAATCGGCCGCCAACACTTTGTCAAACAGGGCCCGAGAACGAGACATCACGATTAACCTTTCCGCGGTGCAGGTTTCAGCGGTCCACGGCGACCCTGACCGGATCAGGCAGGCGGTGGAGAACGTGCTGGCGAATGCGGTGCGGTTCTCACCGACCGGCGGCGAGATCGTGGTCGAGGCCGGCCGGACCGCCGACGTGGTTGACATCGTGGTCAGCGACTGCGGACCGGGGTTCTCGGCGGAGTTCCTGCCGGTGGCCTTCGAACGCTTCCGCCGGGGTGATTCGGCACGGGCCCGCCCGGCGCCCGGCGGCCGGCGTCCCCTGGGCGAGCCCGGACTCAGCTCCGGAATCGATGACGGCGGCAGCGGGCTCGGCTTGGCCATCGTGGCCAGCATTATGCGAGCGCACCGGGGCACCGCGACCGCCGCGAACCGCGACGGAGCAGTGGACGGTGGCGGTGCAGTCGACGGTGGCGCGGCCGCTTCGCAACGCGGCTGCTCGGGGGCTTGGGTCCGGCTGTCCTGGCCGGTCGGGCCGCCGGTCACCGCGCCCGAGTCCGAGCCCTCGGGTGCAACCGGGCCGGCAGGCTCGACGACGGACCCCCCGTACCGGGCCGGGTGACTGCGGTGCACATCGGCTGGCTGGTCATTACCCTCACGCTGGGTTCCGCGTTCGCCTTCGGCACGTCCACCGCTTTGAAGCATTCCAGCGCATCGGACGTTCCCGAAGTGCATGCCTTGCAGGCCGGCGCGGTGATGCGATTCATCCGGGGCACGATCAGCCATCCGCGCTGGTTGGCCGGGATCGTCATGGACGTCGTTGGCGTGGGTCTGCAGGTGTGGGCGCTGCACGTCGGCGCGCTGTCCATCGTGCAACCGTTGCTGGTTAGCGGGCTGTTGTTCTCGTTATTACTGCGCAGTCGGGACGGACGCGGGATCCGCGCCATAACGGTGGCCGAGATGGCCTGGGCCGGTGTCCTCTGCGCGACGCTGATCGGTTTCTACTTCCTCAGTGGATCCGGGGGCGGTACGCCGAACCACGAGCCCCCGGACCGGATGCCCGCCCTGCTGAGCGCGGCGGCTGGGCTGATCATTGCGGTGGGGTGCATCGTCATCGCCCGTCGGCACGGTTCGACCCGCTTCGGACCTGCCTTGCTGGGTGCGGCAGTGGGCGTGACCTATGCGGCTACGGCGGCCTTGATCAAGGGTGTCACGGACATCGCGGTCCGCAGTCGCTGGGACTGCCTGACCAGTTGGCAGTTGTACGCCCTGCTGGTGGTCGGCGGCTGCGGGCTGTTTCTCAGCCAGTTCGCCTTCCAATCCGGCCCACTCACAGCAAGCCTGCCGGCGACCGCCACCGTTGACCCGCTGTTGAGCATCGTCGTGGGGGTGGTCGTCTACGACGAACATGTCCGGCACGGCCCGTTCTCAGGCGCCGGCCTGCTGGCCCTGCTCGTCGTACTCGGGGTGGCGGTGATCCAGTTGTGCCGGTTGGAGGCGCCGAAGCTGCTGCCGGATCCCGATCCTGCCGGTGCTACAGCCGGAGCACCGGTTACCCCACGCCTGGAGCCTGGCCGTAGGCGTTCTCGACATCCACGGTGAGTACTTGCCGCCGGTCGCGCACCATCGCGGCCCGGTACTCATCCCAGTCCGGATGTTCGCCGTTGATGGCCCGGTAGAGGTCGATCAGCTCAGCCACCGCGTCGTCATCGGGATCGGTCGCGACGTCGGTCAGGCTGGCGTGGCCGTCCAGCGCGGCCCACGACCAGAAATCGGGGCTGGACACATGCAGTGTGACTCGCGGGTCCCGCAGCGCGTTACGGGTCTTGGCTCGATCAGCCGTCACCGAGATCCTGGCTCGGCGCTGGTCCGGGTCGAAGGTGTAGATGATGTTGGACAGCTGCGCGCGGCCGTTCTGCTTGATCGTCACGAGAACGCCCTTGTGAGATTCGGCGGCGAATGCCAGCAACCGCTGCTGTTGTTCGGTGGGTTCGAAGGCCATCCACCGATCTTCCACCCGATCCGGGTGTTCTGCCGCCGTCGGTCGCTTGGAACATCTACGGCATCCGGTTGCCCTTCAGGCGATGGCGCCGTCCTGCAACGCGGCGCTGATGGCCTCCGGTGAGCGGCCTAGTTCCGCCAGGATCTCCGCGGTGTGTTCACCGGGCCAGGCCGGCGGCCGGTCCAAGGCGTTCTCGGTCCGGCTGAATCGAGGGGCCGGTGCAGCCTGGTCGACACCGTCCCGGGTGACAATGGTCTGCCGAGCCGCTAGCTGCGGGTGAGCCGGCGCTTCGTCGAGTGAGAGCACCGGGGCTGCGCAGGTATCCCGATACTGGAGCAGTTCGGCCCATTCGTCGCGGCTGCGGGTCGCGAACAGCGCGGCCCACTTCTGGTGGCCGATCGGCCAGGTGGCTGGGTCGTCACGGCGCTCAGGGGAGACTTCGTCGCCTTCGACGCCGGTGAGTCGGACCAACTCTTCGTAGAACTGCGGCTCCAGAGCACCGATGGCGATCTCCCGTCCGTCTGAGCACTTGTAGACGTCGTAGAACGGAGCACCGGTGTCGAGAAGGTTCTCGCCGGGCGGCCCCGGCCATAGGCCCATGGACCGAAACCCGCGGATGAAATTCAGCAAGCTCGCGGTGCCGTCCACGATGGCAGCGTCGACCACCTGACCGCGTCCGGACTGGCGCGCCTCGAGTACCGCGGCCACTACACCGAGCGCCAGGTACAGGGCCCCGCCCCCAAGGTCGCCGAGCAGGTTCATCGGGGGAACGGGCAGTTGCCCACGGCGGCGGCTGCCGTCCAGGGCACCGGTGATCGCGATGTAGCCGAGGTCATGTCCGGCGGTCGTGGCCAGCGGCCCGGTCTGGCCCCAGCCCGTCATCCGGCCGTAGACCAGGGCCGGGTTCACGGCGAAGGCCTCGTCCGGGCCGAGGCCGAGGCGTTCGGTGACGCCGGGCCGGAATCCCTCGATCAGCACATCGGACCTGGCGACGAGATCGAGCACGACCTGTCGTCCGGTGGCTGTCTTGAGGTCTACGGCGATCGAACGCCGGCCACGTCCGACGATGTCGGGGTGCGGGCCGGCCGGATGCGGGCCCACGTCGCGCGTGCGATCGACCCGGATCACCTCGCCGCCGAGGTCGGACAGAAGCATGCCCGCGAACGGCACCGGACCGATACCGGCAAGTTCGAGGACGCGCAATCCGGTCAAGGGGCCGGCCATCGCTGCTCCAGTTCGTCCGAGGGATTGACGAGCAAACCCTACGGGTGACCAGGCAGGGCTCGAGCCCGCGAGTGGCACAGTGAGCACATGACAGACATCACCGAGCTCATCATGGATGACCACGAGTGGTTCCGCCGCCAGTTCGCGCGGCTCGATGATGCCTCTGGGGCAGCGGAACTTGCGTCGATCTGGACGCCGTTGGCCAGCCGACTGGGAACCCACGCTGCGGCGGAGGAGAGCATCTTCTACCCGCGGCTGCTTCACCGTGGCGCAGACGCCGATTCCGAAACCGACGACGCCATCCGCGATCACAACAAGATCCGGGACGCCGTCGCCGACGCCCAGCATCATGAGGTGGGCAGCCCGAAGTGGTTCGCCGCGGTGGCCCGGGCTCGCGCCGAGAACACCGGCCACCTCGGCGAGGAGGAGGACGAAGGCCTTCCCGACTTTCGCAAGCATGCCTCATGGGAGCTGCGGGAACAGCTTGGCCGCCGGTGGATCGAGTTCTACGCCCAACATCAGGGCGGTCGCGGCGTCTCCGGTGCGGACGTTGATCCCGAGGACTATCTTGCCGAGCACGCTGAGGGCAACGAGTGAACGGCAACTCACCAGATTCTGCCGGTGATATCCCGATTGCCGGCACTCCGGGGACTCGGGACCGGGACCGCGCCGGACGGGCTCGCAGCGGCCGCCCCAGGGATGGGCTCGGCCGGCCTTTGCCCTACGGCGTTCCTGGCGTGCAGCGGGCACCGGAAGGTGTCGTCCGACCACCGCGAGAATCCCTGGAAACCGCCCAGCGTCTCTTGGACGACGGCAAGCCCTTTCACGCTCACGAGGTGCTGGAAGATGCCTGGAAGAGCGCGCCGGACGGCGAGCGGGAGCTGTGGCGTGGTCTGGCCCAGCTCGCGGTGGGGCTGACTCACGCCGCTCGAGGTAATCGCGCGGGTGCGGTGTCGTTGCTCAACCGAGGCGCGGCTTCGATCGATCCCTACGCCGGCGAGCAGGTGCACGGTATGGACATCGGTCGGATTGTTGCCTGGTCCCGGGCACTGGCGGCCCAACTCGATAGCGAGGCCGTTGCTGTGCCGGTGCCATCCTTGCCCCGGCTGGCCCTGTTGAGCCGGGCCGAAGATCGATAGCGTGGGCTCGGGCCTAACAGTGGCCCTCCCTGCCGCCCGGTGATGTCAGACCTGGGACGTGCACCCCACTGAGGAGTGGCGAGAGCGGGTTTGGTCTTGCCGGCCAGCAGCTTCACCCGTTCCGGCGGGACCGGTGCGAGTATCGCTGATCAGGTCGCCGACGACAAAGTTCTGGAGCAGATCGCCGGTGGCGCGACGCTGGTCTTGCAGGCGCTGCACCGGACTTGGCCGCCACTGGTCGCCTTCCGGCACCGAGCTCGGCCACCCGGTGCAGATCAACGCCTAGGGGCCGGGCGGTTTGCTGGAGAGACCGTTCGACCCGGCCGTGGCCCGGCGCTTGATCAATTCCTTGGGCTGCAAGGGGGTTCGGGTGCTGCCGGGGGCCTAGTCGCAGCCACTGACCGCGGCGAGGTTCTTGCGGCATTCCTGCGGGGACGGATCGGGCTAGCCCCGGCGGCCCAAGCGGCGCTGTCCTATGCGCATGAGCGGTTACCGGTGTTCGGTATTGATCAGCTGCAGGTGCTGGGCACTGACGCCGCGATCTCTGGCATACCGGCCGGTCTCGGTCGAGTTCCGCTGGTCCGGCGTGGGGCCACGCGCTCCCGCGCCACCGGGTACCGTCGGCTCCGTACGCGATGGCGCCCTGACCGTGCGGCCGGCGATCGCGACGACGAAGGAGATGTTCTCTTGACGTACCCCATGGACCAGCCGACCGGCGATCCTCCTCCGCCGCCCGCGGTGCCGGACGGTTCCGGCGACGGCGAGCCAGCGGCGCCGCCGAGACGGCCCGCACCCGGCTTCGACCAGAAGGGGCACGTGCGACGGACCCGGGTCAGTGGCGTCTGGATCGGACTGATCGGCACTGCCCTGTTCCTCATCCTGCTGATCATCTTCGTCGCGCAGAATTCGCGGCAGGTGCCGCTGCACTTCTTCGGCTGGCACGGCCAGTTCTCGCTGGCGCTTGCCATCCTGTTGTCCGCGGTCATAGGTGTGCTGTTGGTGGCCATCCCCGGGAGTGTGCGGATCCTGCAGCTACGTCGTGCGCTGCGCAAGAACGTGCCCAGCGGCAAGACCAGCTGACACAGACCCGGTGGTTCGGTTCGCGCTGCTCGTGCTGGCAGGTTTCGGTGGTGGTCTGACCGGCAGCGTTGCCGGTCTTGCCTCGTTGGTGAGCTACCCGGCGCTGCTGGCAACCGGCCTGAACCCGGTGGGGGCGAACGTCACCAACACCGTGGCACTGATCTTCAGCAGTGTGGGGTCGGTGTCTGGTTCGCGACCCGAATTGCGCAATCAGTCCGGCCGGCTGCGCCAGCTGGCCCCGATGGCCATTCTCGGCGGAATCGCCGGTGGCGCGTTACTGCTGCTCACACCGGCCGATGCCTTCGCCAGGATCGTGCCGGTCCTGATCTTCGTCGCCTCATGTGGTGTGCTGATCAAGCGTGCGCCCGCGGAGCCGAATGCTGCCGGTGCCGACCCGCGGTGGTTGCCGCTGGGAGTCTTCGCGATCGGGGTCTACGGCGGTTACTTCGGAGCGGCGGCCGGGGTCCTGCTGCTCGCGCTACTGCTATTGGCGACCCATGAGCGACTGCCGCATTCGAACGCCCTGAAGAACGTGCTGCTCGGCTTGTCCAACGCCGTGGCGGCCCTCGGTTTCATCATCTTCGGCCACGTCCACTGGTACGCGGTTTTCCCCTTGGCGGTCGGGCTGTTCCTCGGTGGCCGGCTCGGGCCGATGGTGGTACGCCGGGCGCCGGCCACGCCGCTGAAACTCATCATCGCCGCGGCCGGAGTCGGCCTGGCGGTGAAGCTCGGTCTGGACGCGTACTGAACCCTCCGGCGACCTCCGGCGACCTCCGGCGGCCACCAGCGCCTCAGTTGACCTGTCGATCCAAGCCCTGCCAATAGGGTTGCCGCAGCTTGAACTTCTGCAGTTTGCCGGTCGCCGTCCGGGGCAGGCTGTCCACGAACTCCACTTTCTTCGGGCACTTGTAGCCGGCCAGGCTGGCTCGGCAGTGGGCGATCAGCCCAGCTTCATCGAGGTCCGATCCGTCCGTGACCACGATGGCCGTGACGAGTTCACCCCACTTGTCGTCCGGAATCCCGATCACGGCGACCTCTCGGACGGCCGGATGGGAGTTCAGCACGTCCTCGATCTCGATGGACGAGACGTTCTCACCGCCGGTGATGATCACATCCTTCTTCCGATCGGCAATGGTCAGCTGGCCGTCGCTGAAGCTACCGCCGTCGCCGGTGTGGAACCAGTCACCGGCCTGGGCCGCCGCGGTGGCCTGGGGGTTGTCCCAGTACGCCTCCAGATTGTGGTTGCTCTGCGCCAGCACTTCACCGGCTTCGTCGATCGCGATCCGCACGCCGATGGTCGGCGAACCGGCGCGTCCGAGCATGCGAGCCTGTTCGTGCGCGTCCAGCCCCTGCCACTCGGCTCGCATCCGGCTCATGGTCAGCAGGGGCGAGGTCTCGGTCAGTCCGTAGATCTGGATGAACTCCCAGCCAAGGGCGGCACGGACCCGCTCGATGGTGCGGGTAGGTGGCGGAGCGCCGGCCACGATGATTCGTACCCGATCGCGGCCCGGGACCGGGCCGGCCCAGTTCGCGGCGGCATCCAGCACGGCATTGACCACGGCCGGTGCCGCGCAGAGCAACGTAACGCCGTGGGTATCGATCCGGCGCAGGATCTCCGCGCCGTCGATCTGTCGCAAGACGATGTGGCGGCCACCCAGCCCGGTGACCGCATACGGCATGCCCCACCCGTTGGCGTGAAACATCGGCAACGTGTGCAGGTACACATCGGCATCGGATACCCCGGCATGCAGGGCGAAAGTGGTGGCGTTGAGCCAAAGGTTGCGATGCGTCAGCTGTACGCCCTTGGGTCGAGCGGTGGTGCCCGAGGTGTAGTTGATGGTGGCGGTCGCGGCCTCGTCTGCCTGCCACGGACGAGGCTCGGCGGTGCTGCCGAACAGCTCGGTGTCGTGCTCGGAGAGTACGAATTTGTGCTTGCAGTCGATCCCGGGCAGCAGCTGAGCGAGATCGGGATCGACCATCAGCATCTCGGCCCCCGAATGGCTCACGATGTAGCTGATCTCGGCTGCGGACAACCGGAAGTTGATCGGCACCAGGATCCGGCCCCAGGCGGGGACCCCGAAGAACGAGACCAGCAGCCGGGCCGAGTTGTGGGACACGATGGCGACCCGGCCTCCCACCGGCACGTCCAAGGCATCTAGACCGGCAGCCTGGGCTCGGGCCAGCGCAGCGACCTCGGAATACCGGAGTTCGCCCCAGGACTTGCCAGGCTGATCAGGCTCGTCGATCACCCCGACCCGGTCGGGGTAGACCGTCTCGGCACGGTTCAGGAAGTCGCCTACAACAAGCGGATAGAACATCGAGGCTCCTCTCGCGTACGCCTGACAATACCCACGCCGGCCTGCGGACAGACGTCCTCAGACCGTGATTTCGTCGTCGACCCGGACGTCGCGGCTGGCGTACCAACCGCCGGCCGCGGACAGCAGGAGGGCTGCGAACAGCAACACGAACGGCCAGGTCCAGTCGTCACCGGTGATGTCGAGCAGGAAACCGACCAGCAGCGGACCGGTTCCGGCGATGACGTAACCGACGGTCTGGGCAAAGGCCGAGAGGGCCGATGTGACGGCGATCAGTCGGGAGCGCAGGCCCAGCATCGTCAGCGACAGCGGAAACATGCCGGCGCCGATCCCGGTCAGTGCCATCCAGAGCCACGCGCCACCTACGGGTGCGATGACCAGCCCGCAATAGCCGACGAACGCGCACCCGACCATCACCGCGATCAGGGGTCGCTGCCGGCGCACCGCCAGTGCCGGGATCACGAGCGACACCGGTATCGACATGGCAGCGAAGAGGCCCACCAGCAGTCCGGCCCGTGTCCCGTCGAGGCCTTCGTGGCGGAAGAACTCGGGAAACCATCCGAACGAGATGTAGGCCTGCATCGACTGGAAGGCGAACATCACGGTCAGGGCCCATGCGGTTCTGCTGCCGATCAGGCGGTTCATCGGCACCCGCGGCTCGGCGTTACGATGATCCGGGTTGTCCGCACGCAGGGTGGGCAACCACGGCAGGATCGCCAAGCCGGACAGCACGGCCCAGCACCCGAGGCCGAAGCGCCAGCTACCCGCGGCGTCCGAGATCGGAACGGTCAGGGCGGCTGAGGCGGTCATGCCCACCGCCAACGCGGTTGTGTACGCCGCGGTCATCCGTCCGATCTGGTCCGGGAAATGTTGTTTCACCAGCGACGGCATCAGCACATTCGCGATCGCACCCCCGGCAAGGGCAAGCACGCTGAGCAGCACGAAGAGCCAGAGGGAGCCGGCGAAAGCCCGCGTCAGGACGCCGGCGGTCGCCGCCGCCAGTGCGAACACGACCACCCGGTGGAACCCGAACCGGTGCGCCAGCCGGGGCGCGTTCGATCCGATCGCGGCGAAACACAACACCGGCAAGGTGGTGACGACACCGGCGGCACCGCTGGAGATGCCCAGGCCGGACCTCAGCTCGGTGAGTACCGGGCCGACGCTGGTCACCGCGGCCCGCATGGTCAGGCCGGTCAGGATGAGCGCAACGACGATGAGCCCGCCCGCCTGCCGACGGCTCACCTGCTCGGCGCCGAGCGGGGTGGTGCGGCGGGAACGCTGAGGGGCCGATCGTCCCGGTATACCGGGCGGCGTCACGGCATCAGCTCGTGGCCTGCCCACGCCACAGGTCGATGCCACCCTCCACGGCGTGGCGGTCGATCTCGGTCAGTTCCTCGGCGGTGAAGTCCAGGTTTTGCAGAGCCGCGATATTCTGTTCCAGCTGACTGACTGACGAAGCACCGATCAGGACTGAAGAAATCCTGGGATCACGTGCGACCCAGGCCAGCGCCAGTTGGGCCAATGACTGGCCGCGTCGTTGAGCGATCTCGTTCAGCGCCCGGATGTGCGTCAGGTTGTCCTCGGTCAACATGTCCTTCGACAGCGAGGCGTTCTCGGCCATCCTCGAGCTTGCCGGAATGCCGTTCAGGTACCTGTCGGTCAACATCCCTTGGGCCAGCGGTGAAAAGGCGATACAGCCGGCGCCGATGCGTTCGAGGGTGTCGAGCAGGCCGCCCTCGACCCAACGATTGAGCAGCGAGTAGGAGGGCTGGTGGATGAACAGCGGCGTGCCGAGTTCGGCCAGGATCCGGGCGGCTTCCGCCGTGCGCTCGGCGGAGTAGGACGAGATCCCGGCGTACAGCGCCTTGCCCGAGCGCACGGCGGTGTCCAGTGCGCCCATGGTCTCTTCCAGCGGCGTCTCCGGATCCGGACGGTGGGAGTAGAAGACATCGACATAGTCGACGCCCATCCGGCTCAGTGACTGGTCCAGGCTGGCCAAGAGGTACTTGCGAGAACCGAATTCACCGTACGGGCCCGGCCACATGTCCCAACCCGCCTTGGTCGAGAGGAAGAGCTCGTCCCGGTACGGCGCAAAGTCCTGCTTCAGGATCGTGCCGAAGTTGGCCTCGGCCGAGCCGTACGGGGGTCCGTAGTTGTTGGCCAGGTCGATGTGGCAGACGCCGAGATCGAAGGCGCGGCGCAAGATGGCCCGCTGCGTCTCCAGTGGGCGGTCGCCGCCGAAGTTCTGCCACAAGCCAAGTGAGATAAGCGGAAGCTTGATCCCACTGCGACCCACTCGGCGGTAGATCATCGATTCGTAACGGTCGGCGGCGGCGACGTAGGTCATGACTTCATTCTTGCAGACGGCAGGACTTCGGCCCTCGCGGGTCAGGTGACGGAGATGGCCACGATCAGCCCCATCGCGACGTGCGCGGCGGCCACCGCGAGCGAGGCCGGGTTGTACTCGTCCTCGTGTAGCAGCCTGCCCACGTCGATGCGCAGGACGTACTCGAGCAGCCGCACGGTGCAGACCTGGACCAGGATGCCGAGGAGCCCGTAGGAGGCGGTTGTGATGAGGCCCTCGGCGAGGTGGCCGCCGCTGGAGAAGATCGAGGTGACGACGATGAGCGAGACCGCCAGCGTGCCTCCGATGGCGATGGCAACCGCGTTGGGCATGCCCTCGCGCACCAATTCGTTGAGCTTGCCCGGTGTGGTCAGGTCGACGATCACGAAGCCGACGGCGATCAGCGCCGCTCCCACGAGCGCGTAGGCCAGAATCGCACCGAGATTGTGGGCGAGGTCATGGCCGAAGTTGGCCTGCAGCGCGAGCCGATGGACGGGTGCGCTGACAGAACTCGAGAGAGCGGCCGGGATAGCGGTCACTGCGGACTCCTGGGTGTCGGTTGGACTTGGCTGACTTCGGTATGCCGAACGGCGGTGCTAGGAATCGATCACATGAGGGGTGAAGGACGACGTCTGGTCGGTGACCAGGCCGGCTGACTCCCTGATGCCGAGGCCCACCGACTCGTCGCCGACGACCCAGGTACCGAGCACCGGGTGCTGGCCCTCGAATTCGGGCAGTGGAGAAAAGGCTTGATACACATAGCCTTCCTCGCCGTACTCACCCGCCGTGCTCAATGTTCCATCCGGTTTGACGATGGTCACGTTGGCGCCCTCGCGGCCCAGTTTCGGCTTGCGGATGTATTCGGTCAGTGGTCCGGGGTCGTCCAGGTAGGCCGGCAGCAATGATGGATGACCGGGATTGAGTTGCCACAGCACCGCAAGAATCGCCTTGTTGGACAACAACATCTTCCACGCAGGCTCGATCCACACCATCGAGTTCCGGCCGTCGCCGGCCGAGGCGATGTTGACGCCCGCGGCCGACAGGTCCCGGTTGGAGACCCGGCCCCTGGGCAGCGTCTTGAGCGCATTGACCCCGAATGGATCGTTGATCAACCATTCCCACGGATAGAGCTTGAACAGGGTGTCGATCGGGGTCTCGGCCAGATCCACAAAGGTCTGGAGGTCCTCGTCCCAGCCCAGGTCCTCGATGGCCAGCCCGATGGTGTCCAGGCCCGCCTCGGCCGCTGTCTCCTGCAGATAGGCCGTGGTGAGATGGTCCTCGCCGGTGGTCTCCAGATTGGTCCAGGTGAAGTGCACGGTGCTCGAGGCCGGTCCGCCGGTCGAACCCGGCAGGCTTGCGCCCATTTCACGCCAGCGGTCGACCAGCCGTTCGTGGATGGAATTCCATTGGTCGAGTTCGGGAAACACGTCCTGCTTCCACTGCCATTGGATCACGCTGGCCTCGAGCAGGGTGGTCGGCGTGTCGGCATTGTATTCGAGCAGCTTCGCCGACCCCGAGCCGTCATAACGCAGATCGAATCGACCGTAGAGGTAGGGATCGTTGCGATTCCAGGAATCCTTGATCGGCTGCCAGCAGAACTCCGGAATCCCGAAGTCACGGTAGCGCTCGGTGGCGATCACATGGTCGATCGCGTCCAGGCACATCGAATGCAGCAGTTCGACCTGCGCTTCCAGGAGCAGTACCTCGTCCATCTCGAAGGAGTAGTAGACCGACTCGTCCCAGTACGGGCGCCGGTTGTCGCCGGGATACAGCAAGGTGTCCTCGTACACCAGGCCCTGCTCGACGACGATGTCCAGCCAGTTGTCCCGCGGTGTCCGGTGCAATCGCTTCATCAGCTGGATCCGCTGCTACTTCGGCCACCGAAGCCGCCACGCCGGATCGTCTTACCCGAGTCGGTCGAGATCTTGCCGTTGCGCGGAGCCACGGTCGAACCTCCGGCGTACCGACCGCCGGCGACGTTGCCGCCGTAGTAGTAGTGGTACTGCGACCCGCCGAAGAAGAAGAAGTTGCCGATGTGGGATCCGTTGTCGCAATAGCTGGCCGATACCGGCTGATCGTTGGCGCCCACGCAGTGCGCCGTCGTCGAGGACGAGGCCGCGGACCAGTACACGATTGCCGCGACGCCCACCACGCCGATCGCCACTCCGGAACCGATCAGGACGTTGCGCCGATTGCGTCGACGCCGAGCGTCCTCGGCGTATTTCTGGTCCCGCGCGTCCTGGGCGATGAGCCGCCTGCGAACCGCGGCCGGCGAGGGAGCAGCAGCGGTGTCGCCGTCCTGAGTACGAACGCTGCCTCGCCGCGGCCGGGGTGGCGGCTGCGGCTCGGCCGAAGGCTGCTCCGCGGACTCATTCGAGGCCGAGGGGTCTGCTGGGTTCGTCATCGAGCTCGGGGGCCCTCTCGCAGTTCGGTGCAATCGGCGGACGCCAATGCAGCGTACCCATGGCGCACCGGCCGGTGAACCGCGAATTACTGGCGGCGCCGCGACCGGGGTCGGCTGCGGCAACCGGGTTGACGACAGCAGCGTCAGGCTGCGGCAACCGGGTTGATTGTCATGGTGCAGCCTCGGAAGCGCAGCGGGCGGACGACCTTCTCGGTCTGGTTCGGCACGATGATCTGCACCGAGTCGGAGTTTTCGGCGTTGCAGGTCGAGTCATTGGTCAACAATGCGGTGCCCTTGGACCCCGGCTTCAGGTCGATGCGTTTGATGCTCTGGCCGGATCGGGTCGCTGGACGGGCGAGCGGAGCGCCGGCGATGAGGAGGGCGACGCCGGGGAAACCGGTGATGGAGCAGGCCGTCGGCGAGGCGTTCGTGAACACCAGGGAAGCGAACTGGTGCCCCGCGGCCCCGGATCCCCGCTGCACCTCGATGGTGAGCGCGCCGGTGGTGCAGGCTGGCGGACCGGCGGCCGCGGTGGCGCTGCGGGTGGGCGTCGGGGTTGCACTGACGGCGGAACCGGTGGCCGACGTCGGCGCCGTGGTCGGACCGGCCGACCCCGAGGTTGCGCCGCTCGGCGCGCTCGAGCCGGCGGATCCGGTGGCGGACGTGACGACGGTGCTAGCGGTTGCGCCGGGTGGCGGCGCCTTGGTGCAGGCCGTCGCCGCCATCAGGATCAGCGCAACCGCTGACGTCGAGCCGGCAACCGAACCGAAACCGCGGATTCGGAAGATCCGCGTGCCGCGGCTCAATTGATCCTGAGGTCGGTGCCGTGCGGCATGTCCGCCTGCCGGGTTGCGGTCGCTGATGAAATGGCCGCCCACAGCTTGTTCCACGCGTCCACATTAGTGATGCTGCCGCACGAACCTGCCTGCTGACACGCGGTGTACTCCGTCAACGGCCCTCCGAAGTACAGTTTCGGCTTTCTGGCGCTGACCCCGGTCAGCGAGATGAATTTCCACTGCAGCGGCATGGCGGAGTTGTAGATCTGCGGCAGGCTCAGCGATCGGGTGGGTGCCGCGCCGCCGCTGAGCCACTGCAGATCGGCCATCGTCCAGCCGTTGTTACAGCGGCTGGCAGCGGCACCGGTCGAACAGCCGTCCGCCGAGCCGTTGAACACGAACTGCGCGCTCGTCGCGCCGACGTACCCCGACAGCCATGACTTGGTCTCACCAGCGGTGGCCGAGAAGCCCGGTTCGATGTCGTTGGCGCCACCCACCCTGATGTTGGCGTAACGGGCCGCATAGCTCACGACTGGGTTCACGACGCCCCTGGCCCACATCGCACCGGCGACGGAGCTCACGTCGACGTCGTTGTTCGTGCCGATCGCCAGCAGCATCGGGGCGTTGAGCTTCTGCTTGGTCACGTACCCGTCCAGGTAAGCCTTCATCGCCGTCACGACCGCTGCGTTCGAGACGTATCGCGATGTCGCTGACAGCAGGACGCCGCCGCGGCTCTGATCCTGGCCGCCAATCTGCAACAGCACCAGATACCTGTGGCCGGACGGGTTGTAGCCGGCATCGGCAGCACCCATCTTGCGCATCAGAGCGCTGTCGGACACGGCGTTGCCGGTGATGTTGCGGATGTAGTGACTCGTCGACACCGGAGCAGGCGAGGTCTGCGGCGGAATCGCCACCGGGACCCCGGTGACGGTAGCCGGTGAACCGGTGCCCATTGTGTTCAACCCCACGATAGTGAAGGTGTACCGCTTGCCGTTGGTGAGGCCGGTGATCGCCGCCTTCAGGGTCGAACCACTCACCTTGATGATGTTGCCGGTCTCCTTGACGGTGATCTGGTATGCCGTCACCGGTGTAGTCACGGACCTGGCCGCGGCCCAGGTCAGCGTGATGCTGCCGCTGGCGGCGCCCGCCTGCAGGCCGGTCACCGGCGCCGGCACGGTGTCACCGGTGCTGGGCAGTGACTTGCAGGCCAAGGCGACGGCCGCGCCGACGCCGACATTGACCGCCGATCCACAGACGGTGTGCGGGTTGCCGTTGGCGCTGATCACCTTGGCGTAGCCGTGCCCCGGACCGTAGGCGGGGTACACGGCGGCCACGTCGGTCCGCGTGGTGTTGGCCGGGATGTTGTTGGTCAGTTTGCCGTCGATCAGGATGTTCACCGAGGTGGCTTTGACCGTATCGGGGTCGATGACCCAGCCTGTCACCGTGATCGTGGTCGCCGACGTTCTGGTCGCCGTGTCGAGATAGCCGAACGGGTTCGGCGAAACCACATACGTCCTGCAGATGATCTGGGAATTGGCGCCGATGCCGACATTGAACGCCGTCAGACACACCTTGTGGCTACCGGTTGCCGCCTTGAGGTTCAACACAAAGGTGTGGTTGACGCCGTAGACGGCGTTGTACGAGGCGGGCACTGCACTCAGGCTGGCCTTGGGCGTCGCGGACGCGACCACCCTGGTGTGCACCGCGTCGACGGTGACGTCCACGGTGACGGGCGCGCTCGCGTTGGGGTCCAAGGCCCAGCCGGCGACCCTGAGGCCGGCCGGCGTGCGGGTCACGCTTGTCATGGCGCCCACCGGATTGTTCTGCGCGAGCACTGTCTTGCAGCCCAGCGTGGTGTTCGTGCCGCCGATTCCTACGTTCATGCCCACGGCGCAGATCCGGTGGCTGCCGTTGGCGAGCCCGAAGGTCCCGCTGAACCCGTGCGCGGCACCGTAGCCGAGGGCGGCCTTGGCTACGTCGGGACGGATCTTGTCGGCCCGCCACAGCTGAGGCTTGCCATCGATGTAGATCCGGACGCCGATCGGGGTCTTGACGTCAGGATCGATCGTCCATCCGCCCACCGTGGCCCGTCCGTTGGTGAACGACGCCACCTCCAGCACGCCGACCGGACTTCGGCCGGCCGCCGCGTTGGCCCAGGTCGGCAGATAGGAGACGAGCAAGGCGGCGAGGGCGGCGACGGACACCAGGAGGGCGATCAGGCGGCGGCGAAGCGGATGCGGAGATAGTTCGGCTGTGAGGCGCATGTTGCTGATTCCTGGTCGTCCGGCAGGGGCAGTGTCGGGCGGGACCCCTTGCAAATGTGATCGGATGACAGCCGTTTACCAATCACTTCAGTCACAACTGTCACACCGGAGGATAATGCGCGACACGCCGAAAGTCGCAATCCGTGAGCGGATTGTTACATTGTGTGACTGCTGTTGGTCAGCCCAGCCGCCTTTCGGCGAACCGCTCGCGGAGCGCCTTCTTCGAGAACTTGCCGACACTTGTCTTGGGAATCTCGTCGATGAATTCCAGGTCGTCCGGCAGCCCCCACTTGCCGACCTGCGTGGCCAGGTAAGTCATCAGGTCGGCCTTGGTCAACTCCTGGCCTGATTTCACGACCACGCAGGCGAAGGGCCGCTCCATCCACTTCGAATGCGGCAGGGCGATCACCGCGGCTTCGGCCACCGAGGGGTGGCCCATGATGGTGTTCTCCAGCTGCACCGAGGAGATCCATTCGCCGCCGGACTTGATCAGATCCTTGGTGCGATCGACCAGGCGCAGGTAGCCGAGGTCGGAGATAGCACCCACATCGCCGGTACGGAGCCAACCGTCTTCGGTGAACTGCTCGCCCGGCTCGTCGGTCCGGTAGTACTGCCGTGCGATCCAGGGGCCGCGGCATTCCAGTTCGCCGGAGGCTTGGTTGTCCCACGGCAGCGCCTGGCCGGTCTGTGGATCCACGATCCGCATCTCGACCCCTATCGGGGCGAAACCGGCCGTCGCACGCACCTCGGCCTGCTCCTCTTCAGGGGCGCCGTCGTACTCCGAGCGCAGGGTGGCGACCGATCCGATCGGTGACAGTTCGGTCATGCCCCAGGCCTGGGTGATCGGCAACCCGATGGCGTCGCGCCAGCCTTCGGACAAGGCCTTGGGCACCGCCGAGCCCCCGCAGATCACGGTGCGCAGCGCGCTCAGGTTCCGTCCAGGCAGCAGCGGCAGCATTCCCATCCAGATCGTCGGTACTCCGGCCGTGATCGTGACCTTCTCGCGCTCGAGCAGCTCGAGCAGGCTCGGTGGGGACAGATCCGGGCCGGGCATCACGACGTCCGCACCGGCCATCATGGCGGCGTAAGGGAGGCCCCAGGCCATCGCGTGGAACATCGGGACCACTGGCATCAGGGTGTCGGACTCGCGAAGCGCGAAGGTGGAGGGCACCTGGGTGATCAGCGAATGCAGCCAGGTCGAGCGGTGCGAATAGAGCACGCCCTTGGGGCTGCCGGTGGTCCCTGTGGTGTAGCAGATCGCCGCCGCGGTGTTCTCGTCCTTCACCTTGCCGGCAAAGTCGAATTCGTCACCCACTACGTCCTGCCACCGCACGACCCGGGAATCGTCGGGAAGTTCGTTGGCTGAGCCGTCGTCGAAGACCACCACGTGCCGCACGGTGCTGAGGCTGGGTAGGTATTTCGCGAAAAGAGGTAACAACGAGCGGTCGACGAAGACCGCCTCGTCATTGGCGTGGCCCGCCGTGTAGATCAGCTGTTCCGGAAAGAGCCGGATGTTCAGCGTGTGCAGTACCCGCCCGGTCGCCGGCACCGCGAGGTACATGGCCATGTGATCGGCGGTGTTCCAGCCGAAGGTGCCGACCCGGCCGCCCTCGGAGATGCCGAGAGTGTTCAGGATCCCGGCGGCCTGACGGGCGCGCACTCCGAGGTCGGCGAAGCTGATCCGCTCGATGCCCTCGATCGTGTTCGTGGACACCGTCTTCTTGGGAAAGTACTGCTCGCCGCGCCGCAGTATTGATTCGATGGTCAGCGGGTAGTCCTGCATCAGTCCGAACATGTCGTGATCGTGCTGGAGGTGACCGGATAGGGCAAGGCAGCGGTCAAGGTTGCCGATCGATCTGGAAGGCGCGGGTTTCTATCCCGTCGCCGGTCAGGAATGCGCCGGCGCCGCTCACCCAGGCATCGACCGAAGGATCACCTGCCGCGTCCACGTCCCGGGCCGCGGGGAGGTAGGCGCCGGTCAGGCTGTGACGGGCTCCGAAGGTCGATGCCGTGCGGCTGGTCCGGACGGTGATCTGGTTGGGGCGCGAGCGGTTGTCGGCCGCATCGAGGCCGACCACGATATCGCCGGCATTTTCCAGAGACAGGACCTGAACCTGCGACGGGATGTCCACGAGCCCGATCGGCGCGCCGGCCGTCAGCAGGTGGGTGATCCGGAACCGGTCCGATGCGGCGAGATCGGCGGCCAGCCGCGCCCCGACCAGGCCGCCCTGGCTGTGGCCGACCAGCAGGATCGGCTCGTCGGCCCCGACGCCGCTGGCAAGCAGGGCGGCGACCACCCCGTATTCGTAGGTGGTCTGCTCGTTTCCGACCGCCCGGAGGTTCGTGGTCAGGTCCGCCACGTTCCGATTGTGGCGATCCAGTAGATTCCAGTCCTTCGTGCCGGGCAAATCGACGATGACCGAGCGGGTGCTGGCACCGTCCGGTCGAGTGTGGGTCACGAATCGGATGTCGATTCGCCCGCTGGTGGTGCTGTCATCGCGACAGCTCAGCCCGCGCAGCAAGTCGGCGACGCCGCGTGGCGGCCCGGCTCCATCGTCGCTCGGCTCACCGGACCGCCGGGAGACCAGCGGTCGTCCGTCTGAGTAAAAGTTCGCCAAACCGCGCGCATGACCGGCGATCGGAGACAGCGACCGATCGGGTAGGTAGAGCGCGCTACCAGGTGGCAGCGGGCCGGGCGTGGCGGAACTGAGTACGTCGAGGAGCGGTGCCGCCAGGTCCGGATCATGTTCGGCGAACACCCGGGCACCGGCCAGCACGGCAACCGGTTCCGCACCGCCACGCGCGAGAAGAAGGTGGGGCAGGCTCGCGGCCACCGCACCCGGCAACTGGCGGATCGCCCTCATCAGGGGTGCCCACCGACCAGATAGATCGTCGGCGTTCTCGTAGCAGGTGGCCGCGGCCCGCAGGCCGGCGGCGAGCAGCGTGCATTCGGCCAGCACTGCGCCGGTCGTCGCAATGGTGCGTCCAGCGGCGGCCGCCACCTCGGCCGCACCGAGCGGGTCGAGCAGCGCCGGCGGTGCGAGCGCCGGATCGGTCAGGGTGCGCAGGGCGCTGCGGGCGGCATCACGGATGGTCGGCAGGGCCGTCTCGAGGGCGTCAGCGAGCATCCGCAGTTGGGCGAAGTCTGCGGAGATGGAGAACCGGCCGCCGCTGACGCTGATGGAACCGGCCATCACAGCAGGTCGATCAGGTGGACCGGCCGTACCAGGGCGTCCGCGGTTGCGGCCACCCGTGCTGCGGCAATCGCCCGGGAGGACGCGGTGCCTTCATGTCGTCTCAGCGCGTCCGCGGTCTTTTCCAGCCGTCCGGCGGTTACTCCGAACCCGCCCAACGCGCTCTGAAGCCGGGCGGCGAACTCGGTCGCCGCTGGTGATTGCCACTGACAGATCAGGGCCCGATCGCGCACCCGGGCGCGGGCATGCCTGAGCTGAACCGCCGCTTGATCGAGGGATCGGGCGAGGGCGCTGATGGTCTGCTCGGAAACGGTCATCCGGGGCACGGGTGTCATGTTTCGAGCGTTGCCGTCCCGTCGACTCACCAGGCCGTTCGACAGTGAAATGTGGACGACGTCCGCGGTTGTGGAAACCGTCGATGCCCTAGTCTTGGCCGTAGTCTGATCCAGGTGTGCCGCTGGTCGGCTCCGAGGCGAATCGTGCTTCGGCGGTCGAGGCGGGGGACAGGGTTGGGCGGATCGGACGACACGCTCCGCTGATTCGATGTCAGTTGCCAGAGCGTGGTTGAATGACCCTGACATCGAATTACATATGTGGAATTCGCTGATAAATCTTCATCTTTTCACCACCCGGGGCGGCGAACCACCGCCCATGATGACGCTCGGAGGCCGCATGGAACTCGCGCCCACCGCAACCGGCGACACTGCGGATGCAACGGCCGAGTCCGCAGCTTCGGGCGTCGAAGTCGGCGATGAACTGGGCGGTCTCACGCGTCGCGATCGCGAGATCCTGGCCTTCGAACGGCAATGGTGGAAGTACGCCGGCGCCAAGGAGCAGGCCATCCGCGAGCTGTTCGACATGTCGGCTACCAGGTACTACCAGGTACTCAACGGTCTCATCGACTCGTCGGCTGCCATGGCGGCAGACCCTATGCTGGTCAAGCGGCTGAGACGACTTCGAGCCAGTCGCCAGCGGCAGCGCTCGGCTCGCCGCTTGGGCATCGAGGTGTGACCCACAATCAATGTCGCATAGCGCTCCACCCTCGCCGGTCCGACGGCGCCTGGAACTCTCGATCGGCCTGATAGCCCTGTTGGTGGGCGTGCTGATCGCCGTATTCGCATTCGTAGCCCTGAATCAACCCAAGGGCCGCCAGGCGAGTCGCATCACAAGCACGCCCAGTTCGACCGCCGAGTCGACCCCGTCCTCGGCCAAACCTTCATCCAGTGCACCCGTGAAACCGCCGGTTGCCCCCACGACGCCCAAGGCCACGCCCACCACAGCCAAACCCAGTGCCAGCCGTCCCGCGGTGATCGTCCTCAACAACTCCAACACTGCCGGCTTGGCCAACACCGCGGTCAGCCGGCTCACCCGGGGCGGGTGGGTTGCCTCCAACGGGGGCAACTTCTCCGGCGACATTCTGTCGACGGCGGCCTATTACGACCCGAACGTGTCCGGTGCCCAGGCAGCGGCGACGGCGTTGCAGGCTCAGTTTCCCGCCGTCCAGCGAGTCAGGCCACGATTTAGCGGCCTGCCCGAGGGTCCGATCGTTCTCGTTCTGACCAGCGACTACAGTTAGCGGCACAACGTCGGCTGCACGTAGCCCGACGCCCCCGGTGGTCACCGAACCCCTGGTGGGTTGGCGCTGCGTGCCGACCACATATCGCTCATCCAGAGGGGCAGAGGGACCGGCCCGTTGAAGCCCCGGCAACCACCGCGACAGCTCGCATCCACGTCCACGCGTCAGCGTGAACATGGGGTCGCGAGGTAGGTGCCAACTCCGGCCCGGACAGTCGCCATGACGCCCGGGAAAGATGAGGAGAGGCCTCGGAAATGACTGCTGTAATCGATCGCCCCGCTGGTACGTCCGGCGAAACCCCCGCGTCCGGTCTGGTGTGCCGCAACTGCGGCGCGACCTACCCGCTCGGCGCCCAACATGCGTGTTTCGAGTGTTTCGGTCCCCTGGAGATCGGCTACGACGCCGAGCGGTTGGCCCGGGTGACCCGAGAGCAGATCGCGGCCGGACCGCATTCGATCTGGCGTTACGCCGGTCTGTTACCGACCGGCCAGAATGCGCAGACTCGCGTCGACTCGGGTACCGGAATGACGCCGTTGATCCGCGCGGATCGGCTCGCCGACCGGCTGGGTTTCACCGCACCGGTCTGGGTGAAGGACGATTCGGCCAACCCGACCCATTCGTTCAAGGATCGCGTGGTGTCCGTCGCGATCACTGCCGCTCGAGAACTCGGTTTCAGCCGCATCGCCTGCGCCTCGACCGGCAACCTGGCGAATTCGGTGGCGGCGCACGCTGCGCGGATCGGCATGGATTCGATCGTGTTCATCCCCACGGATCTCGAGAAGGCCAAGATCACCCAGACCGCGGTATACGGTGGCACCCTGGTGGCCGTCCAAGGCAGTTACGACGACGTCAATCGGCTGTGCAGCGAGCTGGCCGAGACCGACGAGTTCGAGAGCACGGCCTTCGTCAATGTCAACGTTCGGCCTTACTACGCCGAGGGATCCAAGACGCTCGGCTTCGAGGTGGCTGAGCAGCTCGGCTGGCGCCTACCCCAGCAGATCGTGGCACCGATGGCCTCGGGTTCGCTGTTGACCAAGGTGCACAAGGCCTTCAAGGAACTGCAGTCGATCGGGCTGGTCGAGGCGACGGACTACCGGGTCTACGGTGCACAGTCCAGCGGCTGCTCGCCGATCGCCCAGGCCTTCGCCGATGGCACGGACCGGGTGGTCCCGGTCAAGCCGACCGGAATAGCCAAGTCCCTCAATATCGGTAACCCGGCCGACGGTCCATACGCCCTCGATGCCGTGCGTTCCACCGGCGGGGCGATGGCCCACGTGAGCGATGACGAGATCCGGGACGGGATCCAGCTGCTGGCCCAGACGTGTGGCGTGTTCACCGAAACCGCAGGCGGCGTCACCACGGCGGTCTTGAAGAAGCTGGTGGAAAGCGGTCAGCTCGACACCACCCGGGAGACGGTCATCTACAACACCGGTGACGGGCTGAAGACCCTGGACGCGGTCGCCGAGCGGGTCGGTCCCACCGCGGTGATCCCGCCGACGCTCAAGGGGATGCGGTCAGCCGGATTGCTGTAGGTAGCGAACCCGGCCTGGTTCAGCTTTCGTGGGTGGCCCGGTAGTACAACGGAAGGGCGATCCACAGCAAGACGAAGATCAGGCCGAGAATCGAAGTCGTGAGGACGGCAAACGTCCGTCCCACGACATAGTCGAAGATCAGCAGGACGCCACTGAGTACCGACAGCAGCAGGAAGGTGGTGCCCGCTATGGCCAACCGGCTGGCGGTCATCACCAGTTGCTCCTTCAGCCCGTGGCGGAACACCAGGCGGTGAAAGGAAACCGGTGCCACCAGCAGTGCAACCGACAAGGTGCAGCAGATCAGGGTCAGCACGTAAACGGCACGCTGAAAGCTGTCGATGCTCTGAAATCGCTGCTGGAACGCGACCGACAGCATGAAGGCGAAGAGGATTTGCACGCCGGTCTCGGACACCCGCAGTTCCTGGAGGAGCTCTCCGTAATTGCGATCCAGCCGGTCCGCTTCGCTCTCGTTGCGGCCGTCACCCGCGGCGGTGTGCCGGGTATCCTCGGGCATCAGGGCCGCCTTCCGATTGTCGGGACGATCGGTTCAGGCTATGCCCTCGCCTAGAATCTTCCGGGCCAGTCAGACGTGACAGCGAATTCGCGGAAGGGACCCCGTATGTCCAGGATCGTCCGGTACATCGCGGCCGTTGCCGTGATCGCGGCGTCCGTGTCGGCGTGTGGTTCGAAGGGCAAGAGCCCAACACCGGCCCCCGACCTCAGCGGTCTGGCGACCTCGAGTGCAGCCAAGGGCAGCGGCACCGCGACCGTCACCGTGGCCGGCACGAAGACTGCGTTCAGGGCGACCTGTACCGCATCGGACCGGGCGACTCAGGCGGTCGGCAATGAGGGAACCAACGCCGTCACACTCACCGTCAAGGGGACGCCGGTCTCCGCCGTCCTGGTGACGCATGGCAAGGACGGCAGCACCTCGATCTACCAGGCCATCAACGGAATCCGTGACGAAACCGGCAAAGCCGTGGGGAGGCTTACGGTCACCGCTAATGGTGACAAGTACGCCGGGACGGGGACGTTTGTTCTCGTGAAGTACGACGCGAAAGGCCGACCGGTCAAGTCGAAAGGCACATCGAGCGCCGCTGGCAGCTTCGAGGTGAGCTGTAATGGTTATGCCCCGGCCCCCACGGCCAGTGCGACCCCGTCCAAGCCGTCGCCAACCGTGGGAAAGCCGTCCAAGGTTCCGCCCGGATCGAGCACCAAGCCCTCAGGGTCTGCCACCTCCTGAGCCGGCAGGTAGCCAAGCTGATCTTGTGCAGGTAATTTCTGCCCTGGTCGCAGTACCAGGTGTTTCGCACGACGAAGGACCACAATGGCCTTGCCGGAGGCCATGCGGGGTGCGTTGATCGGGACCGACGGGACGAAGACCCCGCCCTCACGAGGTGTGAGCGACGGACGGCCCCTAGCAAGGAGCGCGCGTGGCACAGGGCAGCGTTAAGTGGTTCAACAACGAGAAGGGCTACGGCTTCATCGCCGTAGACGGTGGCCAGGACGTTTTCGTCCACTACAGCGCCATCGAGTCCGACGGGTACCGCTCGCTCGAGGAGGGTCAGCGGGTGGAGTTCGAGGTCGCCCAAGGCGCCAAGGGCCCACAGGCCGAGGGAGTACACATCGTCGGCTGAGTTCCGATCGATCGTTGAGAGCCGACTGGCGCGGATCCTGGTGGATCCGGGCCGGTCGGCTGTCTGTCCAAATCCAGCCATCGGTCCAGCGGCCGGCGATCGCGGCCAGGGAATAGCCCGCGCGGCATCACACGTTCGCCCCAGTGGGACAAGACGGAGGCAATTGTGGACGAGACAGCAGCGCCCAGAGGCGTTGGGCAGTTCGGGGCGATCTTGCAGATGAGCGCGAAACCCGGAAAGCGCGATGACCTGCTGCAGATCCTCGTCAACTATGCCCAGACGCTCGACGGCGAGCCCGGAACCCTGTTGTTTGCCGTAGCGGCCGATCCCAACGACGAGGATCAGGTATTCCTGTGGGAAGAATTCGCAGACGGAGCCGCAGTGCAGGCGCACTTCGATCACGACTTCTTCCGCGCTCTCCAGCTGGAACTTGCCGATCTGCTCGCAGAGCCCGCGGCCGCCCGTCCCCTGGTGCCGGTGATCCGCCGAATCAACCCAGGCGTGCCGGCCGAATAGACCGTTCACCCAACCCTGGACAGTGAGCCACCGACGTCCAGCGCGGGCGTCCCGTTCTACCTTGCACTCACCGGGGTCGAGTGCTAAACCTGACTTAGCACTCGCGTACTGTGAGTGCCAGCCGATCGTGATGAGGTGCCCACCTGACGGGCACCGTCCGTCGCGGGCATCGCCGATCGGAAGCTGGACTAGTCAGTACTCCAGTCAGTCCCAGACAAGCAAAGGACGACATCGCATGGCTAAATTGATCGCGTTCGACGAAGAGGCCCGCCGCGGCCTCGAGCGCGGCATGAACATCCTTGCCGACGCCGTAAAGGTGACCTTGGGTCCGAAGGGCCGCAACGTCGTGTTGGAGAAGAAGTGGGGCGCCCCCACCATCACCAACGACGGTGTGTCCATCGCCAAGGAGATCGAGCTCGAGGACCCGTACGAGAAGATCGGCGCGGAACTCGTCAAGGAAGTTGCCAAGAAGACCGACGACGTAGCAGGGGACGGAACCACCACCGCCACCGTGCTTGCCCAGGCCCTGGTCAAAGAGGGGCTGCGCAACGTCGCCGCCGGCGCGAACCCGATGGCGCTCAAGCGCGGCATCGAAGCCGCCACCGCCGCCGTTTCGGAGGTGCTGCTCAACGCAGCCAAGGACGTCGAGACCAAGGAAGAGATCGCGGCCACCGCGTCGATCTCGGCCGCTGATACCACGGTCGGCGAGCTCATCGCCGAGGCCATGGACAAGGTCGGCAAGGAAGGCGTCATCACGGTCGAGGAGTCGAACACCTTCGGCCTCGAACTCGAACTGACCGAGGGTATGCGCTTCGACAAGGGCTACATCTCGGCTTACTTCGTGACTGACACCGAGCGTATGGAAGCCGTCCTCGACGACCCGTACATTCTGATCGTCGAAGGCAAGATCGGTTCCGTCAAGGACCTGCTCCCGCTGCTGGAGAAGGTCATGCAGTCCGGCAAGCCGCTGGCCATCATCGCCGAGGACGTCGAGGGTGAAGCCCTCTCGACCCTGGTCGTGAACAAGATCCGTGGCACCTTCAAGTCCGTCGCCGTCAAGGCGCCGGGCTTCGGTGACCGCCGCAAGGCCATGCTGCAGGACATCGCGATCCTGACCGGTGGCCAGGTCATCTCCGAGACCGTCGGCCTCAAGCTCGAGACCGCCGGCCTGGAACTGCTCGGTCGCGCCCGCCGGATCAACGTCTCCAAGGACGAGACCACGATCGTCGAGGGTGCCGGTGACGCCGACCAGATCCAGGGTCGCGTCAACCAGATCCGTGCCGAGATCGAGAACTCCGACTCGGACTACGACCGTGAGAAGCTGCAGGAGCGACTGGCCAAGCTGGCCGGTGGCGTTGCGGTCATCAAGGTCGGTGCCGCGACCGAGGTCGAGCTCAAGGAGCGCAAGCACCGCATCGAGGACGCCGTTCGCAACGCGAAGGCCGCCGTCGAAGAGGGCCTGCTCCCCGGTGGTGGCGTTGCACTTGCCAACGCTGCCGCGACCGCGTTCGACAAGCTGGACCTGTCAGGTGACGAGGCCACCGGTGCGAACATCGTTCGCGTCGCGCTGACCGCGCCGCTCAAGCAGATCGCGATCAACGCCGGCCTCGAGGGCGGCGTTGTGGCAGAGAAGGTGGCCGGCCTACAGGCAGGCTGGGGCCTCAACGCCGCGACCGGCGAGTACGTCGACATGGTCAAGGCCGGCGTAGTCGAGCCCGCCAAGGTGACCCGGTCGGCGCTGCAGAACGCCGCATCGATTGCCGCGCTGTTCCTCACCACAGAGGCCGTTGTGGCCGACAAGCCGGAGAAGGCCCCCGCGGGCATGCCCGGCGGCGGCGACGGTGGCATGGGCGGCATGGACTTCTAAGTCCAATCGCCAAGTCCAATCGGTTCGGAAAGGGGCGGTCCCGGAAACGGGGCCGCCCCTTTCGCGATCGTGTAACAACCGGCACGTCTAGGCCGCCGGGTGTTACACGATCGGGCCTGGGATGATCTGGTGATGAAGCTGAGTGAGACGACATCCTCGGACGCCACGGTCGAGGAGACCTTCGAGGCCCATTGCCAGCAGAGTGTCCGGGAGGACGCCTGCAAACTGTCCGGGGCGCTGAGCTGGGATGTGACGGTCGAGCCCGCTTCCGACGGTGGCGCGCGCATTCAGGTCGATCGGACGATGCCCGCCGAGGTGCCGGATTTCGCGAAGAAGTTCCTGGGCGACACCATCGAGGTACGACAGGTCGAGGAATGGAGCCCGGCTGATTCGTCCGGTGGGCGCACCGCCCGGGTGAAGGTGACCATCAAGGGTCAGCCGGCCAGCATGGTGGGATCGGCGGTGCTCCAACCGTCCGGCAGTGGTTCGGTGGAGACGGTCGAAGGGGATGTGAAGGTCGACGTCCCGTTCATCGGAAAGAAGTTCGAGCCCGAGATCGTCAGGGTGATCGCCAAGGCGATCAGGATCGAACAACAGACGGCCCTGGAGTGGATCCATTCCCGTCGGTAGCGAGCGGACACCGCCGCAGCGGCGAGTCGCCCCGAGCGGCGGCGGCCGTAGGCGGGTCAGTCGCCGCGAAGCCGGGCGGCGGCGATCTCCGGTGAGATGTCGTTGATCCACACTGCGGCGCCGGACTCCGACCCGGCCAGGTACTTGAGCTTGCCCGGCGCCCGCCGGATGGTGAAGATCTCCGCGCCGAGGTGCCACGAGTCGCGCAGTGTCCGTACCGGTGCCTGGTGCCAGCCGGCGATGTAAGGCGCGGGGGTTTCGAAGAGCCGGTCGAAGCGTCCCAGCACGTCCAGATAGATCGTTGCGAGGTCGTCCCGCTCGGTATCGGTCAGGGCTGGCAGGTCCGGCACGTGGCGGTTGGCGATGATCCGAACCTCATACGGCCAGCGAGCCGCGAACGGTACCAAGGCCGTCCAGTGCTCGGTCGCCGTGACGATCCGGTCAACCGCCTCGATCTCGCGCCGCAGCAGCTCGCAACGCAGGCAGGCACCGTGCTCCCGCTCGTAGTCGGCCGCCGTCTCGGCGGCCCGCAGCATCCTCGGTGGGACCAGCGGATAGCCGTAGATCTGCCCATGCGGGTGGGACAGCGTGACGCCGATCTCCTCGCCCCGGTTCTCGAAACAGAAGATGTACTCGATGGTAGGGATTGCGCTGAGGGCGGCGGTCCGATCGGCCAGCGCGTCGAAGACGGTTCGCGCGTGCGCGGTGTCGAGCTGGCTGAATGACGTGTTGTGGTCGCTGGTGAAACAGACGACCTCGCAGCGTCCGTCACCGGGGCCGGACTTGAACGGGAAGTCATCGACCACCGGGACCGATTCGCCGGCTTCGGTGGTCAGGGATGGGAAGCGGTTTTCGAACACCGCCACGTCGTAATCGGCGGCAGGCACCTCGGTCAGGTTTTCGTCGTCCCGGGTCGGACACAGCGGGCACAGGCTGGTCGGCGGCCGGTAGGTGCGTGACTGGCGGTGCCCAGCGATCACCGACCATTCGCTGAACAGCGGGTCCCATCGGATCTGCGACGAGGTCGCGGTCTGGGGTAGCTCACGTTGATCCTTGGCGCTGCGGTCGGCGCCCGGTGCGAGATCGAAGTAGAACAGATCGCGTCCGTCGGCCAGGATGATGGATTGGCGGGTGGTCATCGGACCAACTCGATAGTTTCGTACGAAACCACCATGAGTTCACCGACGAACTCGGCGAGCGTCGCACGGGCCTCGGCGGGCAGGCCTTCGTCGGTGATCAGTACATCGGCCACTGAGAGAGGTCCGAAATCGGCCAGCCCGACCGTCGCCCACTTGGACGAGTCGGCGACCACGATCACCTGGCGGGCCCGGGATATCAGGGCCCGGTTGGTCTCTGCCTCGGCCAGGTTAGGGGTGGTGAATCCTGCGTGCGGGTCCATACCGTGCACCCCGAGGAAGAGCTGATCGAAGTGCAGGGACCTGATGGTGGCATCGGCGACCGGGCCGACCAGCGCGGCGCTGGGGGTGCGCACACCACCGGTGAGGATGACAGTTTGCTTGGTCTCGCCGGCGCTGATCGTGTCCGCCACCGTGGTGGAATTCGTTACGACAGTGAGCCCGGCGATCATGGCGACGAAGCGGCCCAGACTCCAGGTCGTGGTACCCGCAGACAGGGCGACAGCGGTCCCCGGTGTGATGAGTTCGGCCGCTCGAGTGGCAATCGCCAGCTTGGCCGGCTGGGCCAGGGCGCTCTTGACTTCGAAACCGGGCTCCTCGGTTACGTGGCTGCCGAGGACCGCGCCACCGTGCACCTTCTGAATGGAGCCCTCGATCGACAGTTGGTCGAGGTCGCGGCGGATGGTCATGTCCGACACCCCGAGCAGCGTGGTCAACTCAGAGACCCGGACACCTCCAGCGCGGCGAACCTCGTCGAGGATTCGCGCTTGGCGCTGGCGAGCGAGCATGACAGCTTCCGTCCTCCTACGACCTGCTCCCCGAACAGACGGGGACGGATTCAGCGTTCATCATGCTCTAACAAAAGTCAACAACATCGCCCAAGACTGCGCACGGTAACCGCGGCGCATGCGGTAACTACCAATCGAGATCAAACACTCTCATGATC